>NZ_JBEXUI010000002.1:0-126318 GCF_040614395.1 Nocardia sp. NPDC005998 | reverse complement strand
AGACTGCCGTGGCGCGATTCGAAGCGCGCTACCGCTCACGCGTTGCCGTTCGCCCCCAGTTCGCGCTCGACCGAGCGCGCGGTGCCCTGGGCGACCGCGCACAGCACCGGCTCCGCTTCCGCGCCCTCGGCATAGATTTCGCAGGAGACGACGGCTTGGCGGCGCGTCGATCCGGTGACGGTGGCCTCGGCACGCAGCCGGGTGCCCGCGGCCGGGCGCAGGTAGCTGATGGTGAAACCACCGGTGAGGACATTGGCGCCGAGCACCGTACCGGCCGCGAAGGTGAGTGCGTTATCGGCCGCATAGGACACCACGCCGCCGTGGACGAAGCCGAATTGCTGGCTCAACTCGGGCCGGATGGGAATGATCAGGGTCGCGGCGCCGTCGCCGAATGCGGCGATCTCGGTGCCGACCAGCTGTGCGAACGGCTGTGCGGCGAGCACCTGTCGCGCCAGGTCCAGGTCGAGGGCGATCGTGGGCATGAGGTCTCCGTTGCCGAGTGGTTCAATCGTTCGTGGTGCCCAGTGCCTGCCAGGCGGCAGCGGCGAGTTCGCGCGCGACGGCAGTGGGGGCCGTGGCGCAATGCCCGACCGGTCGCTATGCAGCGGTCAGGCGGCAGGACGGGGCCGACGCAGCAGCCAGGCCAGCAAGGATCGCCGCGGCGGGCGCGGATACTTCGCGACCACCGTCCCGGAGCCGATCTCGCCGTCGACCCGCAGCAGCGGCGCCCCGGGCAGACCGCCCTCGGTCACCTTGTTCTTGATGGCGCCGCTCTTGGTCTGTACCCGATCGAGATCGATCCGCCAGCCGCGCGGCACGATCAGCTGGACGGTGCCGGACCGAACGGATATGTGCACCGCGACCTCGCGATGCGGGCACAGTGCCCGGGTGAAGTCGAATTTGATGGCGCCGGAACTGCATTCGGCCGTGATCTCGGCCGGGACGATCCACTCACCGTCCTTCACCCGCGAGCCACTTCCGGTGCGCAATTCGATCGGTTCGCGGGCCGCCGCGACCACCGGCAGGTCGGCGGTGGCGGCGACGAGTTCGGTCGACGTCTGCGCCGAATACACCGCGACCAGCCGCTTATCCAGCTCGATCAGGTCGAGCTGACCCTCGTCGACGGCGAGCTGCAGCTGCCGGGCCGCCACCTCGCGATCGATATCGCCGACCTTGACCGCGGGCACCGCGGGCAGGTTGTCCTGTGCATCGGTCATCGGAATATTCCCCTTGCTCGTCTGCTGCGATCGTACGGCCGGAGTAACGTCCGATCACAACAACTTCTCCACCCACCCACGACCGGCAAAAGTTTCGGGGAGGCGGAATTGTCCAGGTGGCTGCTGCACGTCGATCTCGACCAGTTCCAGGCGGCGGTGGAGTTCCGCCGCCATCCCGAGCTGCGCGGCCTGCCGGTCATCGTGGGCGGCAATGGCGATCCCGACGAACCGCGCAAGGTCGTGACCTGCGCGTCCTATCCGGCCAGGGCATTCGGGGTGCGCGCGGGAATGCCGTTGCGCTCGGCCAAACGCAAATGCCCCGACGGTATTTTCCTGCCGCTGGATATGGCCACCTACGAGGAGGCCTCAGACGAGGTCATGGCGCTGCTGCGGACCTTCCCCGGCCGCGTCGAGGTATGGGGCTGGGACGAGGCCTTCCTCGCCGCCGATACCGACGATCCCGAGCAGCTGGCACGCGAAATCCGAAGCGCCATTGCCGAATTGGATCTGACCTGCGCCATCGGCATCGGCGACAACAAGCTCACGGCCAAGCTGGCGACCGGTTTCGCCAAGTCCGCGGGCAAATCCTCGGCCGCACCCGCCGATACCGACGGCGCGGCGGCGGGCATGTTCCGGCTCACCGCCGCGAACTGGGTCGAGGTCATGGCGCATCGTCCGACAAACGCGTTGTGGGGCATCGGAAATCGGATCGCGGCCCGGATGGCCGAACTCGGCATCGAAACCGTCGCCGACCTGATGGCCGCCGACCGGCATCGCCTAGCCGCCGAATTCGGCCCGAATACCGGGCCGTATCTGTGGGTCCTCGGTCATGGCAAGGGCGATACCGATGTGACGACCGAACCGCGAATTCCGGTGGGGCGCAGCAAATCCGAAACCTTTCCACACGACCTGACCGATCCGGCGGAGATCCGGGCCCAGGTCGCGCGCCTGGCCACCGAGGTGGCCGAGGAGATGGCCGCCGCCGGTCGCATTCCGCTGCGCGTCGCGGTGACCGTCCGCACCAATACCTTCTACACCCGCAGCAAACAAGAAAAGCTGCCCGAGCCGACCACCGATATCGCGACGATCGTCGAAACCGCCCTGCGCATTATCGATCGCTTCGAACTCGATCGCCCGGTCCGCCTCCTCGGCGTCCGACTCGAACTGGTTCCCGAATGAGGCATAACGCCTTCGTATCGACACGGCGGTGGGGTCGATGTGGCCGCGGGATCTGTCGGGGGCACCGGCCACGCTCGTATGCTCGTCGGCATGGAGTTCTTGGCGATGGTGGCACACGAATCGGACAGCGGGATCGTGCTCACCCGGCAGCAGGTCGACGAGGACTTCCTCGGGCCGGGCGAAGTCACGATCAAGGTGCATTACTCGAGCGCGAACTACAAGGACGGACTGGCGATCACCGCGGGCGGTGGCGTGGTCCGCAACTATCCGATCATTCCCGGCATCGATATCACCGGTGAGGTCTTCTCCTCCGAAGTCGACGATTTCGCCCCGGGCGACCTGGTGGTGGCGCACGGCTACGATATCGGCGTCTCGCACAACGGCGGTTTCGCCGAATATGCCAGGGTGCCCGCCGACTGGGTGGTCAAGCTGGACAGTCTGGACACCCGCGACGCGGCCGCGCTCGGCACCGCCGGTTTCACCGCCGCACTGAGCGTGCAGGGCCTGCTCGATCACGGACTCACCCCGGAGACCGGCGCGGTGCTGGTCACCGGCGCGACGGGCGGCGTGGGTAGCGTGGCCATCGATATCCTGTCCGGTCTCGGCTTCGAGGTGATCGCCTCCACCGGCAAGACCGATGCGGGCGACCTGCTCGCCGAACTCGGCGCCAACGAGGTGATCGGCCGACTGCCGCAGGATCCCGACGCCAAACTCCGCGCGCTGTCGAAGGCCACCTGGGCCGGTGCGGTGGACAGCGTCGGCGGCAAATCCCTCGCCTACATCCTCAGTGCCATCGGCTACGGCGGCTCGGTCGCGGTGAGCGGACTGACCGGTGGCTCGGATCTGCCCACCACCGTCATGCCGTTCATCCTGCGCGGCGTATCCCTGCTCGGCATCGATTCCGCCTATGTCCCGATCGAGAAGCGCCGCGCCCTGTGGTCCCGACTCGCCAATGAGCTTCGGCCCCAGCACCTTTCGACGATCGAGAACTTCGCCCCGATCACCGACGCCGAAAAGGTGCTGCGCGCCATCCAGCGCGGCGCCCATTCCGGCCGCACCGTCTTCGGTGTCGCTGGCGAATTCTGATCGCAACCGTAAGGCCCGGCTCGATGTGATCGGGCCGGGCTTCCGATCAGGCCGCGGAATCGGCGTGTTCACGCTGGCCGACCATCCCGATCAATACCGCCGGAGGGCATGGCCCGCATCGCGTTCCTGCTGCTCGCGGAGATGGAGCGCACCTTCACCGTCGAGCGCACCGCCCGCGCCGTCGCCGAATCCAAAGGCCGCCACATCGGCCGACCCACCACCTGGCCCGACGACAAGATCGACTACGCCCCACTGCCTCGCGAGCAGGGAAACAGCCTCGGCGAAATCGCGAGCAAGACCGGCATCCCAAAAACATCACTGCACCGCTACCTCACGACTGCACCGCTACCTCACGCTCGCGACCGAACAGGAGTGATCCCGGTGGCTACCTGGCCGAACGGATGACGTATACAAGCTGGGATGAGTTCCTTCGTCGCAGATCTGAATCATCTGAAATCGAAAGGTCTTACATGCCCATCGGTTCGTTGTCACGTGTCCTGTCTTGCGTTTTCGCCAGTGCGGCGCCACTGCTCTTGATGGCACCGGAGGCCGTTGCCACCCCGGATAGCCCTTACAGCTGCATGGGCCCCTATCTGTCGAATGATGGCTCCGCGGAGGTGGAGTCATGTGTCTACGTCGAGAATGGCGTACCCAGGGCATTTGGCGGCCTCACGGTGAAGAACAACACCATCACCCGCGAAAATTGCACCATGGCTGTGACCGTGGTGGATAAGGATGCCTATGCCAGCGGGGCGAGCGATGAAGTGGTCGCTACCAGTGGCGAATTCCCTTGCCTGGACGGAAGGTATCCCTCCCCGCCGTTGACTGTGGATGCGGCACTGGCGAAGACCGGTCATCGCTATGTCAGTTTCACCGAAGTCACCAAAAACGGCCAGGGGATCGCTCGTATCTACAGCCCGGAACTGGTTTTGCCGTAGACCTGAATTCGAGGTCGGAACTGCTGGACCAGGCCTAGCGCGCTAGGCCTGGTCCAGCGCATCTTGCCGGAGCGGCCGTCGCGAACCCAGCCTCTGTGCGAGGTAGTCGAAGACGGTTGGCCCGACGACTGCGGCGACTCCGACATAGTCGCCGCAATCGATTTCGAGCCAACCGACCGGACGGACGGAGCCGGTCAGGCCGCCACGGTGACCGGTTCCTCCGCGAACTGCGTGCGGTACAACTCGGCATAGCGGCCGTCGGCGGCCAGCAGCTGGGTGTGCGTGCCGCGTTCCACGATTCGGCCGTCCTCGAGCACCAGGATCTGGTCGGCGGCGCGAATGGTGGATAGGCGATGGGCGATCACCAGTGCCGTGCGTCCGTCCAGCGCCTCCGAAAGCGCCTCTTGGACAGCGGCTTCCGAGGTCGAGTCCAGCGATGCGGTCGCCTCGTCGAGGATCACCACGCGCGGTTGCTTCAGCAGCAGCCGGGCGATGGTCAACCGCTGGCGTTCACCGCCGGAGAGTCGGTAACCGCGCTCGCCGACGACGGTATCCAGACCGTCCTGCAGCGACTCGACCAGATCGCGCAACCGGGCCCGCTGCAACGCATCCCACAGTTGCGCCTCGGTCGCCTCCGGGCGGGCCAGCAGCAGATTGGCGCGAATCGTGTCGTGGAACAGGTGGCCGTCCTGGGTGACCAGGCCGACGGTATCGCGGATCGAGGTCGTGCTCAGTGCGCGCACATCGGTCCCGTTCAGCCGCACCGCACCGCTGTCCACGTCGTAGAGCCGGGAAACGAGTTGGGCCACCGTGGATTTTCCGGCGCCCGAGGAGCCGACCAGCGCGACGAGCTGACCGGGTTCGGCCCGCAGCGACACATTGTGCAGTACCTCGACCCCGCCGCGGGTGTCCAGCGTCGCGACATCCTCCAGCGAGGCCAGCGATACCTTGTCGGCGGAGGGGTATCCGAAGCTGACATCGTCCAACTCGACCGCGACCGGACCCGCGGGCACCGCGACGGCATCGGGTGCGTCCTCGATGAGCGGCCGCAGATCGAGCACCTCGAAGACCCGCTCGAAGCTCACCAGCGCGGACATGATCTCCATCCGCGCGCTGGCCAGTGCGGTCAGCGGCGTGTAGAGCCGGGTCAGCAGTAGCGAAAGCGATACCACCGCACCGGCATCCAACTGCCCGCGCAGCGCGTACCAACCGCCGAGTCCGTAGACCAGGGCCAGCGCCAGCGCCGAAACCAGGGTCAGTGAGGTGACGAAGACGGTCTGCAGCATCGCCGTGCGCACCCCGATATCGCGCACCCGGCGCGCCCGCAGCGCGAATTCCTCGGACTCCTGCTGCGGCCGCCCGAACAGCTTCACCAGGGTCGCGCCGGGTGCGGAGAACCGTTCGGTCATCTGGGTGCTCATGGCAGCATTGAGTCCGGCCGCCTCGCGCTGCATGCCAGCGAGCCGATTGCCCATCCGCCGGGCCGGAGCCACGAACACCGGCAGCAGCACCAGTGCGAGCAGGGTGATCTGCCAGGAGATACGGACCATGACGGCGAGCGTGAGCGCGAGGGTGACCAGATTCGTGACCACTCCGGAGAGGGTGTCGCTGAACGCGCGCTGCGCCCCGATCACATCGCTGTTCAACCGGCTGACCAGCGCGCCGGTGCGGGTCCGGGTGAAGAACGCGACCGGCATCTTCTGTACATGATCGAAGACGGCGGTCCGCAGATCCAGGATCAGCCCCTCACCGATGCGCGAGGACAGCCAGCGAATCAGCAGCCCGAGTGCGGCATCGACCACCGCGAGCCCGCCGATCACCATCGCGAGGATGACGACCACCCGCGGCGCGGCCCCGCCGACGATGTCATTGACGACCCGGCCGGCCAGCACCGGCGTGGCCACAGCCAGCAGTGCGGATATCACACTGAACAGCAAGAACGCACCGATCCGGCGGCGATGCGGCCCCGCGAACCGCAGGATGCGCTCGGCCGTCGCGAGCCGGAACGGCCGCTGCTCCTGCGGCGCGTTGGCCCGTCGGTACATCTGGCTCCACGCCACCGATTCGATACTCACCTGGTACTCCCTCTCGCTCCCCACCCATCGAACACCTGGGCACCGACACTAAGACCTCAACAAAGGTTGAGAGCAAGCCCATTCCGCCCCGATTCCGCGCACAGCGAACCGGCCACAGCCTTCGCGGAATCCGCACAGAGCCAATTTGCCGAATCGACTGTGGCGCCGAAGCCGCCGGAGCCGCCGAAGCCGCCGAAGCACCGGAGCCGCCGAAGCACTGGAGCCGCTGAAACGTCCGGAGCCGCTGAAGCACTGGAGCCGCTGAAGTACTGGAGCCGCTGAAACGTCCGGAGTCTCGGGACCACCGGAGTCTCGGAACCGCCGGAGTCTCGGGACCGCTGAAGTCTCGGGACCGCTGAAGTCTCGGGACCGCTGAAGTCTCGGGACCGCCGGAGTCTCGGGACCGCCGGAGTCTCGGGACCGCCGGAGTCTCGGGACCGCCGGAGTCTCGGAACCGCCGGAGTCTCGGGACCGCTGAAGTCTCGGGACCGCCGGAGTCTCGGGACCGCCGGAGTCTCGGGACCGCTGAATCCTCGGAACCGCCGGAGCCGCCGAAGCCGCTGAAACCGCCACTCGAGGCAACTTCCCCATTGATCTGTAAGGCCGACGATCGGATGTTCGGACTCCGCACCAGTAGGGCCACGCTGCGGAAAATCTGTTGTCTGATGCCGGATCCGATGGAAAGGTCGTCCGGTGTGACAGCGCCGCCGTCCGTGATTCTCGTCCAGCTCACCGCAGACAATCTGCCGCTGCTGCTGGAGGCCGCGGTCACCGACGCCGATCCGCTCGAGGTGATGCCGGTCGTTCCAGGCCCACCGGGATGGACGCTCGAGCGTCGCCGTGCCTTCCTCGAATTCCATCGTGACCGTGCCCTTCATCCGATCCGGCCGACGGAACTCACCTATCTCATTACTGTCGCCGGGCGAGCCGTCGGTGCTGCCCGGCTCCAACCCGACGGTGACAGCGTGGAAGCGGGTATTTGGATCGGTCGTTCCGATCGGGGCCAGGGGATCGGCACAGTGGTCGCCCGGCAGCTGCTCGATGCCGCCGCGCACACGGGCGCCCACCGCATCGTGGCCGTCACGACGGCAGACAACACGCCGGCGCAACGACTCATCCACATCGGCGCAGAGCGCACTGTCACCGACGCCAACGAAGTAATCGGCACCGCCGAACTTCGCTGAATCACGCACACCGGACCGCGGCCAGGGCTTGCTGGACTACTGAGCGCCGTGCACCCTCATGCCGATGTGCGAGCATTCGCCTGTCCCACCAAGGACAAGTCTGCGGCGAACAGCAATACCCCGGAGGTAATCGACAGGGTAGGTCAGTGTGGTCAGGATGGCAGCCATGAGTGACTTTGCGACCAGCACTACCCGTACTGTTGTCGAGGAGTTGCTGCGCCGAATCGGCGTGGGCGATCCAGACGCCACCGCAGCGATGTATGCCCCGGTCAGCGACTGGAAGCTGAACTGGCCGGACAACGAGCACGGTCGACCCGCGACCCCGTGGATTCAGTACCGCTCCACCCGCGCCGACGCCGCCGAGCACTATCGCGAGATCGCCCGCCACCACATCCCCGAACATGTCGGCACCGTGATCGAACGCATCTTGATCGATGGCCCAGATGCGGTGGTTCTAGGCGAAATTCGCCAAACTGCCCGCGGCACCGGTCGCGCCTATCGTTCCCGTTTCGCCCTGTATCTCACTGTCGAAAACGGTCTCATTACCCGACACCATGTCTACGAGGACAGCCTCGCCGTGGCACAGGCCTTCGACGGCCACGCGATCGAGCACCATCACGATGGCGTCGATGCCCCGTAATGCCGCGATGTGCACCGAACACCCGTTCGTCGAGCACCGCGAAAGTCGAGTGACAGTGCGGACCCCGATAAAGCGCGCGGATCTCGCGGTGGTGGCGCGGGCGTGCATAGGCTGGCGGGGTGGACGAGGAGCGGGTGGTCGAGGGCTTGCGGCGCACGATCGCAGGTGAGGTCGACGCGTCCGCACGCAGACGCGCGGAGTACTCCTCGGATGCGTCGAACTATCGGGTGCTCCCCACTGCTGTGGTGTTCCCACGCGTGGACGAGGATGTGGCGCGCACTCTCGAGTTCGCCAAGAACAACGGGCTGTCGATTACCGCACGGGGCGCGGGAACCTCGGTGGCGGGCAATGCCATCGGCCCGGGGATCGTGCTCGACTTCAGTCGACATATGAATGCCGTCCGCGAGCTGGACCCACAGCAGCTGGTGGCGCGGGTCCAGCCGGGTGTCGTCCTTTCGGAACTACAGCGTCGGGCGGGGGCGTACGGACTGCGGTTCGGGCCCGATCCGTCGACGCAGAATCGGTGCACGCTCGGCGGGATGATCGGCAACAATGCGTGCGGACCGCATGCGGTGGCGTGGGGGCGCACCTCGGACAATGTGCGTGAACTGCGGATTCTCGATGGCACCGGTGCGGCGCGGACGCTCGCGGACGATCCGTCGGCAATCCCCGGGCTGCCCGAATTCACCAGGGCGAGTCTGGCCGTGCTGCGCACCGAACTCGGCCGATTCGATCGGCAGGCCTCCGGCTATGGGCTCGAACATCTAGTGCCGGAACGTGGTTCCGCGGTCGCCAAATCGTTCGTCGGCAGCGAGGGCACCTGCGGGATATTGCTCGAGGCCACGGTGGCATTGGTCCCGCTGCCACCGGCCACGGTGCTCACGGTGCTCGGCTATCCCGATATCGCCAGCGCCGCGGACGATATCGCGGCCGTTATGGCAGGTGATCCGATCGCCGTCGAGGGCATCGACGCGCGACTGGTCGATATCGTGCGCGTGCACCGCGGCGCCACCAGCGGCGTACCGGAACTGCCGCGCGGCAGCGGCTGGCTGTTCGTCGAATCCGCCGCAGACACCGCCGCCGAGGCATATGCCGCGGCCGAAAAGCTCTGCCGAAGCGTCGGTGCGCTCGATGCCAAGATCGTCACCGATCCCGGTGTCGCCGCGGCACTCTGGCGGATTCGCGCCGAAGGAGCCGGATTGGCCGGACGCACTCCGGCGGGTCATCCGGCGTGGCCGGGCTGGGAGGACGCGGCCGTCCCGCCGGAGCACCTCGGCGCGTATCTGCGCGATTTCGCCGCGCTGACCAGCGACCACGGCGTGGACGGTCTGTTATACGGCCATATCGGCGACGGCTGTATCCACGTCCGGCTCGATCTGCCCATTGCCGATGCGCCGCAACGCTTTCGGACCTTCCTGCACGACGCGACCGAACTGGTGGTCCGCTACGGCGGATCACTGTCCGGCGAGCACGGTGACGGCCGGGCCCGCTCGGAATTGCTCTCGGCCATGTACTCCCCGGATGTACTCGACGTATTCGCCGGGTACAAGGCACTTTTCGATCCGGACGAGGTACTGAATCCGGGCGTACTGGTCGCCCCGCGTCCGATCGATGCGGATCTGCGGCTGGTCGGTGTGCGTCCGATCGAACGTGCCGGTGGTTTCGCGTTTCCACAGGACAGCGGTGATCTCGCCGCGGCCGTACATCGCTGTGTCGGTGTCGGCAAATGCCGTGCCGACACCCGGGCGACCGGTGGTTTCATGTGCCCGTCCTATCTGGCCACCGCCGACGAGAAGGACAGCACCCGCGGCCGGGCCCGTGTGCTCCAGGAGGTAGTGCGCGGCGCACTCCCCTGGTCGTCCGAGGCGGTCGCCGAATCGCTCGAGCTGTGCCTGTCCTGCAAGGCATGTCGCTCCGACTGCCCCGCCGGGGTCGATGTGGCGACCTACAAGTCCGAGGCGCTCTACCGCCGGTACCGACACCGCCCGCGCCCGATCGATCACTACACGCTGGGTTGGCTGCCGCGCTGGCTGGCTGCCATGAGCCGAATGCCGCGCGCGGTGAACGCATCGGCGGATATCGGATGGTTGCGCCGAATTGGTTTGCGCGCCGCCGGAATGGATCCGCGCCGCGCGGTTCCGCGGCTGGCGGACCGCAGCTTCCGCCGCATCTGGCGTGAGCTGAACGAGCAGGCGGATTCGTCGAACCATCCGCGCGCAGCGGAGCCCACGACCGGTCGAGCGCCGGCAATCGCGTCGACCGATATCGCCCGATCGCCGGCGGGCCTGCCATCGGCGGACGCCGCGCACGGGCCGGGTGTTGCGGCTCAGCAGGTCATGCTGTGGGTCGATACGTTCACCGACGTCTTCGACCCCGAAATAGGCTTGGCCGCAGTTGCATTGATCGAGTCGCTCGGCTATCGGGTGCGCATCCCCCGACGGCGCGTGTGCTGCGGACTCACCTGGATCAGCACCGGTCAACTCGACGGCGCCCGAGCCCGATTGCGGGCGACCCTGGATGCCCTGGATGAGCATGTGCGCGGCGGCGGCATTATCGTCGGCCTCGAACCGTCGTGCACGGCCGTGCTGCGCGCGGACTTGCCGGAACTGCTACCGGAGGACCCCCGTGCGGCCGCGACCGCCGCGGCCGTGCGCACCCTCGCGGAGTTCCTCGCCGAACAGCCGAATTGGCGACCGCCACCGCGGACCGGACAATCCGTGGTGGTCCAACCGCATTGCCATCACCATGCCGTGCTCGGCTTCGATGCCGATCGCCAGCTGTTAGCCAGCATGGGAACAAATGTGACTGAGGTCGCCGGATGTTGCGGCCTCGCGGGAAACTTCGGAATGCAGTCCGGGCACTACGACATTTCGGTCGCGGTCGCCGAGAATGGCTTGCTCCCCGCGCTGCGAAACGCGCAAGACGATTCGATCTTGATCGCGGACGGTTTCTCATGTCGCACCCAGGCGGCGCAGCTGAACGGCCGCCGCGGGCTACACCTTGCGCAATTCCTGCTCGGCGAGTGAGTGTCAGCTGCCAAACGGCAGGGTGCCGGGCGGAATCTGGTAGCCCGAGCTGCCCGCGGAAACCGCACCCCAGGCATTGAGCAACCAGTTGAGCACAGTGGTGATCATTCGAAACCTCCGTTTTGGCGACTGCCAGCTATTTGCCGAACGCAACAATATCGCCACACCTATTTGTCGCGTTACTAAATGTCGGCGTATCTGGGGTTATGTCGAATCTCTATCAAGAATCGCACACTCGGACCGAAACTCCGGTTTGCCACGCAACATTCGCACGCGGCAACGGTGGGCGAGAGGTCCGCGCGCAGGTCCGGCGGGCACAATAGGTCGGTGCGCAATCAGACGGCCGAACCGGACCAGAGCCGGTCCGGTCTGACCAGGACGGTCACCGCCGAGGGCCCGATCGACCTCGCGCCAACCCTCGCGCCGCTTTCCCGCGGTCGCGGTGACCCGTGTCACCAGCTCACCACCGACGGTGCGCACTGGCATGCCTCCCGGATGCCGACCGGCCCGGTCACCTACCGCCTCAGCCAAGCCGGTAGTCATGCGGTCGACGCCCGCGCCTGGGGCCCCGGCGCCGCCGAATTCCTCGACGGTCTCGACCATATGCTGTGCCTGGACGAGGATCTGTCCGATTTCGTCCCGGAACATCCGAAGATCGTCGACGCGCACCGCCGCTTCCCCGGACTGCGCATGCTGCGCACCGGCCTGGTCTTCGAGGCATTGGTGCCCGCGGTACTCGAACAGAAGGTGCATACCGTCTCCGCCCGCGCGTCCTGGCGAAAGCTGGTGCGGCAGTTCGGCTCGCCCGCACCGGGGCCGGCGCCCGCCGGATTGCTGCTGCCGCCGGATGCCGATACCTGGCGCCAGATACCGTCCTGGACCTGGCATCGCGCCAATGTCGGGCCGCAGCGCGCGCAGACGATCGTGCGCGCGGCCCGGCTGGCGGATGCGCTGGAGCGGGCGGCCGCCGAGGAACCCGCGGTGGCCGCACGGCGCCTGCGGACGGTGCCCGGTATCGGAGTATGGACCGCAGCGGAGATCGGCCAGCGCGCCTTCGGCGATGCGGATGCCCTATCGGTCGGCGACTACCACCTCGCAGCCATCATCGGCTGGACCCTGCTCGGAGAGCCCATCGACGATGCCGCGATGGTCGAATATCTGGAACCGCTACGGCCACACCGCTATCGGGCCGTCCGCCTGCTGGAGATCAGCGGTTACGCGCACAAGCCGAAGTTCGGCCCGCGCACCCCGCTCACCGATCACACCTGGCACTGACCGGATCGGTCGCCGGACAACACGTTTCGGCAGCTCATCCGCCGGTCGGTCGGCAGCATGCCGACGATGGGCCACCGATTCGGCAGTCACCCACCGCAGCACCCGAAGGCAGTCCAGCAGCACATCCGGAACGCCGTGCTGGCGGGTGGTCGAGATAATGGCTGTCGGCTCGGCGGCGCTCATAACGGCAGCGCGCGCTCGTCCAACACACATTTGCCCGCCTCGACCAGTGTCGTGCGTGCCGCGCGGCGGACCCGGCACCGGTCGACGGTGCAGTCGATATGCAATTGCATTGCGGCGTGGGCTTGTTCGGTTGTCAGCACACCGGGGTCGCTGCCACAGGCCAGTAGCGAGGCGACATGCATATTCAGGTTGGTGAGTTGCATCAGACCACCTCCGCCCGGCGGCGGACCGAGCGGACATGTCGGCTGTATCGGGAGACCGGCCCGTCGTCCCACGGGGCCTGCTGAATTGCCATCCCCAGGGCCTCGAGTGGGGTGAGTCCGATCCCTTCGGCGAGATTGCCGACCGCGCCGAGCAGTGCTGGCACCACCTCAGCAACCTGCAGGGCGGCAACCGCCTGAGGACAGGTCAGGGTGCGCCCGGGCAAATAGGAAACCACCCAGCTCTCCTGCCCGACGCTGCGGGCTCGATGCGGGGTCAAATCGCTGGTCATCAACGACGACGCTATGACACTTACAGCCATGACTCCTCGTTCCTACGTGCGATTCCTGCGACGCTCGCGACGCGCCCGTAGGCGGTAGCTTGCGTGACCACGGAGGGCGCCGCGAGTGTCGCCATCGAATCCTGCGACGCTCGCGACGCGCCCGTAGGCGGTAGCTTGCGTGACCACGGAGGGCGCCGCGAGCGTCGCCATCGAATACTGTGCGTGCCCGGAGCTTTCACCAAGCGAGGGGAACGACGCCTGTTCACTCCGGGCACATTTCCAGCACACCACCGTGACATGTCACGAACGACGTCCTTGGGGGATATCCGAAGATTTGGCGCGAATTCCCAGCACAAAACCCAACCGGGAAGGGAGGATTCTCCATAGTGGACGAAACAACCCGCTACCCAAGCGAAGTGACGGGGAACCGAGCTTGTGGGGTCGCCCCGGAGCAAACCTTTGGGTCTGTATCCGAGCCCGCGGTGTGCGCCGCGGGTCCGGAGGCGGAAGCCTGCGTGCTGACGTAGGGACCCGCGAACGTCGCAATTGAATACAGAACGGAGCGTGCTGTGTCAGCGAGTTCGGCAAGAGCGTCAGACAGTTCCCGGGATGCCGCGCGCGGGACCGAACCTTCGGACCGACTATCCCCCGACAGCACCGCCTCTACCCTACCCAGACGCCAACTCGGCCGATATCTTCGGGACTGGCGCACGCAGGCGGGCCTCACCATCGCCGAAGCGTCCAGGCTGATGGAGTGGGGCGCAAGCACCCTGCAGCGCTTGGAAAAAGGCCAGGCAGACCGCATTCGTACCATCGATATCCAAGAGCTGTGTCACATCTACGGCATCCCGGACGAACTGTCCGACGGCCTGAAGGGCCTGGCCCAGCAGGCCGCGGTCAAGAGCTGGTGGCACGGCTACGGCGACCTCATCCCGGAGAACTTCGACGTCTACGTCGGATTGGAGGCATCGGCCCGGCGACTCGCCTGCTACCAATCCGAACTCGTACTCGGCCTGTTCCAGATCGCCGACTATGCCCGAGCCCTCAATCGCTCTGGCTATCCCGATGATTCGGATGCCGAAATCGAGCGGCGTATCCAATTGCGGTTGCAGCGCCAGGCTTTGATCACCCGCAAGGCCGTACCGGCGACGGTGGATGTGGTGTTGCACGAATCGGTCCTGCGCCGGGTGGTCGGTGGCGCCAAAGTGATGGCGGCGCAGCTACGTCATCTTGCCGATATCAGCACCCAACCCAATATCTGCCTGCGTATTCTGCCGTTCGCGGCCGGTGTTCCACTCGGGGTTTCCACCGGACCGTTCACGGTTCTGGCATTCGGAACCGATAGCAAGGGCCAGCCGGTCGAGCCGCCTGTGGTGTACGCCGAGGGCTTGACCGGGGATCTCTATCTCGAAAGACAAGCCGATGTCCGGCGGTACGATCGTGCGCACGAGTGCCTCCAGCGCAGTGCGCTGGATATTCAATCCAGCAGACATCTGCTTCGGCAGGTGGCGAAGGAGTATGTGGCATGAGTACGGATTTGGTTGGCGCGCAGTGGCTCGAGCTCACCCGCAGTGGCGCGGGTAAGCACTGCGTCGTCTTCCTGGATGGCGGTCGGGTCGGCGTGCGCGACAGCAAGAATCCGAGTGGATCCGCCCTGGTCTTCACCCCGGGCGCATGGAATGTCTGCACCGCCGGTGTGGCGGGTGGCGAGTTCTGAGGGAGTTGCGAGGCGTGAGCATCAACAAGGGTGCGAATGTTGATCTGTCCGATGCTATCTGGCGTAAGGCCGGTGATGGCACCGGAAAGGACAGCGTGGAGGTGGCGTTGCTAGCGGAGGGGCACGTCGCATTGCGCGACGGTAAGAATCCCGATGGCCCGGTCCTGGTCTTCACGCCCGGTGAATGGGCCGCCTTCACCGCGGGTGTGCACGATGGTGAGTTCGACCGGCCCGAGTAGTGCGACCCGCCCGGCGGAGTGCCCGCCGGGTCCGGTCACCTGACGGCCGTGCGATGCCCGGTGATCAGATGTGATCGGGGAGATCACGAAACAGTGCAGATTCGACAACGAAACTGTGTTTGCCGCTGACGATTACGGGTAGACAACAACTTGTGGACCGTGGGCTCAAGAGTTCCCATCCCCGGTACAAGAAGTTGCGGCCGGGCGATTGGGTGGAATGGCTGATCGTGGCACTGCTTTTCGCGGTGTCGGCGGTGGGTGTCTTTGTCCTCACCGGCTCATTTCTATCGTCGCTGTTCGTCGGCGTGCTGGTATGGATGGTCGCCGTCGGAGTCGTCGCGTTGTTATAAAGGGTGCGCCGACCGGCCGGGCATCGAATCCCGGCCGGTGGTCGCGAGGGTGGGTCAGCGCCGGAAGAGCTTGTTGCCCAACCAGACCAGCGGATCGTACTTCTGGTCCGCCACCCGTTCCTTCATCGGGATCAGGGCGTTATCGGTAATCTTGATGTGCTCCGGGCAGACCTCGGTGCAGCATTTGGTGATATTGCAGAGTCCGAGTCCCTGCTCGTCCTGCGCCAGATTGCGGCGATCGGCCACATCGAGCGGATGCATCTCCAACTCGGCGATCCGCATCAGGAACCGCGGACCGGCGAAGGCTTCCTTGTTCTCCTCGTGGTCGCGGACCACGTGACAGGTGTTCTGGCACAGGAAGCATTCGATGCACTTGCGGAACTCCTGGGAGCGTTCCACATCGACCTGCTGCATCCGGTAGTCGCCGGGCTTGAGATCGTCGGGAGGCGTGAAAGACGGGATCTCCCTGGCCTTCTGGTAGTTGAACGACACGTCGGTCACCAGATCCCGGATCACCGGGAAGGTGCGCATCGGCGTGACGGTGATCAGTTCATCCGGCTGGAACGTCGACATCCGGGTCATACACAGCAGCCGCGGCCGACCGTTCACCTCGGCCGAACACGAACCGCATTTGCCCGCTTTGCAATTCCACCGCACCGCGAGATCGGGCGCCTGGGTGGCCTGCAGGCGGTGGATGATGTCGAGCACCACCTCACCCTCGTTCACCTCGACGGTGAAATCGTGCAGTTCACCGCCGTCGATATCGCCGCGCCACACGCGGAATTCGGCGTCATAACCCATTTTCCCTACGCCTCGCCTTCCGTGGCTGATACCGAACTTGCCGGATGGGAGGCGAGTTCGGCTGGGTTGTAATACTTTTCGAGCTCACCGAGATCGAAGAGCGAGAGCAGGTCGGCCCGCATCGGGATCTGGTCCTCGGAAACGACCCGAACGCCCGGCACCGGTCCGTCCGCGTCGGCGGGATCGATCGAGCACACCAGCAGCTTGTTGCGCCAGGCCGCATCCATGGTCGGGAAGTCGTCGCGGGTGTGTCCGCCCCGGCTCTCGGTGCGCAAAAGCGCTGCCTGCGAAACACATTCGCTGATCAGCAGCATATTGCGCAGGTCGAGGGCGAGATGCCAGCCCGGGTTGAACTGCCGATGCCCCTCCACCGTCACATTGTCGAAGCGTTTGCGCAGGTCTGCCAGGCGCGTGATGGCCTCCTGCAATTCATGTTCCTTGCGGATGATGCCGACCAGATCGTTCATCGCCTGCTGCAGATCGGTGTGCAGGGTGTACGGGTTCTCCCCCGTCCCTTCGACAGGCGGATCGAACGGCGCCACCGCGGCTTTCGCGGCGGCGCTGATATCGGTGTCGGATACCGTTGGCCGCTCGGCCAGTTCCTCGACGTAGGTCGCGGCGCCGAGTCCGGCCCGCCGACCGAATACCAGCAGGTCCGACAGTGAATTGCCGCCGAGCCGGTTCGAGCCGTGCATACCGCCGGAACACTCACCCGCGGCGAACAATCCGGGCACGGTGGCCGCGCCGGTATCCGGATCGACCTCGATGCCGCCCATAACGTAGTGGCACGTGGGGCCGACCTCCATCGGCTCCTTGGTGATGTCCACATCCGCGAGCTCTTTGAACTGATGGTGCATCGAGGGCAGTCGCCGCCGGATCTCCTCGGCGGGCAGCCGCGAGGCGATATCCAGGTACACCCCACCGTGTTCGGTGCCGCGCCCCGCCTTCACCTCCGAGTTGATGGCGCGGGCCACTTCATCGCGGGGCAGCAGATCCGGGGTGCGCCGCGCGGAGTCGTTATCGCGCAACCACTGATCGGCTTCTTCCTCGGTTTCGGCGTACTGCCCCTTGAAGACCGGCGGGATGTACTCGAACATGAACCGCTTGCCTTCGCTGTTCTTCAGCACGCCACCGTCACCGCGCACACCCTCGGTGACGAGAATGCCCTTCACACTGGGCGGCCAGACCATGCCGGTCGGATGGAACTGCAGGAATTCCATATTGATCAGCGTCGCCCCGGTCCGCAGCGCCAGCGCGTGTCCGTCGCCGGTGTACTCCCACGAGTTGGAGGTGACCTTGTAGGACTTGCCGATGCCACCGGTCGCCAGCACCACCGCGGGCGTTTCGAACAGGACGAAGCGCCCCGACTCGCGCCAATAGCCGAACGCGCCCGAGATCCGGTCGCCGTCCTTCAGCAGTTCGGTAATGGTGCATTCGGCGAAAACCTTGATGCGCGACTCGTAGTCGCCGGTCTCCGCGAAATCCTCCTGCTGCAGCGAAACGATCTTCTGCTGCATGGTCCGGATGATCTCGAGTCCGGTGCGGTCGCCGACATGCGCCAGTCGCGGGTAGGTGTGGCCACCGAAGTTGCGCTGGCTGATCCGACCGTCGGCGGTCCGATCGAACAGCGCCCCATAGGTTTCCAGCTCCCACACCCGGTCGGGCGCCTCCTGGGCATGCAATTCGGCCATGCGCCAGTTGTTGAGGAACTTGCCACCGCGCATGGTGTCCTTGAAATGGGTTTGCCAGTTGTCCTTTTCATTGGCATTGCCCATCGAGGCGGCGCAACCGCCCTCGGCCATCACGGTGTGCGCCTTGCCGAACAATGACTTGCACACCACCGCGACGGACAGACCGTGTTCGCGTGCTTCGATCACCGCGCGCAGTCCGGCGCCACCGGCACCGATGACGACGACGTCGTATTTGTGCCGTTCCACTTCTGGCATGGCCGCGAAACTCCTGGTTTGTGAGGGCGGTTAGTTGATGAACCGCAGATCCGAAATCGTGTCGCTGGCAACCAACATCACGTAGAAGTCGGTCAGCACCAGCGTGCCGAGGGTGGTCCAGGCCAGTGCCATATGGCGGGTGTTGAGCTTGGAGACCTGGGTCCAGAACCAGTACCGCACGGGGTGCGCGGAGAAGTGCTTGAGCTTGCCGCCCATGATGTGCCTGCAGGAATGGCACGAGAGGGTGTAGGCCCAGAGCAGGATCACGTTGCCGAGCAGCACGATATTGCCGAGGCCGAAGCCGAAACCGCCGGTCTTGCCGTGGAATGCGTAGATCGCGTCCCAGGTGTTGACCAGTGAAACCAGTACGGCCACATAGAAGAAATAGCGGTGCGCGTTCTGGATGATCAGCGGCAGTTTGGTCTCGCCGGTGTACTTGGCGTGCGGTTCGGCGACCGCGCAGGCGGGCGGCGAGAACCACACCGCGCGGTAATAGGCCTTGCGGTAGTAGTAGCAGGTCAGCCGGAACCCGAGCAGGAACGGCAGGACCAGGAAGCCCAGCGGCAGGATCGCCGGGATATGGCCGAACCAGGCGCCGAAGTGACGCGCGCCCTCGACGCAGTCGGTGCTCACACACGGTGAGTAGAACGGCGTCAGGTAGTGGTAGTCGTCTACCCAATATGCCGTTCGCACATACGATCTGATCGTCGCGTAGATGACGAAGGCGGCCAGTCCTGCGGCCGTCGTTAGCGGTGGGATCCACCATCGGTCGGTGCGCAGTGTGCGCGCGGAGATGGCGGCCCTGGTCTTGCTGAAGACGCCGGTGCCCGTTTCCGGGGTGGCGGTCGGTGCGGCACTCACAGGTGGATGCCTCGCTGATCTGCTGTGCGGACGGTCCCCGTGACCTCCGCAATCGAATGTGATGCTGAGCACCATACGACAACCCGGCTATCGAGTGAGCGAGGTCCCGCCAAACATGACCCACCCTCAGGTCCGTGATTTCCGCCACATTCGATCGAGGTCTGCCTCCCGCGGGCCGCGGCGAGCCGACCGCGAAACCGCCGAACTCTCCTAAAACAGAACAGGATTCGAGCGCGCCCGCGAGCAAGGAAACCGCAGGTCGATTTTTCGGCCGCACGAACGTCACGCGGCGGCAACAAACGTGTGGTCACCTTTCTGGAGATTCAACCGCTGACGTGCGCTGATGCGACCGCTGCTCGCGGACGGCCCGGCCGGGGGAAGGAGTGACCCAGATGAGGAGAGCCGCGATCGTGGCGCCGGTCCGGACCCCGAGCGGGATCGAGGGTGGCGCACTGTCCGGTATGCCGCCGGAATGGCTGGCCTCGACCGTCCTTGCTGCGGTGATCGCCCGCGCGGGCATCGATCCGCTGCGCATCGAGGATGTCGCGATGGCCAGTGTCGACAACCGGGCCAGCGCCCCCGAGCTGAGCCGGCTGGCCGCACGGGTCGCCGGACTGCCGTTCGCGGTGCCCGGATTCCTGACCGACCGCCGCTGCGGCAGTGGTCTGCAGGCGGTGATCACCGCGGCGATGATGGTGCAGACCGGTGCGGCCGATGTGGTGGTCGCCGGTGGGGTCGAATGTTCGGCCGCCAGCGATTACCTGTCGACCGATCCGCACCGGTCCGGCGATCTGGCGAATGCCGAAGAGTTGGCGAATGTCGAAGAGCTGGCCCGCTATTACGGCATCAGCCGGGAGGCGGCCGACGAGTTCGCCGTCGCAAGCCATCGCAAGGCCGCCCGCGCCTGGCGGCAGGGCACCTTCTCCGCCGAGGTGATCCCGGTCGGGGTCGTCGACGATGACACGGACTGGAACGAATTCGATACCGCGGTGCGCCATCGGATCATGCGCGACGAAGGTGTGCGCGAGGACGTCTCCACCCGTACCTTGGCAATGCTGCGCCCGCTGATTTCCGACGGTGTGGTCACCGCGGGCAATATGAGTTCATATCGGCACGGTGCGTCGGCCTGCCTGGTCGTGGCCGAGGACCGGCTCGACGAACTCGGCGTGGTGCCGATGGCCTATCTGGTCGGCTGGGCCGCGGCCGGATGTGATTCGGACACCGCGACTCTGGGCGCCGCCCCGGCCGTCGCCAAATTGCTCGGCCGCACCGGATTCACCCTCGACGATCTCGATCTGATCGAGGTCAATGAGGGCTTTGCGGTGGAAGTGCTTGCGCTGGCACGGGAATGGGAGCTGGATCCGCGTGAGCGGCTCAACGTCAACGGTTCGGCGATCGCGCTCGGTCATCCGGTCGGCGCGACCGGCCTGCGGATCATGACCACGATGCTGCACGAGCTGGCTCGCACCAACGGCAATTACGGTCTGGAGGCGATCGCGCTCGGCCCCGACCACGGCATCGCGGCTCTCTTCGAATCGGCGGGCGCCGCCCCGATCCCCGAGACTCCCCGCGGCGCCCGCTTCCACGGCGTCCGCCCGTCCCGCAGGTCGGGTCGGCACCGCGCCTCCTGAGTCGGAGGATCAGATCGAGGCCGCACGCGCTGTTCTAGCGGCCGCTGAGCAATTCGGACGGACCGCGGCAGCAGTATCGCGGGGGGAGGGGGGAAAGCGCGAGCGAATATGCCAGGGGCGCAGTACATCCCGAGCTGCGGGGCCGCAACAGCAGTCGGCGCTGCAACCACCAGGGGCTCACCGCATTCGGATCGATGCCGGTGACCCATTCCGCACGTTCAGCGGCCCGAATGTGGGTTGTTCACCGCACACGTGCGATTGCGCGTGTGCGGTGACCAAAGCGCGTATGCCAGTTTCCGTGCCGACCGGTACGGACGGCGCGTGGAACCGGGGAGCTACTTCGTGCGCGGGCGGGAGTGGAAGCCGAGGCCCTCGTCCTGCGCGCCCATCCACGCCGCCTCGTCGGACTTGCTGTCCGGGACGTAGATGGTCTCCTGCGGGCGATGCGTGAGCTGCTGCGGCGGTGACTGCTCGAGTTCATCGGCATCGATCACGAGCCGCTCGAGGTCGTTTTCCAGTCGTCGCACCGAATTGGCGTCGCCATAGTGCGTGCGCAGTGCGCCGATGGATTGCCGGAGCTGCCCGACCGCGTAGCGGAGTTCAGCTATTTCGCTGCGTGTCATCGATACCTCCTGTGTTCCTTGGCGGGCAGACGAACTCGGTGGGTAGCGGATGCCTCCATGGTCTGCCTGGGAGCGCCCCGCACCAAGTCGTGTGACTCACCACACAACGTGATCTACAACACAGTACGTGAGGATTTGCGATCTGGCTCGTCGGACCAACTTTTCGAATGTTGCCCAAACATTGCCGATGGGCGTGGCAAGCCATCCGTGCACTTCGACGAACACGAGCTCAGCTGGCAGTGGCGTATCCGGGACCCTGACCGCGCATGGCGATGATGACCCGATCGACCAGGTCGACTATGTAGGCGGCCACTTCTTCGGCGCGTTCCAGGTGCACGCTGTGTCCCGCTCCCTCGAGCCGGACCAGCTGTGAGCCGGCCAGTTGCGAGGCCAGCACCACCGAATGCGTGAACGGCACGACAATGTCGGCCGAACCGGCCAGCACCAACGCCGGAATGTCGCCGAGGCGCGGCAGCGACGCGCTCTCGTCGAAGGTGATCAGCGAGGCGAGGAAGCTCGACATGGTGAGCAGCGGGGTGTCGTTCATCATCGCCGCGGCGATCGCGACCATGCGACGGTTCGTCGTCTTGGTGCCCATATTTGCCTCGCGGGCGATCGGCTCGAAGATCCGGCGGGACAGCCGCTTGGAGGCATGCATGAGCCGCGGCGCGCGCAGCACCGCAGTCTGTAGCGAGTTCACCGCGCGCCGACTCAGCAACCGACCGAGTCCCACCTCGGTGAGGCCGTTGGCCGCGCCCGCGATCAGGCCGATGCCGACCACTCGGGTGCCGATCGCCGCCGGGAACAGCCGGGAGTAGGCCAGGGTCACCATCGCGCCCATCGAATGTCCGACCAGGATGATCGGGCCGGTCGGCACGACCGTGCGCAGTACGGCTTCGAGGTCGTGGCCGAGCTGATCGATGGTGTAGGTCGAGGGGTGGGCAACGCCGGACTCGCCGTGGCCGCGGTGGTCGTAGAAAACCATTCGGGGGTCGGTTCCCCGATAGTCGGCCACGTCGATTTCACCGATCGCTCCGTCGCTGTACTTACCCGGCCCGTCGGCTTCGCTGACCGTCAGCCCGCTGTGCCAACCCGCCCCGCCGGCTTCGCTGACCGTCAGCCCGCTGTGCCATCCCCCGTCGGCTTCGCTGACCGCCATTCCGCTGTACCAACCCGCCCCGTCGGCTTCGCCGACTGCCATCCCGCTGTGCCTACCTGCGGCTTCGCCGACTGTCCCCCACTGTCGCAGCAACTGATCGCGCAGGAACGACCAGGATTCGGTGCGCAGGCAGTGACCGTGCACGAAGACGATGGTCAGGGGCGCGTCGTCGGCGCCGTGGGTGCGGACCGCGATCGGGACACCGTCGTCGGCCGACACCGTAATGCGATGGCCGTCGTAGTCGGCGGCCCGCCGGGCGATGGTCATGGACATGAAGGTTCTCCTGTGCCTCGGTGGACACCCGTACGGAGCGTTCTTGCCCGGTTGTCGAGTTGGATTCCCGAGCCGTTAACGCTCCATACCGGTCGTTATGTACGCGTTGTCCAACTGAGGCCGCCGATCGACATCGCGGGGTCGTCCGCTCGCCGCTCGGTGAATCTAAGAGCCAGTAGGTTAGACGCTAGATTCGGGTAGATAACCATGGCTGGCCGGAATTTGTCGGCCAATTGATCAGATTTGATCAGATTTCCTAGAAATCGCTAGAGATTGCTATCGGGTGATCACGAATCCGAAGTATCGAAAATCTATCGGAATCTATCTATTTTTCAAGATTATTTAATATTTATCGATTCAGTGCGGCCCAGCTGCGCACGCACGGTGCGAGCCGTCACCCCTGCCGCAGGTGACGGCTCGCACCGGCTCCGGCCTACTGCCCCGCGTCCAGACAGCTCCTGCCATATCGCCCCCTGGGGGCAGGGGGCGAAGGTAGTCGAAGGGTGGTCGCCCAGGCTGATTCGACCGCCAGATGACTACGTTCGGCGAGCAGCCGAAGTGGGCACATCCCCGCCGTCGGCGGCAAGACTGCGCACGTCCAGCCATACCCCAACAACCCCCCCAATATTGGACAAGCGATCACCATGCGCTGATGCAGGCAAACGCCGAGAGCACCCCTGCACCAGCGCATTCTCGACCGATCGGATTGGGAGTGCAGGGGCGGGGCGATAGGTGGTCGCGTGAGGGGGGCGATGGCAGGAACGGTCGTAGGAGATCGACCTCGGTCGAGGGAGCGATCTGTCATTCCGTGATCTACGGGTTCGGTGCTCTGGCTCGGATCGAAGATGGCCGCCTCCAGTTGCTGGTGGCGGCCGCTGTGTTGAGGCGTCATTTGGTCGGGGTCGCGCGCGGCTGGTTGACGGGTAGGGGCGGGGTGGGTCAGCGGCGGGAGCGGAGGTATTCGTCGTGGGCGAGGTCTTCGCGGTGGTAGCGCTGGGTGAGGGTGAGTAGGCGGTGGATTTCGGCGGCCATGGCGGGGGCGGCCATGGGGGCGGCGATGATGGGGTCGCCGGTTTTGACGTAGTAGCGGCCGTCGGGGTAGTCCATCCACCAGAAGCCGCGACCAGGGGTGGGGCGGGCGTCGACGGCCGGGCCCGCGTAGATGGTGATCTCACCCAGGCCGGAGCGGGTGCGCTGGAAAATGCGGTCCAGTTGTTCGAGGGGGCCGTAGTCGTGGGCGCGGCGGATATGGCGGTCGCGGTCGGCGGCGATCTCCTCGCGCCGGAACTCCAGTCGCGGTTGCGTGCCAGGACCGCGCTGCGGCAAGGCGGCGACGGCGTGGCTGCAGACCTGCTGGGCGGTGCAGTATGTGATGACCACATCGCCGCCGGTGTCGGCGGTGACGCCGGGCAATTGGGTCAGCGCGGCACCCATGCTGTCGCGGATCGCGCCGTGGAATCGGTAGGTCTCGGATAGGTAGGGGCCGCCGAAACCTTTCGACTCCACCCGGGCGTCCGGCTCGAGCAGCACCTCGATGGCGTGTTCGAGTTCGGGGGAGTACTTGTCGAGCAGGGCGGTGAGCGCGGCCTCGCGGTGGCGTTCGAGCTCGTCGAATTCGGTGATTTCGGTGCGGTAGTGCAGCGGGTACGGCAGCCGGTCGCGACCGTATGCGGCCCAGAGCATTTCGAACTCCAAGCCGGTGAGCCTGTGCTTGTTCACCCCGTCGGCTGCCATCCCCCTAGTACTGCTGTGCACCGTCGGGGTCACCGCCGATCACCGGGGGCACGGTCTTGGGTAGCGAATCCAGTCCGGTGGCTTCTTGTCCGTGCTCGGCGGTGATGAGGTAATCGGGAACACCCTTCTTGCGATCCTCATCGCTGCCCTTCCCCTGACCGGCCCCGCCCATGCCCGACATTCCGGATGTTCCGGCCCGGCCTGATGCCGTGGTGCTCTGGCGCGCGGCCGAGGCGGCTGCGGTGGAGCCGGTGGTGGGTGTGCCCGCGACGCTGCGGCCCGGGCCGCCCGAGGTGCTGCCCGGACTACCGGTGCCGACGCGGCCACTCGAGGGGCTGCCGATTCCGGGTGTCGCGGAGTGCGGGGTGCCCGTGGACGGACCGCTGGTTCCGGACGTGGTCGGTGTCGCGGTGGTGGGTGAACTGGATTGCGTTGTCGGCGTGGTGCTTTGCGGATTCGTACTGGTGGGCGTCGTGGTATCCGAGGTCGCCGCCGTTGGCTGCGTGCCCGTTTGTCCACCCGTACCGGATCCCGAGTCCCCGCCTGTCGGGCCGCCGTTGCCGTTTCCGTTGCCGTTGCCGGAACCACCGCCGCCACCTGAATCGCCTGGTGAGCCACCGGGATTCGGCCCTGGTGTGACCGGGCCGCCGGGGCCGTCTGTGATCGTCGGCGCGGTGGGCATATATGGAAGCCCGACATCGGTCTGCCCCGCCACCTGGCCGTAGACCGTCCGTAGGATTCTGCGGCCCTCCTGCTCGGCCTCGGTCTGGGTGTATTCGCCGGACTTCATGACGCCGTCCTTGGGCAGCGTCTTGCCGGTGATCTCCGGGCGTTCGGTGAGGCCGGGCATGAGTGCCTGGGTCTGCTCGAGGCCGGTCTTCATTTCGGAGAGTTTGAGGCTGGTCAGCGTTGCCGCCGTGGCGAGGGGGACGGATTTTTCGTAGTAGTTGTTCACGGCAGTCGTCGCGGCCTGTGCCGCCGTGCCGGTCCAGCCGGGGCGGCCGTTCTGGCCGTCGATGGTGCGTGCGAATTCGCGGTTGAAGGTTTCGAACGAACCCTGAAGTTCCAGTCCGATATTCGCCCACATCGTGACCGCGTCATCGACCAGTTTCGGCTTCATCGCCGAGACGGCGGTCTGCATTTCCTGGAGAGTTAGGTGGTCGTAGCTATCCGGGGTGGTGACGTGCGGCGGCTGCGTTTCGCCTTCGAAATTCTTGTAACCGGATTCGGTCTTGTAGATCCAGTCGCGGTCCCGGTTCCACTGTTCTTGCGCCTCGATGATGCGGCGCTGGTAGTCCTCGTAGGTCATTCCGGGGTCACCTGCGTGAGCTGGGAGGCGTGGTATTGGTCTTGGGCGACGAAGTTCGCGATCGCTTTTGCGACGACCTCTTTGGCGGTCTCGACGGCATCGATGTGCTGCATGATCACGGTGTCGAGCGAGCGGTCGGTTCCGGAGGCGGTCTCGGAGAACTTCTTCTCCAGGATCTTGCCGGAGTTGAATGTCCCGAAGCCCGACATATTGCTGATGCGCCTAACCCCCAGAAGTATCGTGTTCAGCCTGTCGATTTGGTCGTCGCAGACCTTGTCCAAGTCTTTCCCGACTTCCGGGTCCAGCGATAGCTCACCGGCATTGGCTTGGTCGAGTAGCCGTGTCCATTCGTCTGGATCGATGCCACTGATCATTTCCCCTCCTCAGCGCACAGGCAGATACGTGGCCAGGGCTTCAGCGAGCCGACGCGCCTGGGCACACGGTTCACCGGCTTTGGCTCCAGAGGAGCCGTACCGGTTGGCCACATCGAACTCGACCATTCCGTGGGGCACCTCAACGGCGAGCCAGCAGGTCAGGTCGTGCGTCGCACCGGGCTCTCGAAACTGGAGTGCTGGACGAGTACCAACGGTCGTCGATGTGAAGTCTGCATAGTCGGTCCTTTGTCGGGCCTCCTCAAGTGTGTGTTCCGACGAGAGGATCCCAAGGTTGTACGCCTTCGGCTCCGACTCCCAACTGCATACCTTCCAGCCCGTCGGGTCAACGCCCGCGACTTTGTTGTCTTTACTGGCGGTGTTCAATCCGAGCGCGGTAAGCGCTGAATCGGGGATCGTGCACGGATCCCAAACGGCGGCTTCGGGGTCGACCGATGTCGTTGCGGCAGTGGTTGTCTTCGGTGCGCTCGACGTGGCAGCGGTCGGCTTCCCGTCCGTCGAATCGCCATTGCACCCGGCGAGCAGCAGCATCGCGCCAAGGGCCAAGGCCGCAGCGGGCAGCAGCTTCGCTTTACCAGTCATTCGCGAACCCCTTCACTACCACCGGTTGCCGAGGGGGCTATGCGCATCCCCCGCTGCCCCGCACCTTACCGGCGGATGTTGGCGACCAGCAATGAGAGTGCAGGCCAAACAAGATCGAGACCTCCCGCCTCGGACGAGCGGGAGGTCTCGAAGCGATCCGACTACGACCGGCGGAATTCCCCATCAGTGATGGCGGCGGCGAACGCATCCCACGCGCCGCCGCTGAACACCAGTGCCGGGCCGTCAGGGTTCTTCGAGTCCCGGACGCCGACGAGATCGCTTGATAGGAACGCGACTTCAACGCAGTCCCTTGTGGCGGAGCTTCGGGTGCTTTTGAACCAGCGAGCTCCAGAATGGTCTATGTCGCGCTTGAGGGTCACCTTGCATACTCCCTGGCTAGCTGCCGCAGCAGACTTCTACTGGTCGTTTCATCTAGTGCTGCGCGTTGAACTGCCCCGTGAGCATCATGGTAGTGCCGGACATCGTCCTGCGACTCCAAGTACAAACAGCCGGTCAAGTTTTCGAGATAGACGACCGATGGCTCGATCGGCTCGCCCTTCTTGTCCATCCCGAAATCGATTACGGTGAACAGCCCGATCGGGTCACCCAATGGGATACCGGCCGAGTTCGGGAGCACCCGAAGCGTCACGTTCGGCAGTGTGGACATGTCCGCAAGGTGTCGCAACTGTGCGCTCATGATCCGCGTGCTGCCGACAACCCGGCGCAGCGCACCTTCGAGGAAAACGGCATTCAATTCGACAGGTTGCCGCTTGCGGGTGAGAGCCCTCTGACGGCGTTGTTTGACATCGACTCGTCGATCGACCTCTTGGCTGGAAGCCCCGGGCAGCGCCGACCGCACCATGGCGCGTGTGTAATCCGGCGCTTGCAACAACCCCAGAACGACATCTGGCGCGTACGACGTCAGCCTTCGCGCCGACGCCTCTAGCCCTACATACACGTCGAAGTCTGCCGGTATCAACTTCCCAAAATCATGCCACCAGCACTTGCCGGATGCCTCCTGCGCCAGCCCCATCAGTCCGGCGGTCACCACCTCGTTGGCGTCGTACACGCTGCACAGCTCCCGAATATCCAGCAGCCGTATCTTATTCGTCTGTCCAGTCTCCAATCGCTGTAGCGTCGTCGTGCCGCGTTCGATCAGCCGCGCGGCTTCCGGCATGGTCATTCCGGCCTGCAAGCGCAGGTCTCGGAGGTGCCGTCCCAGTTGCCGTCGCGGCACCGTGCTTCCTGTTTCCGACATGGCCCCCTGCCTTCGGTCTCGGATCTGAAGAGATTCGTCCGTGGATGGATGTGTGCCACGCGAAACGGATTTCGTCCTCGCACTTCGGTGCGAATGGCTGGAAAACCCCATGAAGACGCTGACTCCTCCGCCTGTCGCGTGCTCTGCTGTTGCCGCGCCCGGCCGGGGAGCCGTAGGAAACCGAGAAACCTATTGGATCACAACGGATCGCCGTTATCCGGAAATTCGGCCGGGCGCACCGGAATTCACCGATACGAACCGAGGCATCCATGACCCACCCAGCAGTCGACGCATCCGGCTCACCCCGAGGGCTGCCATGCTGATCGACCCGCTGCCGACCAAAGGAGCGATGCTGCGCGCCTGCCGCGGCGTCGAACACACCGAACACCCACTGCTACAGGCGGCCTACGAACTCACCTGCTTACACGAACGCCGCCGCACCCACCCATCCCCCACCGCCCCCAACGGACTCGCACCACAATGCCCACCCGACCACGCCTGCCAGAACCCCGAAATCGACACCCGCAGAACACATCTGGTCCGCGAAATCGACCACTGGATCCACGCCAACCTACCCCCCGCCCACGGCTCCGCCTCAGTACACACCGAAACCCTCGGCACCGTAATCGACCGCCTAGCCGCCTACACCGCCACCGCCTACACCGCCCTCACCAGCCCCTCCGACCACGCCCTCGGCAACGCCTGGGAGCGCCTGGCCGAACTGGCCATCGCCTACGAAGACCTGACCACCGACCTGACCACCGGCCGCCGCCGCCTCCCGGGCGGTCCCTAACCTGCGGCTGCCCACCACCGGCCGCCGCCGCCTCCCGGCCGGTCCTTAACCTGCGGCTGCCCACCATCGGTTGCCGCCGCCTCCCGGGCGGTCCCTAACCTGCGGCTGCCCACCATCGATTGCCGACGCGCACTTGCCGACGCGCTGAGCAGCCTCGCATCCAAGCGGTCAGGTTGGCCCTGCTCCGCTCGTGCGCGACACGCGACCAGCCCTGCACGCAACCGCTTCCACAACGACAGCAGTACCGGCTCGAGCTCGGTCATGAATGCCCGAACGAGGAACTTCCGGCCAACCACCGCAAGCCTCATCACGTGGCTGTTGACTCGGGCAGCGCGCGGCGCAGGATGCGACGGGGTAAAGACCACGATGTCATCCAAAGCGTCCCCCGCTCGACCACCGGCCGCCGCCTGCCGGGTGGCCCCTGAACCGACCCCCTGCTGCGGGCCGCACCAAATCCAAGCTCGCACAGAGGTTCTGATTTTCGACTCGGTGTGTGTGCGGAACGTCGATATGAGACCGTGTCGAAGGTGGGTGAACTCCGTTGGCCCCCAACGCGGGTCCTAACCGCACCGCTGTCCGTGACCTGCGCCGCACACCGACTCGCACCGACAGCACATGCGTCGCGCCGCCGCGCCGGGTCAAGATTGGTCGCCCAGCTTGCGAGTGCTTTGGCCGATCAGGAACTGCGGCGATTACCCAGCGCTGCCGCCCTCTAGGTCGGCAGCATGTCGCTGATCCGATTGACGTGCCGCGAGGACAACGGCCAACGCATTGCGACTATGTCGAGCATGGACTTGATGCGCGCGGAGTCCTCCACCAGTGTCGGTGGTATCGGGGGCTGCAACAGATACTCGATATCGTTGAGCAAGCGGGCCGAGTCTTCCTGATCCATATGAGCCGCCTCGCGGCTGATCTCCGCCAGCTGCGATTGATCGCCGACCCGATAGGCGACGATTCGAACTTGCGGTCCGATCTCCTCGTCCCGCCCGAATTCCTCAGCTAGAGCCAATATTTCGGCAGGCGGGAGGTCACCTGTACGGCCCAGGGAGTCGATCGCATACCTCCGCACCGCGCCATACTCGTCGACATCGCGCACGCACTCGACCAATTCGGCGGTCCCATGCCCCGGGTAGCTTCCCAACGCCTCGGCAATGGAAGCGCGCACTATCCACGACGGGTCGGCGCGCAGCAGGTCCACAAGGACGTCGACCGCGGGACCGTACCGAACGAGGCCGAGCGACTCTGCCGCTTCGTTGCGAACCATCTCGTCGTAATCCGACAGCATCCGCAACAACACCGGCCCGACAACCGAAACCTGTGTTACACCCAGATATCCGATTGCGCGCGCCGCTTCACTACGCACAGCGATATCGCGCGACTCGACGAGCGGCAGGATGTCGGCGACGGCTCGGCCGTCGCCGAGCTCGATCAATTCGATCATCGCACGGACCTGCTCACCAGGATTTCCCGATGTGAGCGCCGAATTGAGCGGGGAGCCTCCGCCGTCCACTTGTACCCACATCCTTCGATCGCTGTCTTAGGCGAATTCCCGTGCTCCCGAGATCCACTGCTGATCGGCCTCCGAATATGCCTGTGCGGCAATGCCTTCCCACCCCGTGTCGCGCAGGGTCGCGATCCGCGTGTCGATCTGATCGAGGTGATCGGCGATGTAGGCGGCCACCCCGGAAAGCCGGGCAATGATCTGCTCGAGTTCGTCCAGGTCGTGACCATATCAAGAGTGTGCACGAGCGGCGATTAACAGTGAGTTAGCTGTAGATTCTCGCGCTGCCCGATCCGTGTAACAACCCGTGCTGGCGCCACCATGGTGTTCTCATCCGAGGGATCCCTGCGGTCGACTCCAAGTCAACTTGTCGAACTATAAATCCACAGGCAGGCATCGTGCCGGCGAGCGGCAGTCTCTGCTGCCCTCTTACTTCGCGCACGAAAGAGGGGCACAATGATTGCGATATACCGGCTTCAGGGTTTGCGATTAACGGGTAGCTGAATGTCTGCTGATGATATTCGGGCGGGCATCCGCCGTGATGACAGCGTCCACATACTGGGGCGCGGCGCCTGGATCCACTGATGGCATCGCGGCCGCGCTCCGCACACTCCGCGCCGGGCACCGCGAATGCTGCCTGTAGCGAATATGGCCGCCCCGCCAGTTCGGCGCCATCAATCGATAGGAGAGCCATGTCAGAACAGAACAAGGCCGCGGCAAGGCGCGTCTTCGACGCATGGAACGCGCGAGACCTCGCTGTGTTCGACGAGGTGTTTGCAGCCGACTTCATCGACCACGATCCACAGAACCCGTTCGCCGATGTCCATGGCCCCGACGGCTTCAAGCGGCTCGCGCAGATGTATCACGCCGCGTTCTCGGATCAACGGTTCTTGGTCAACGAACAGATTGCCGAAGGCGACTTCGTCACTACCCGATGGACGGCGACGGGCACCAACGACGGCGAGATGATGGGCATGTCCGCGACCGGCAAACCAGTGGTGGTTCAGGGAATTACGATCAGTCGGTTCCGGGACGGCAAGGCCGTCGAATCCTGGGTATGTTGGGACACGCTCGGGATGATGCAGCAACTCGGCGTCGTCCCATCGGCGCACTCCGCGACGACCTGAATCGCAACGTGGATGCGCACCGTGTCCTTGGCGAGCGAGAACACGGGCGGGATACGCGCATACGGTTCGGTCCGGAGTTTCGGAGGTACCGAAACCGTGTACGAGCGATCATGCTACGAGCCGTCACCCCTGCCACGGGGGTGACGGCTCGTACCGACTCCGGCCTAGGTCCCCGCGTGACTGCGGGTCGACGGCAGGAACGGTCGCAGCAGGTTTGTCTCGGTCGACGGACCCATCTGCCATTCCGCGATCCACGGTCCGGTGCCCTCGCTCGGATCGAAGACGCCATCCTCCAGCCACTGATAGCGGCCGTCGAGGACGCCGCGGGTGAGGGTGCGATCGTCGTCGTCGGTGTTATCCCACAGCGCGTCGAACAACTTCTTCACCCGAATCCGCGACTGCCTGCTGAAGGTATCGGCGAGTTCCTCGGCGGCCTTGGCCTCCGGTGCGCCGGCGGTCCGCGCTGCCTGCGCCCGCACGCAGGCGGCCGAGATCGCGAACAGTTCGGCGCCGATATCGACAATGCGACCGAGGAAGTTCTGCCGGTACTCCAGACCCGCCTGCCAGCGCGCCATCGCATACATCAGCGACCTGGCCTGTTTGCGGGAGCTGCGCTCGACAAAGCGCAGATGCCGGGCCAGCGGTCCGAATTCGGCATAGGTCGCCGGTACCGTGCCTGCGCCGACCGCCAACTGCGGGAACCACTTGGCATAGAACCCACCCGCGCCGACCGCGGCCTTGGCCTTGTCCTTCAACTCGGCGTTCCGGTCGACCAGCGCACCGGCGGCGGACATGTGCGCATCGGCCATCTCCCGAGCGATCAGCAGGCGCATGATCTCGCTGGAGCCCTCGAATATGCGGTTGATCCGCAGATCCCGGACCAGCTGCTCGGCCCCGACGGCGCGCTCACCGCGGGCCCGCAACGAGGCCGCCGTCTCATAGCCGCGTCCGCCGCGGATCTGTACCAGTTCGTCGGCGATCTGGCAGCTCATCTCACTGGCCCAGAGTTTGGCCAGCGCCGCCTCGATACGGATATCGTTGCGGCCCTCGTCGCACATGGTGGCCGACAGGTCGAGCGCCGCCTCGAGTGCGTAGGTGGTGGCGGCGATGAAGGAGATCTTCTCCCCTACCGCGGCGTGTTCGCCGACCGGACGACCCCACTGCACCCGCTGCGTGCACCACTGCCTGGCGATCTTGAGTGACCATTTCGAGGCCGCCGTGCACAGCGCCGGTATGGCGAGTCGTCCGGCGTTCAACGTGGTCAGCGCGATTTTCAGGCCGTCGCCCTCACGGCCGACGAGATTGCGCTTTGGTACCCGGACATTGTGCAGGCGGGTTACGCCGTTCTCGATACCGCGCAGGCCCATGAACGAATTGCGGCGCTCCACGGTGATGCCGGGCGAATCGGCCTCGACGATGAAGGCCGAGATGCCGCCGCGGTGCCCCTCGCTCTTGGGTATCCGGGCCATCACCACCAGCAGTTCGGCGACCACGCCATTGGTGGTCCACAGCTTCACGCCATTGATCTCGTAGGCCTCGCCGTCCTCGGTCGGGGTGGCGATGCTGGCCATCCGGGCCGGGTCGGAGCCGACATCGGGCTCGGTGAGCAGGAATGCGCTGACCGCGCCCGCCGCGCAGCGGGGCAGGAACTCGGCCTTCTGCTCCGCGGTGCCCGCCAGCTTCAGCGGTTCGGGCACGCCGATCGACTGGTGCGCCGAAAGCAGTACCCCGAGGCTGGGGTGCGCGGAGCCGACCAGCATCAGCGCCCGGTTGTAGCCGACCTGGGAAAGCCCTTGGCCGCCGTACTCCTGCGGAATCTTGAGGCCGAAGCAGCCGAGTTCGGCCAGGCCCTTGACGTACTCGTCCGGAATCTTGGATTCCGCCTCGATGACGCTGCCGTCCAGCGATTCGCAGAACGGCCGCAGCCGGGCCAGATAGGCCTCGGTGCGCGCCGCGTCCTCGGCGCTCGGCTCGGGGTACGGGTGGATCAGATCGAGCCGGAACCGGCCGAGAAACATCTCCTTGGCGAACGATGGTTTGGCCCAGCCGGTTTCGCGGGATTCCTCGACCAGTGCGCGGGCCTGTTCTTCGGTGGCGTCGACTTTTGCGGTAGTCGCCATGATGTCCTCCTCGGACGTGATCAGGATCACATTAGAGTGTAGGAGGGTTTGTTACCGGCCGGTAGATGTTGAGGTAGAGCGTTATCTATCGATCGCTAATGATCTTGATTTAGCGGCAAATGGGCCGCTAACGCTTGCCGGGCGCCGGGCGGACAGATTGTCTTGACACCGGGTTCGGAATGTGGGGTAGTGGCTGATACGTGCCCGGCGACGGCGGCGACGTGGCCCGTATTCCCTTGGAGGGCAGGGATGTTATTGCGGCCTGGGCAGGTGTTCGCGGGCTATTCGATTGTGCGGCCCCTCGGATCCGGCGGAATGGGCGCGGTCTATCTGGCCGAGGATCCGGCGCTACCGCGACAGGTGGCGCTGAAGGTGCTCGCCGAAAACCTCGGCGCCGATCATCGCTACCGCAGCATCTTCCGGCGTGAGGCCGATCTGGTGTGCCGCCTGGACCATCCCAATGTCGTCTCGGTCTACAACCGGGGTGCGGAGGGCGAGGTCCTGTGGATGGCGATGCAGTATGTGGACGGCACCGACGCGGGTGAACTCATGCGCAAGGAACCGACCGGATTGGCGCCGAAGCGGGCGGCGCGCATAGTCTGCGAGGCCGCCAAGGGGCTGCATCACGCGCATGAGCAGAATCTGCTGCACCGCGACGTCAAACCATCGAACATCCTGGTCGCCGCCGGTGCCGAGGGCGAGCGCGTGCTGGTCGCGGACTTCGGGCTGGCGCGCACCCTCGAGGAGGCCGCCACCGTCACCGAAACCGGTTGGCGCGCATGTACTCCCGCCTTCGCGGCGCCGGAGGTGCTGGCAGGGCGCGCGGTGGATCGCCGGGCGGATATCTATTCCCTCGGTGCGACCCTGCTCGCGCTGCTCACCGGATCGAATCCGAACGGCCACGGACCGACGCCAGCAGGGACCCGAACCGTACGGGACAATCCGCAGCTCACCCGGGTCCGGCCGGATATACCACCGGCGCTGGACGACGTAATCGCCCGCGCCATGGCGGCGGATCCGCAGCGGCGCTATAAGACCTGCACGGAGTTCGCGCGGGCGGTGGAACTGGCGATCAGCGATACCGAGCGGTGGCCGCATCGGTGGGGGTTGTCCGGTCTTGCTCGTGCTCCGCGCGGCCGTATCGCCGTACTCGGTGGCATCGCCGCCGCACTGGTGGCCGCGGTGACGACCGCTGTCTGGCTGATGCCCCATCGATCCGATGGGGCGGCCCCGGTGGTGGTGTCGAAGACGAGCGCTGCGCCGCCCGGGCTGCTGCGGTGCTATTGGCGCGTGCGAGTCCCGCTCGGCACCGACTTCTATCTCGAATTGCCCAGCGGGGCAGCCGATCACGACGATGCGCACTGTGTCCTCAATGAGGGCGATCGTGGCGATTCGGTGGCCGCCCTGCGGCAGGCGCTGAACATGTGCCACGGCATCCAGCTGGATGCGACGACGGTGTACGACGCCCCGATGAAGCGCGCCATTCGGCATCTGCAGCTCGACTACGGTGCCGCGGTCGACGGCATCTACGGCCCGGAGACGCGGGCCGAAGCCGTCCAGTGGCCGGTATTTCGGGTCGCCGACGGTGCCTTCGACGGCCGCTGCGCCCCGGCGCCATGACCGTGCTGCGACGCGACCGCCGATCACGGGCAGGTGCCGCAGGTGGTGTTCACCGCGCTGGAGGTCGCCCCGGTCGGGCTGACCGAGGCGGCGGCACGCACAGCGGGCTACGCGGTCGAAATGGTTCGAGGTGTGACGACAGGTTCTAGTTGTCACTTGCGGGTCGCATCTGCCACCGAGGCATCGTGTCGACCCACCTTGCGAACTTGGGTGGTCGCCGCGGTCACGAGCTTGCCCTCGTGGTTTTCGGTGCGCAGTTGGGCGACGGGGCTGCCGTCACGGTCGACGAGTGTCGAGTGGGGTTCGTTGCTGGTGAAGGCGTGGCGTTCGCCCCATTGGCGCAACGCCACGACGACGGTGAATAGGTCCTGCCCGGCTTCGCTGAGTTGGTAGCTGTGCCGCTTGCCGCCGGGGGTGGTGCTCGTGGTGAGGATGCCGTGTTCGACGAGCCTGCGCAGGCGGTCGGTGAGAATGTTCCGGGCGATCCCGAGCCGCTGCTGGAATTCGGTGAAGGTCTGGCCCAGCTCACCGGCACCATCCGCACGGTGCTGCGAGTGCGCCCCATCCTCGACCGAACGGCGCCCATGCAGTGCGGAAGATGATCCGATGGGGGAGTTCAACGCTACGCATCCACCCAAGTTATCCAGTCGCCCTCGGATCGACCCGGGTGACAACCACCGCAGGGCAACTGCGACTACCGGTGTCCACTTCCCTTGCCGTACCGAGTCGTTCGGCTACACGCTGCGCAGATAGCGACCGAAGTGCGGCACCGTGAACCCGATGGTGCCGCGCTCGGCCGAATAGATCAGGCCCTTCTTGATCAATCCGTCGCGGGCCGGTGACAGCGAGGCGGGTTTGCGGCCGAGTTCACTGGCCACCGCGGCGGTCGGTACCGGACCGTCATCGCCCGCCAAATCGGCCATGGCGCGCATATATTCGCGTTCGGCGGGAGTGGCGCGTTCGTATCGGGAACCGAAGAATCCGACGGCGAGTTCTTCTTCGGCGCTCGGTGCCGCCACCTCGACATCCTCGGCGGTAATCGGGCTCTCCGGCGCCTGATCCCAGGCGGCCTTGCCGTAGGCCTGCACGAAGTACGGATACCCATCGGCCCGCTGGTACAGGGCATCCAGGGCGGCCTCGGTGAATTTCACCTCCTCGCGCTCGGCGGGTGCGATGAGGGCGAGGTCGGCGGATTCGCGGTCCAGCCGATCGATGCGGTGGTAGCTGAACAGACGCTCGGAGTAGCTCTTCGAGGCCGAGAGCACCGCGGGCAGGTGCGGAAGTCCGGCACCGACCACGATCAAAGGCGCGGCGTCCTGGCTCAATTCGTGACAGGCGCCGCAGATGGCGGAGATATCGGCCGGTCCGAGATCCTGCATCTCATCGATGAACACCGCGATGCCGACGCCAATATCGCTGGCCAGTCCGGCGGCCTCCTTCAGCAGTTCGATCAGATCGATCTCGATATCGCCGGAGTCGGCGCGACCGGTCACCGCAGGGACATCGATGCCGGGCTGCCAGCGCTCCCGCATGCCCTTATCGGCGGTGGAGCGCAGCGCGAAAGCCTTGAGTATGCCGAGGAAGTCGTCGACGCGCTCCTGATTGCGGTGCGCCATGGCGATGGCACGCACGGCCATATGCAGTGCCGAGGACAGCGGGCGGCGCAGTTCCTGATCCGGTCGTGCCTCGATTTTGCCGGTACCCCAACCGCGCGAGACGGCGCCGGAACGAAGCTGGTTGAGCAGCACGGTCTTTCCGACACCGCGCAGTCCGGTGAGCATGACGCTGCGCTCCGGCCGGCCGCGCGCGATCCGCTCCAGCACGATGTCGAAGGCCTTGAGTTGCTTATCGCGCCCGGCAAGTTCGGGTGGGCGCTGTCCGGCTCCGGGAGCATACGGATTCCGCACGGGGTCCATGCCCAGACACCGTAGCGCGTCTCGTCAGCCGAATCTGGCCATGTATACGGCGTGTCCTAGATATTGCTAGCGAACCATCGCAGTGTTGAATGGAGCGACCTGCAAGCAGTCGCTCACAACGTAGTTATTGCACTATTGCTATCGCCACGAAAGTCTCTACGCTGGTTGCGGTTCGGTATACCGTCCAGTACCGGATGGAACGGAGGGGCATGTCCGAGGAATCGACTCCCGCGACCACCGCCGAAGTGGTCGAATCGTGGAACGTTCCGGTCGGGGCCACCGTGGCCGAACGCATCCGCTCCAACATTCTGGTCGCGATCGAGCGTGGCTATGACGATCCGCAACTCGTCGCCGATCTCGCGGTCGGGCCGCTGGTGATGGCACTGGGGCAGCTCGAGGTCGGCTTGGCCGATGCGCGGCGCCGCATCGATGAACTCGAGCGTGCGCTGGCGCAGCGCGGCGGCCCGGCCGAGGAGTAGTCGGCGCCGAATCCCGTGGGCGCGGTGTCTGATCCGGTCGGCACTCCCGATTCGATAACTCGCGTCGCGCCGCCGATACCGAGTTGTGACCATCCGGAAGTTTTCCGACTCCGGCCGCTCGTCCTGGGGTTTTTCGATCATCCGAGAACAACCTGTGCTGTGCGCTGGACAACATCGCGTCCGGGTCGTAATCTCTTCGTGACTTAGTGGAGTCTGTCGGTTCGTCAGAGAAGCGGCGCCACTGAGTCACCGCCAAAACGGCTGTCGGGACCAATGATCCCGGCCGTCGTACCGGGACCCAGAGATTCAACTGGGAGTTGGGGCCGATCTGCCGGTCCGAACCGACAGCTGACCCGGTCGGCGGGAGAGCAGAAAGATCGGAGATACGGCTCGGTGGGTAAACACAGCTTGCAGCGGGAATCGCGGCTCCCGAATTCAGTCAAGGGTGCGCTCGTCATGGGAGCAGTGGCCGCATCTACCGGTGCGATGCCCGCGATCCCCGCGATGGCAGCCACCATCAACATCCCCGGTATCGGTGATTTCGACGTCCCGGTTCCGCAGGAATTCGAACAGCAGGCCCAGGATCTGGGGCAGCAGCTCACCCAGGCGCTGGCCTCGATGCCCGCCGCGCCTGCGCCGCAGACCGCCCCTGAGGCCGGCGTGCCGAACGTCCCCGGCTTCTTCACCCCGGGTATTCCGCAGATGTTCCACCACAACACCGCCAGTGACGTCGCGCTGGACGCCGCCAAGTCCAAGGTCGGCGCCCAGTACTCCTGGGGTGCCTCGGGTCCGTTCAGCTTCGACTGCTCGGGTCTGGTCCAGTGGGCCTACCGTCAGGCCGGAATCGAACTGCCGCGTACCAGCTTCGAACAGTCGCACGTCGGTGCGCCGGTCGCCTTCGAGAACCTGCAGCCCGGCGATATCGTCGTGACCAACGGTGGCGGCCACGTCGGCCTGTACGCGGGCGACGGCAAGCTGCTCAATGCGGTCCAGTCCGGCCAGCCGGTGTCCTACACCCCGCTGCGCCCCGACATGGTTGTGACGGCACGCCGTATGGTCTAAGGGTGGCACCCGCCCAACCGACTACCAAGAACACCGCCCCGACACAGGCCCGTGTGGACTCGTGGACGTGGGCGGTGCGTCTTTTCAAGACCAGGTCCGCTGCCGCGGAGGCCTGCCGCGGCGGACATGTCCGGGTGAACGGTGTTGCGGCCAAACCGGCCCAGCATGTTCGCCCGGGTGATGAGGTGCGGATTCGCGTCGGCGGTATCGAGCGGATCGTCATTGTCGAGCGCATCGTCGTCAAGCGCGTCGGCCCGCCGATCGCCGCACAGTGCTTGATCGATCGCAGTCCGCCGCCACCGTCCCGGGAGATTCTGGCGGTCGTGCCGCGCCGCGATCGTGGGTCGGGTCGGCCGACCAAACGGGAGCGCCGCGAGACCGATCGTCTGCTGGGTCGCACCGAGGGTTGAGCCTCATTCGTTGGTGCCGCCGCGGCTTGATCCAGCGGCTGATATCCAGGTTCGCGAAATCGGTTGTCGCCTGGGCGAGCTGATGGTTGCGGCGTTACTTTGCGCGGGTGGTCGCGGCCGCGATTCGGCTGGCCGCGAGCGCCGCCGCGGCGATGGTGCACAGTGCGCCGAGCATCATGGCCGATGCCTCGCCCGGCACCAGGACGTGCAGTTGCGAGCCGACCGTGACGGCGGCGACCGGGACGCCGACCTGCGCCGCGGCCAAGGTGCCGAATGCGATCGGCTGTCCGGCGATGCGGGTCGTGAGGTGCGCGAGAACCGCACCGATGCCGAGAGCCAGACCGAGCACGATGAGCCGAGGGTGGTCGCCGAACTCACGCAGGTTGAGCCGGGCACCCAGCCAGACGAAGAACAGCGGACCGAGAAAGCCGTCACTGATGGCGAAGAGTTGGCGGGCGACTCGTCGCGGCTCGCCGACCCCGGCGACCGCCAGTCCGGCGGCGAATCCGGCGAGCATGATCGACACATGGGTTCGGGTTGCCAACGCGCACAGGGCGAACAGCACCGCGAGGCTGACCCGCAGTTCCAATGCGAACCCGCGATCCTCGGACAACCGATGCACCCGCCGCCGCGTACCCGATAGTTCCAGCTGTCGCAGCACCACGAACAGCACGGTGGCGGCTGCCGCGACCGCGATGGCGCCGAGTGCCGCGCGACCTGCGTTGCCGGGATCGATCACCAGCGGCAGCGCCACCACGCAGGCGATATCGGCGATTGCCACCTGAGCGGTCAGGGCCAGCACGGGATTACCCTGCAGACCGAGCGAATCGACAATGGGCAGCACCAGTGCCGCCGATGAGGACGCCATCAGCACCGCGTAGACCGCGCCGTGTCCGGTATCGAACCAGCGGGCAATGCCGAAACCGGCCGCGGTGGCGAGCGATCCGACCAGCACCGCCCGGATCGCGCCCCTGCGCAGTGCGGAACGGACGGCCGGATCACGCACCGGAACATGGCTGCCCGCCACGAACATGACGAGCGCGAAACCCATATCGGCGAGGAAGGCGAACAGGGGGTCGGTGGCGTGCAGAATGCCGAATCCGGTGGTGCCGAAGATGATGCCAGCGGACAGTTCGCCGAGGATCACCGGTATATGCCAGGCCTGCCGCAGTGCGAGCAGCGGGCCGCACAGTCCGAGCGTGATGACCAGGGCGAGGGTGGAGAAGGTCATCGCGGCATGGCGGCAATCTTCGCCGGAATGGCGATATTCTCATCGGCCCAGTGGACCGCGCAGACCCGGTGGTAGCCGTCGGCGATCACCATCGGGACCTCGGTGCGGAAGTCGCCGCGCACCAGCAGGATCGGCGAGAGCGACTTACGATTGTTGATCTTGATGAGATCGCGCCGGACATACGGATTTTCGGGCGAGACCAACTCGAGTCGGGCCGCTCGCAGGATGTCCTTGGCCTTCTTGTGCACGATCGGGGCGGTGCGCAGATCCGCGACAACCGCATCGACGATATCCGGTCCGGCGAGCAGTTCCAGATAGTCGGCGGCCGCCGGATAGTCGTGCTCATCGGGCTGGTCTTTCCATGTCACGGGGAGGATTTCGGTCGACATGGCGCCCATCATCGCGCTCGACGCACCCGATCAGGGGGACATCGGCGGGGTGTTTCCGCAGTGCTCGGGCCGGGTCAGGTGGCCAGCGCCGTAGAGTGCCCGGCATTCGCCGCGGCGCAGTTTGCCGCTGGTGGTCTTGGGGATCCGGCCCGGCTGCACCAGGACGATGTCGCCGGGAGTCACCTCGTGTGCGGTCGCGATGGCATTGCGGATCCGGCGGCCCAATGCGGCCACCTCCGCTGATCCGGCCGCCGGATCGACGAGTTCGGCGACCACCACCAGATCCTCGCGGCGACCGTCATCGTGTCCGAATGCGGTCACATGCCCGGCCCGCACCTCGGGCGCGCAGTCGGCCACGGTGGTCTCGATATCGGCCGGATAGTGGTTGCGGCCGTCGATGACGATGAGATCCTTGAGTCGGCCCGCGACATAGAGTTGGCCCTCGTACCAGAAGCCGAGATCGCCGGTGCGCAGCCAGGATTCGTGGCTGCCGGACAGCGTGGCGCCGAAACTCGCCGCGGTCGCGTCCGGATTGTTGTAGTACCCGGCGCAGACATTGGGGCCGCGGACCCAGATTTCGCCGACCGTGCCCGTCACCACCTCGATCCGTTCGGTCGGCTCCACCACCGCGACCTGCTGGCCAGCGGGAATGCCGCAGCCGACGAGCGGTATACCGGTGCGTGCGGGTTGTGCGGTGCCCTGCGCCAAGGCCACCCGATCGAAGCGGTGCGAGACGGGCTCATCGAGCACACCGCAGATGGTGACCGGAAGTGTGGCCTCGGCCAGACCGAATCCCGGAGTGTGGGCGTGATGCCGGAAGCCATTGGCGGCGAAGGTTTCGGTGAAGGCGGTCAGCACCTCGGCTCGGATCGGTTCCGCGCCGTTGAGCAGCGCGTCGAGTGCGGATAGGTCCAAATCGGCGCGTTCCTCGGCGGTGGTGGCCGAGACCGCGAGGGCCAAGCCGAAATTGGGGCAGCCGGTGGTACCTGCGTGGTAGTCGCTGAGCGCACGCAGCCAGCGGATGGGGCGCTTGACGAATTCGGCGGGCGCCATTGTCACGCCGGGTACGCCCGCGTAGAGCGGTAGCGAAAGGGCCAGCACCAGACCCATATCGTGGAAGAACGGCAACCAGGACACGATCGGTTTGGTGCGTACCGCCGGTACCGCCGTCCACAATTGATCCAGTGCCGCGGCGAGATTCGCGTGCGTCACCTCAACTCCGGCCGGGGCCTTGGTCGAGCCGGAGGTGTACTGCAGGTAGGCCGGATCCGTTCGGATGGCATCGACAATCGGGTCGGCTGATGCGGTGGCATCCGGCTCGACCTCCAGCACCCGACCCAATGCTCGCCCGAAGATATCGCCGGTAGTGGTGTCGGCGGCCGAGATCAGGCTGAGGGCTGGGCAGGCATCGGCGAGTACCCCGTCGAGCCGGGACCGATTTCTGCCTCCGGTGGGTGGGAACAGCGGTACGGCAATGCGATTGCTGTATAGACAAGCGAGAAAGGCGACGGCGTAGTCGATTCCGTGGGCGCAGAGGATTGCCACTCGGTCGCCGGGATCGCTGGTCGCCCTGAGTCTTTGGGCTAGAGCACCCGCTGCGGCGTGCAGTTGCCGGTAGGTCAGCGTGACCGGCTCGCAGTGCTGTCCGTGATAGCGCAACTCGGTATAGGCGGAGCTGTTGGGCTTTGTCCGTGCCCATTCGGCGATTCGGGCGGCCAGTGCATTGCGGGGCGGTGTGGTGTGCGGCGAAGTCACGGCAGTTCAGCGGATTTCGCGGCGATGCGTTCGGCCAGTGCGGCACCGAGTGCGGTGATGGTGGGGTGTTGGAATAGTTCGGCGGTGGAGATCCGGATATTGAGCCGGGATTCGAGGTGGCGGCGCATCTGAATGCCGAGCAGGGAACTCAGGCCCAATTCATTGAAATCGGCTTCGGGATCGAGATGTTCGGAGGTCAGGTCGAGGGTGGCGGCCAGCACGGTGCGGATGGTCGTGGTGAGCGGTTCGACCGGATGGTGTTGCGGGGGTGCCGGATTCGTCGATGCCGGTGTCGTCGGCTGATCGGTGAGCAGGTTGCGCAGGCGGATGGCGACCGGAGTCGAATCCGTCGTCGGTACGTAATCGACCGCGAGCAGGTACGGCTGGTCGTAGTGCATTGTCTGAGCGAACAATTCGGTGCCCCGCGGGATATCGAATGCCGAGATTCCAGCGCGTCGCAAATGTGCCGCGCCACCCGCGGCCGCGGCGAGTCCCGAATCCCAGATTCCCCAGCCGATGCTCAGCACGCGCCGACCCGGATATGCGCGGGCGAGTGCGTCCATCGCGGCATTGGCACTGGCGTACGCGGCCTGACCCGGCGCGCCGAATGTGCCGGTGGCCGAGGAGAACAGCAGGACGAAGTCGGTCGGGTCGGTGGCGGTGAGTTCGATGAGGTGGCCAGCGGCAATCAGTTTCGGCGCGAACATCCGGGCGAGCTGACCTGCGGTGACGGCCTCGAAGGCGGCATCCTCGAGTGCTCCCGCGGCGTGGATGACGCCACGGATGGTGGATCCGCATTCCCGGACATCATCGAGGGCGTTGGCGAGATCGCTGCGGTCGGCGGCGTCGCAGCGCATCACGACGATTCGATCCTCGAGTCCATCCAAGATCGCGGGCACCGGGCGGGGCGCGCGGGTGAGCACCACCACGTCATGGGCACCGGCATCGAGTAGCCAGCGCACCACGACCGAACCGAGCGCACCCAGGCCACCGGTGACCACGTAGGTGCCATTGGGATCGATGGATATCGGGGTGGCCGACCGGGGACGGGCGGGTACGAAACGGCGTGCGGCGACGGCACCGCCGGTGATGCGGAGTTCATCGGGAAGCGCAGGCGCGGTGGCTGCCGCCGTGGCCGCGTGGACGATGAGGTCGCATAGGCGGGGCACCGCGGTTTCCGCTGCATCGGTCCACAGCAGCCGCACCTCGCGGCCGGATTCTAGCTGCATCGAGCGAACCAGTCCGGCCACGGCCATCGGCACGGTGCCCGGCGAGGATGGTGTCGGGCGCCGCGCTGCAGACGGGGAAGCGGGCGGAGCGGTCGCGGTTTTCGGGCGGGAAGCCCGTCGAAAGTCCGGCGATGTCGGCCCGAGCTGGCGGTTTGCCGACGATGCTGTGTGGTCGTCGAGCGGGTGGTCGGAACCGTCATGCGGGAGCACGATCGTCAAGGATGCGGTGGCGTCTTCGGATTGGACGCGTTGCAGCAGATCGAGTATGCGCGCGGTGGTGGTCACGATGCTGTTCGTGTGTCCGTGACGGTCGGATTCGGGGGGCGCGCCGAATCCGGTGGGCCAGACCACGACCACCGCGGTGCGGGCAGAGCCGGTGCGGGCGGCGAGGACGGCGGAGACGATCGGCCCGGCGGCATCCGGTTCGCGGGCGACCCGTTCGGTGGGCAGTGTGCGGTCGAGCGCCCTGGCCAGCCGGACCGCGAGCGGGGATTCGCCGATCACCAGGGCATGCTGCGGTTCAGGGTGGCGCTGGACTCGGTCACCGTTGCCATCGGACGAATCGTGGATCTCGAACGGTATCCACGCTTCGTGGCGGAACGGGCCGACGCGTGTGCTCGATTCGGGCCGCAGCGGCAAGGTCGCGAAACGGATCTGCACACCCGACAGTGCGAGCACCGGAACCCCGTGCTGATCGGTGCCGATAATGTCGCCGGTCAGCCCATGGGGCGATCGATCACGAACGAACGCGTGGGCTTCCAGCAGCACCAGCTCCGGTTCGGCAGAAAGCCAGGCGGATTCGATGCCGATCGGCAGTGCGACGGCATTGTCGGGCAGGTGGTCGTGGCCCGCGGCGGCGAGCAGGTGCAGGCAGCCGTCCAGGATCGCCGAGCGGTGCGGTGATGCGCCGTCGTGGGGTGCGGCGGCGAACGAGCCCACCGCACAATCGGGACCGGTCTCGATGCCGCGCAGCGTACGGAAGCCGGGACCGTATTCGAGGTGATGTGCGCGCAACGAGTCGTACAAATCGGCGGGCGCGAGCATCCGCATCCTTCTGCGCGCGGCTCGATTTGCGTCGACCACCCGCATCCATGCGACGATATCCCCGGGTGTGGGGTCACCGGCCAGCCGTGCCGAAGCCAGCGTCCCGGCGCCTGTGACCTCCGCCTGTAGCTTCCCACCACCGGTGTTCCGGTAGGTGACCGCCGACAGCGCCGCCAGATCGGTTCGATCGTGCACCATGAAATCAGCGATCGCAGTCGATATATGCCCGGCCCGAGCCAGCTCGAGCAACCTGCGCAGCCAGAAGACCGCCGGGACCGTCGGTACACCCTGCACCACATGATCGTCGAGATCATCTGCAGGGAACTCGGATTCGGCGAGGACCACGTCGGATGCGCGCACACCGCTGGCAGCTCGCTGGTCTGCGACACGGATACCGGCGGTACCCGAATCGCCAACGGTGCGATGGTCGATATCTGTAGCAATGCCGTGTCTGACGGCGGGACCTGCCGTGGTGCTGCCGTTGATCCCGAGGCTGTTGTTGATCCGCGGGCCAGCGGTGGTGCCGTCGTCGACACCAGTGGCCGAAGCGATGCCGTCGTAGACACGGGGGCCGGTTGTGGTGCTGTGGTTGGAATCAGCGCCCGAACTGGTGTCGCTGTTGACACTGAGGCCGGAAGTGATGCCGTAGTCGACACCGGGGTCGTTAGCCGTGCTGTAGTTGGATCCGGTGCTGGAAGTGGTTCCGTCGTTGGTGTCGCGGCCGGATGTCGTGCCGCTGGCACCAGGGCTGTTTGTGGTGCTGTGGTTGGTATCGGTGCTGGAAGTGGTTCCGTCGTTGGTGTCGCGGCCGAATGTCGTCCTGCTGGCACCAGGGCTGTTTGTGGTGCTGTGGTTGGAATCAGCGCCCGAAGTTGTGCCGCTGTTGATATTGGGACCGGAAGTGGTGCCGTAGTCGACACTGCGGCTGGAGGTTGTGCCGCCGTCGATACCGGATCCGCTAGCGGTGCTGTGGTTGGAATCAGCACCCGAAGTTGTGCCGCTGTTGATATTGGGACCGGAAGTGGTGCCGTAGTCGGTACCGCGGCTAGAGGTTGTGCCGCCTTTGATGCCGGATCCGCTAGCGATGCTCTGGTTGGTACCGGTGCTGGTAGAGGTGCCTCCGTTGACACCGGGACCGATTGCGGTGCCCCGGTATCCAGCAGCCCTGGTATCGAGTGTGGTGACCAGCGGGAACTGGCGTTTGACCCACTGCCGCTGTGGCGGTGCCGCTGTGAATGGTCCGCTCGCGGCCCAGTTCACCTGTCGGCCTTCGAGGTAGAGTTCGGCGACGCAGGTCAGGAAGGCTGCGGCCTCGTCGTCGCGCTTGGTGGCCGCATGGGTCGCATCGGCGAAATCGGGGTATTCCCGAATCGCGGGTATCAGCACGGGATGTGGGGCGATTTCCAGTACCGATGTGAAACCGTCCTGCGCGGCTAGTTCCAGTGCCGCCGCCAGTTCAACGGTCCCCGAGGCATTTTCGGCCCAGTAGTCGGCATCCATCGCGGCCGTGGTGATGGTTTCACCTGGGCGCGCCGTGGAGTAGACCGGCACGGATGGCACCCGCGCGGTGAGTGCGGCGAGCGCGTCGACGAATTCCGGAAGTAGCGCGCCGACCTGTGGACTGTGTGCGGCGAAGTCGACGGCGATGCGCTGCGCGAACATCTTTCGCCGCCCGGCGCGCCGGATCAGCGCGTCGATATAGCGCGGCGCACCGGAGATCACCACCGAACGCGGGCCATTGATCGCCGCGATCGCGACGGTCGCATGCAGCGGCTCCACCAGCCGCGCCGCCTCATCCGGTGTCGCCTCCAGCAGCGCCATGGCGCCGTGTCCATCGAGCCGCGCCAGAATCCGGCTGCGCTGCACCGCGACTCGCGCCGCGTCCGCAAGCGATAACGCACCACTCACGGCCGCACCGGCGACCTCACCGAGACTGTGCCCGACCACCGCATCCGCCTCGATGCCCCATGCGGCGAGCAATTCGGCCAGTGCCACCTGAAATGCGAAGATCGCCGGTTGCACGAGTTCCGTGGCGCCGGTGCCATTGCTCGCCGACGCACTGCCGAGCGCGAATCCATTGCGCGGCGTCCACACCCGTGCTCCGCCCGCCGCGACAATCGCATCCGCGGCGTCGGTCAGCGCCTTGGCGAATACCGGATAGCGAGCCGCCAGTGCCCGTCCCATTCTGGCGTGCTGACCGCCCTGCCCGGAGAACAGGAACAGCATCCCACCCCGTCGCCGCACCGAACTCGTGCCGATCACTCCCGCACCGGAGGCGCCGTCCGCGAGTGCGCGCAACTGAGTCGCCGCGTCGCCGCGATCGTGGGCCAGAATCGCGGCGCGGGCGAGTTCGGGTATCAATCGCGATGTGGCAGAGGCGAATTGCCGAAGGATGTCGGTATCGCCCTGCCCTGTGTCAATGGCGCCGGCATCGGAGTCCACGCCGAGGTGCGCGTCGGCACCATCGAGCAACTCAGCCCACTGCTGTGCCCGCGTCCGCAGTTCCGCGATATCGCGGCCGGTGACCGGAATCAGCACGGGCGGTTCATAACCCCGATACCGCTCGGGTTCGATCCCGCGCAACACCACGTGCGCATTCGTCCCACCGAATCCGAATGAGCTGACCCCTGCGCACCGCGCACCCACCGGCGTCGCGGTCCAGTCGATCGGCTCGGTCGGCACCCGCAGACCCTGCTCGGCAAGCCGCAACAGCGGATTCTCGGTGTGGAAGTTGATGGTCGGGGCGATCACACCGTGCCGGATGGACAGCGCCGCCTTGACCATTCCGGTGACACCGGCCGCCGCCTCCAGATGGCCGATATTGGATTTGATCGAGCCGATCCAGGTCGGCTCGGCGCCGTCCCCGACCACGGCCGCGAGTGCGCCGACCTCCACCGCATCACCCAAAGGCGTTCCGGTGCCATGGCATTCGATGTAACCGCTATCGCGCGGTTCGAGTCCGGCCCTGGCCCATGCGGTCCGAATGGTGTCCTGCTGGGCGCGACCATTCGGCGCGTACAGACCATTGGATCGCCCGTCCGACCCGACCGCCGCGCCGAGGATTTCCGCGTACACCCGCTGCCCGTCCCGCAACGCATCCGCGGTGCGCCGCAACACCACCACGGTGCAGCCGTCACTGCGGGAATACCCGTCCGCCGCGGCGTCGAATGGTTTACTGCGCCCGTCCGGCGCGAGGAATCCACTGTCGGCCAGGTACTCGGAGGTATGCGGCAGCAGCGTGAGCTGGACCCCGCCGACGATCGCCAAGGGCACCGCGTCATCGGCGAGCAGACGCATCGCGAGATCCACCGCCGCCAGCGAGGACGAGCACGCGCTGTCCACCACCAGACTCGGTCCGTGCAGGTCGAGGACATAGGAGAGCCGGTTGGCGATAATGCTGAGCGCCGAACCGGTCACCGCGTACGGCGCATCGTGCCCGCCCCGGCCGAGCACCGCGATGCCGTGATCGAAGGCGCAGGCGCCGAATACCACCGCGGCCCCGGAACCCCTGGTGCGGTAGCCGATTCCGGCATCGTCGATGGCCTCGACCGCGACCTCGAGTGCCAGCCGTTGCTGCGGATCCATTAGCGCGGCCTCCCGGCCGGAGATGGCGAACCAGTCGTTATCGAACGCGTCGATATCCGGGAGGTATCCGGCGCGGCGCATGCCGAGCCGCCCGGGCGGCGGTGCGCCGGTGGCATCCCGGCCCGCCAGCAGCATGCGCCAGAATTCGGTCACTCCAGCCGCGCCGGGCACCCGGCAGCCGATTCCCACGATCGATACCGGCGGATAGGGCTGGATGGAAGCGGGCTGGCCTTTCTGATCTGTGGGCGGGGTAGTCATCGCATCGCGAGATGCTCGACAAGCTGCTCGATATCCGGGTGGTCGTATAGGGCGGTAAGCGAAACCTCGACGCCCATGGCATCTTCCAGATGTGCCGTCAGCCGGGCCAGCTGCAGTGAGCTGAGGCCGAGATCGCTGAACGGCGCGCTAGTGGACACCGTGGCGGCGTCGACATCCAGTAGGTCGGCGACGGCGGTGACAGCTGCGGTCAGTAGCGCCGCGCGCCGCGGGACAACACTGTGCCCGCGCGGAAGACCAAGCCCCATCCGTCCTCCTACCCCTTGCCCCGAGGGCTGGGTGCCCCCGCGCCGTACCCCCTGCGATTATGCCGTAGAAATCGACGCGAGCAAGACCTCTCCGTCGACCAGGACAGGCGGGTGAAGTGTCCGGATTTGTCCGGAATCTCCCTGACTGCCTGGTTCTTTCGCCGCCCGCGGTGATCGCCTACGGTGACACCGTGCCCGAATCAGGAACCGAGCGGACGCCGACCCTGCCCACCGTGCTGCGCTGCTGCGCCGCACTGGCGGCCACCCCGGCACGGTTGCTGCGCCCGCGTCGCCCCGATACCGCACTGCTGGCCGGACTCGATCCGGTGCCGCTGCCGCAGACCAAGGCGACCGTCGGACTCACCGTACTGATGCAGGCCCGCATGGCCGTGCCGACCACGATCGTCGCGGAGGGCGTGCGCAGCCTGCGTGAACTGCCGCTGACCATGGCCGCGTATCTGATCGAGCATCCGAAGGCGCGATTCCTGGTCGACCCCGCCCTGTGCTCGGATGTGCACGCTCGCGTCGTGCCGGAGCTGCCCTTTCCGATTCCGCTGCTGGTCGCCCCGGATAAGCCGGTACTCGGCCTGTCCGATGCACTCGCCGCCCGCGATATCGCCGTCGAGGCCATCGATTTCGTGCTCCCGACCCATCTGCACTGGGATCACATTTCCGGTCTGCTGGAACTGCCGGCTGCGGTGACCATCCGACTGCCCGCCGCCGAACGCGCATGGGCGCTCGACGGTCCGCATGCTCCGGTGGGTGTGGCCCCGGGGCCGCTGCGTGGCCGCACCTTCGACACCTTCGAACTCGACGGTCCGCCGGTGCTCACCTTCCCGCGCAGCCTCGACCTGTTCGGCGACGGTTCGGTGCTGCTCGTCGACCTCGCCGGACATACCCCGGGCAGCATCGGCGTACTGCTCGCGGTGAACGACGGCACCCGGGTGCTGCTCGCGGGCGATGCGGTGTGGCACCGGATGCAGGTGGAGCTGATCCGCGAGAAGGCCCCCATGCCCGGTCTGCTGTTCGACGCCGACCGGGATGCCACATTCACCACGATCCACCGGCTGCACGCACTGCCCGACGGCATCGACATCGTCGCGGCCCATGACTACGCGGCGGTCGAAGCGCTGGCGGCGCGGTAGCCGATGGTCGCGGTCACCCCTCGATGGACTGCGACGGCGGAATAGCCGCTAGGCGACGACCGTTTCGGCGAGCCGGGCGGTGATCAGTTCCGTCGCCTCGGACACCATCCGGTCGATGAGTTCCGCGCAGGACGGAATGTCGTGGATCAAGCCCTGGGCCAGGCCCGCGGACCAGATGCCCGCGTCGAGATCGCCCTCATCGAAGACGCGGCGCCCGCGCGCGCCCGCGACCAGATCCCGCACATCCTCGAAAGTGCCACCGGCCTTTTCGATTTCGACGACCTTGCGGCTGATCTCGTTATCCGCGACGCGCGCGGTATTGCGCATGGTCCGGAAGATCAGCTGGGTGTCGAGTTCGGAATTGGCGACGATCTGCTCCTTGACCTTCTGATCGATCGCCGACTCCTGAGTGCACAGGAAGCGCGTGCCCATATTGACGCCGTCGGCACCGAGGGCGAGCGCGGCGACCAGACCGCGGGCATCGGCAATACCGCCGGAGGCGATCATCGGAATATCGAGGACCCGCGCGGCGGCCGGAATCAGGATCAGGCCGGGAATATCGTCCTCGCCCGGATGTCCCGCGCATTCGAAGCCGTCGATGCTGACGCCGTCCACGCCGATCTTCTGCGCCTTCAACGCATGCCGCACGCTGGTGCACTTGTGCAGCACCTTGATTCCGGCCTCCCGGTAGTACGGCAGGAAGGGCTCCGGATTGCTGCCCGCGGTTTCCACGATCTTGACGCCGCTGTCGATGATCGCCTGCACGTATTCGGCATATGGCGGCGGGTTGATCGACGGCAGGATCGTGACATTGACGCCGAACGGCTTATCGGTCAGCTCCCTGGTGCGCGCGATCTCCTCGCGCAGGTCATCGGGGGTGGGCTGGGTCAGCGCGGTGATGAAGCCGAGGCCGCCCGCATTGGCAACGGCCGCAACGAGTCCGGCCCGGCCGACATGCATCATGCCGCCCTGCACGATCGGGTGTTCGACGCCGAACATCTCGGTGAACCTGGTACGAAGCACTGCGCTTCTCCTCTGCGTCGCGGGGCGCGCCAGTCCGCCCTTACGCAGTGATGGTGACACGGGAATCGCGCGTTGTTCAACTTGTAAGTAAGCCAGGATTCGCATCGTCATCCCCCATAGACGGAATCTGACGGTCCGTGTAGTGGCTGCGACAACCGAGAAATATGCAGTTAAAAGGCATTTTTGACTCTCGGGCCGCACGCTTGCGCAATTAACGCCGATTCCTATCTTGACATCTTGCTCGCGGAATAAGTTAATTGTTATTCTGCTGACAGTTCAGCCCGTCGACACCGTCGGATAGACCGGCGCACGTTCGGCGGTCCGAGAGGAGTTCGTGGCATGACCACCGGTGCACAGGCGCTCGACGAGCCGCTGCGGTCGCGGCGCAACCACTGGAACAACCAGATCGCGTCGCATGCGCAGATGCGTCCGGACGCGGTCGCCGTGCGGTTCCGTGGTGTGGACACCACCTGGCAGCAGTTGCACGAGCGTTCGCTGAAGTTCGCCGACGCACTCGCCCGGCGCGGCATCGGCTTCGGTGATCGAGTGCTGCTCCTGGCGCTGAACTATCCCGAGTACCTCGAGGCCGTCTTCGGCATCAACGCACTCGGCGCCATCGCGGTCCCGGTGAACTTCCGGCTCACCCCGCCCGAGGTCGCCTATATCGTCAGCGACTCCGGCGCGAAGGCGATCGTCACCGACACCATGCTGCAGCCGCTGGCCACGGCCGTTCAGGGGCAGGCGCCCGAATTGGCGACCTGCATCGTGATCGGCGGCCAGAGCGCCGACGGCGTATTCGGCTACGACGATGTGCTGGCCGAGGGCGGCACACCGCATGCGCCGCTCGATATCCCCGAGGACACCCCCGCACTGATCATGTACACCTCGGGCACCACCGGCAGCCCGAAGGGTGCGGTGCTCTCGCACGCGAATATGAATGCCCAGGCGCTGACCTGCATTCGGGCCATGGATCTGGGACCCGATGCGATCGGCTTCTGCACATCGCCGCTGTTCCACATCGCCGGACTCGGCAGCCTCGCACCGTATTTCCTGCTCGGTGCCAAGACCGTCCTGCATCCGCTCGGCGCATTCGATCCCACCGAATTCCTCGACGCCGTCGAGCGCGAGCAGGCGACCGCCGCGTTTTGTGTGCCCGCGCAGTGGCAGATGATCTGCGAGGAGCCGACGGTCAAACAGCGCAAGCTCGCGCTGAAGATGCTCAGCTGGGGTGCCGCCCCCGCCTCCGATACCGTGCTGCGCGCCATGGCCGACTGCTTCCCGGACGCGGTCAATGTCGCGGTCTTCGGTCAGACCGAGATGTCGCCCATCACCTGTGTGCTGGAGGGCAAGGACGCGATCCGCAAGCTCGGCTCGGTCGGCAAGCCCATCCCGACCATCCAGGCCCGCGTCGTCGACGATGAGATGAACGATGTCGCCCCCGGTGCGATCGGCGAAATCGTCTACCGCGGACCGACTCTCATGCAGGGCTATTGGAATAAGCCGGAGGCGACCGCCGATGCCTTCGCCGGTGGCTGGTTCCACTCCGGTGACCTGGTCCGCGCGGATGAGGAGGGCTTCCTCTGGGTGGTGGACCGCAAGAAGGACATGATCATCTCCGGCGGTGAGAACATCTACTGCGCCGAGGTGGAGAATGCGCTCTTCGCACATCCGAAGATCCGTGAGGCCGCCGTGGTGGGCCGGGCGCACGAGAAGTGGGGCGAGGTGCCGGTTGCCGTTGTCGCCCTGGTCGATCCGGATGCCGAGCTCACCCTCGACGAGCTGACGCCGTTCCTCAACGAGAATTTGGCGCGCTACAAGCACCCCAAGGATCTGGTGATCGTGCCCGAACTGCCGCGCAATGCCAGCGGCAAGGTCGTGAAAGTCCAGCTGCGCAGGGACTATTCGTCCTGAGTGCGGAAATCGTGGACAGTGGCGCCGCGGTGCGTCAAGATCGCCCCATGGCGATACCACGTATTCGCGCCGCGGTCCTCGCCCTGCACTGGCAGGTGAATGTGATTCGGCCCGAGGGATTCTTCGGACCGATGCTGGCCGCGCCGGTCGCGGCGAGCGGTGTGGTGCCGCGCGCGGTGCGCTTGCACGCGGCAGCGGCCGAGCGCGGGCTGCCGGTGGCATTCCTGCGCTTCACCATTCCCGTCGGCGAGGGTGGGCTGGTACGCAACACCGGATTCATGCGTTCGGTGGCGGCGGCGCAGACCGACTTTCGGCCTGAGTCGCCGGGCACACAGCTCATCCCGGAGATGGCCGAGCAGCCGACCGCGGTCTTCGACAATCAGAAGCTGTCCGGGTTGGCGGGCTGTCCGCTGTCCGAATGGCTCGATGAGCAGGGCATCGACACGCTGTTCCTGACCGGTGTCGCGACCAATCTGGTGGTCGAGCAAACCGCAAGGCACGCAACCGATCTCGGCTTCACCGTGCACCCGGTCTCGGACTGCGTCGCCGCGGCGAACCCCGAAACGCACACCGGATCGCTGGCGAATCTCGAATTGACCACCGCCGGTTGCCGCACCGCCGACCAGGTACTGGATTTGATCGGTTCGCACTGACCCGGTTCCGGGATGGGCCCGCGACCGAGACGGCTATCGGTCTGGTTATCGGCCTGCGTGCCAACTGATTCCGTTCAGCCGAAGGCCGCCTTGTCGTCCGTGGCAAGACGGCCTTCCGTGGCTGACGGGTCGGCCGGTCGCCGCACCCGGCGTTCGAGGCCGGGGCCGACCAGATCCGTGAGCCGCTGGTAGGTCTCGGCGGCGGGCAGCGGTGGATCGGCGTCCGCGATCGAGCCGAGCAGGCCGACGACGCCCCAGGACAGGAAGGTCACCGTCACGGCGAATTCGTCGTCGTCCATATCCAGTCGACCCGCGAGCTGTTCGGTGAGAATCTCTTCCACCATCCGCCGGGTCGAGCGCAACAGCACACCGGTCGCCCTTCGCCCCAATAGCGCCCGGTAGACCTCGGGATTCGCCGAGGCCAGGCGGAACAGCGTGTACAGCGGCGCGAGCGGTGTCGAGCCATGCGGGGCCTGCGGGTCGTATGCCGCCGACCCGGCATCCGCGACCGCCGCGCGCAGGTACTCGGTACTGCTCACCAGCAGCAGATCGTCCTTGTCGCGGAAGTGCGCGTAGAACGTGGAGCGTCCGACATCGGCGCGATTCAGGATGTCCTGCAGGGTGATCCGGTCGTAGCCGCATTCGATCATCAGCTCGATCAAGGCCCGATGGAGCAGACTCTTGGTGCGCCGAACCCGGCGATCGGTGCTGCCGGTCATCTCGTCCCTCACGTTCCCGTACAGATGGTGCGAATCCGTCCCGAACCGAACATATCTCGCTTTTTGCTTCTGGTCGTTCCGGGTACGGAGTCCGATTATGAACACATGACCGGAAACAGACAACAGTCCACTGCCGCACATGCTGACCTGAACTCCGAGATCGGCGCCCTGATCACCAGACCACGTGGCTATCTCGTGGTGAAATCGGCCTTCCTGCTCGGCCGAGTCGGCGCACTGGACGCTCGACTCGTCGAGCTGACCGGTGCCGCCGCGGGCGACCGGGCCGTAGATATCGGTTGCGGCCCGGGCCAACTCGTCCGAGCGCTCGCGCGGCGAGTCGGTCCGTCCGGTCACGTGCTCGGCATCGACCCGTCGGTGGAGATGATCGACTACGCGACCGCCCGCACCGCGGCCCTGCCCCATTGTCGCTTCGAGGTGGGCACGGCGCAGTCGCTGAATCTGCCCGACGCCTCGGTAGATGTGGTGACCTCGACCTTCGTGATGCATCACATTCCGGAGGCCAAACGCGCCGCGGCCCTGGCGCAGATGTTCCGCGTACTCCGTCCAGGCGGCAGACTGCTGCTCGCCGATACCCATCCGACCGGACTGGTGCTGCCCGCGGTGATCCGGCTCATGTCCCGATTCGCGGCACGGCGCACCGACGACCCGCATGCGGCCGGACACCAGGCGGATCCGCTATCCGCCATCGATATCCGCCGCTATCGAGAAGCGTTGCGGGAAGCCGGATTCGGGACGGTCGATTTCACCGCGATCGCGCCGACGACCGGTGTCCTGGTGGCGACCAAGAACGCCTAGATCATGTCCTTCGCGGTCATCCAGCGCATGGTGAACCAACCGCAGAACACCGGCAGCCAGCAGGTGAGCACGCGGTAGAGCAGCACCGAAGGCACCGCGATGGTCGCGGGTAGACCGAAGGCCGCCAGACCACCGATCAGCGCCGCCTCGACGGCACCCACCCCGCCGGGGGTCGGGGCGGCCGAGGCCAGGGTGCCGCCGATCATCGTGACGATGGTGACGGTGATGAACGATGCGCCACCGCCGAACGCCTCGACGCTGGCCCACAGCGCGAGCGCCTGGCCGATTGTGATGGCACCGCAGCCGAGCACGATCACCGAGAAGCGCTTGGGATCCCGGGCCAGATCGCCGAGTTCGCCGAGCACCTCCTGCAACTGCGGGCGCACCGAATTGCTCAGCCAGCGGCGCAGTTTCGGCACGAACATGAAGGTGCCGATAATGCCGACACCCACACCGGCCGCCAGATAGAGCACGCTGGCGTCGGGCACGAAATGCGAAAGATTCGCCGAGGTGCCCGCCGCCACGCTGAACAGGATCAACAGGCTGAGGTGGGTGATCACCTGCACCGCCTGCTGCAATGCGACCGCGGCGGTGGCCCGCACCGCGCCGAGTCCGCCCTTCTGCAGGAACCGCACGCTCAGTGCCAGACCGCCGACCCGGGCCGGTGTCGTGGTCGCGGCGAAGGTATTCGCGATTTGCATGATCACCAGATTGCGGAAGCTGACCAGCCGTGACGCACAGGCCCACAGTGCCGCCGCCGCACCGACATACGTCAGCGCGGAAACCGCCAAGCCGAGCAGCGCCCACCACCAGTTGGCGGTGCGCAGTTGGGAGAAGAAGGTCGGCACCGCGCTGATGAACGGATACGCGACGTAGACGAGTCCGATCAGCAGCACCAGCTGGATGATCTGGTTGCGGCTGAACCGGGTGATCTGCTCGGCCTCGATCTTGTCCTGACCGGTCTGCTTGCGCACCTCGTCGCGGGCCGAGGCGACCACGTCGGCCCAGTCCGGAATCGACTTCTTGATCCCGGTGGGCATGGCGGACTTGGTGAGTCGGCTCGCCGCGGTCAGCACGGTCTGCTCGCCGAGGGTTTCGATGGCGGTGCGCACCGCGGCTTCCTTGCCGAAGACCGCCGAGGTCGACACCAGCAGCTGTGCGACATCGGATTGGCGTTGCTTATCCGAGGCGCCGAACTCCGCGTTGACGAAGCCGCCGAACAGGGTGGCGCCGTTCTCGATTCGGATCTCGACCGGCCGCAGGTCACCGTGCGAGATCTGGCCGCAGTGCAGCTTGGCCAGCGATTTCCAGACGCCGGTGAGCACCTCGTCGGAGTGCTCGTCGAGCGGCGTACCCCGGGGCATGGTGTGCGCGTACAGCATCCAGCCGCGTTCCAGCGCCGCGACGGCGACCTGCTCCGTTGCGGCCAGACCCAGTTCGCCGGCCGCAATGGCCATCAGCGCGCGATGTTCGACGGCGCGATGCATGGAACCGTGCAGCGCCGCTGTTTCGCTGGTGCGGAAGGTGAGCCAGCGCCACAGCTGGCGCAGCGCACCGAAGCTGCGCTGGTTCTTGCCGTACATCTCGACGGTCAATTCGCGCTCGGGACCGTCGATGGCGGCGGCGAGCACCAGCGGACCGCGCCCGGCCGGATGCACCACGGTGAACGCGGTAACGGTATGTCCGCGCCCGGCCAGCACCCGCACCGCAGCGTCCAGCGGCACCTCCAGCGCCGGTGTGCCGACCACCAGCACGATGACCGCGCCGACCAGCCAACCGACCGCGAGTCCGAACATGGCCCGCGCCGGCACCACCGTGCTGACCACCAGATGGATCGGCGCGAAGGCCAGCAGCAGGAACCACAGCCAGCGCCGCGGCCGGGTCGGCAGCCAAGGACTGGAGACGGTCAGCACCGCCGCCAGCATCGCGATCCAGCGCGGATCGTCGAGGAACTGCGATAGGAAGGTATCGAGCCGGTCCGGCACCTTCAGATGCCATTGCGGCGCGGACAATCCCGTGCCGGTGATCGAGAGCAGCAGTCCGGCGACCAATCCGGCCGCGGCATAGCCCGCGAGCAGCTTCCACTGCCTGCGGATGATCAGCTCGATGAGAATCGCGAACGGCAGCGCCAGAATCGCCATGCCGTAGACCAGATACACCAGATTGGACTGGTCCGGATTGAGGAAGCCGACGATTTTCGAGACCGACTTCTCCAGCTCCAGCCATTCCGGCCGGGTGATCAGCGAGGCGGCCACCACAACGCCGACCCACAGGGCCGCGAGCACCACGCGGATGATGTCACTGGTCCGCCGCCTCAGCGGTTGTAGCAGGCTCCCCGTGACCGGGATGTCCCGCCCATCGACTCGCATCTCGTGGGTCCTTCGCCTCTCCGCGTCTGTGGCCGGTCGTCGGGGTGTCGATAAACGTACCGTTGCGGGCCGACGGTTTAGGGTCTGCGGGGACGATACACACCGCGCCGTTTTCGCCGACCTACCGGCCAGTAGACGGCCTTGCCGAATGCCGCCGATCCGATGAAGATCAGGACGGATCAGGCTATGGCGCAGGAGGCAGTAGATGGCAGCACAAGATCTATCGGACAAGACGGTGGTGGTAACCGGCGCCAGCTCGGGCATCGGCGCGGAGGCGGCGGCGAAGCTGGTGGCGCGCGGGGCGACGGTCGCGGTGGTCGGGCGCGCACCGGAGCGCACCGCCGAGGTGGCCGCGCGGGTCGGCGCGGAATCGTTCATCGCCGATTTCGCCCGCTTCGACGACGTCCGCAAGCTCGCCGATCAACTCCTCGACCGCTATCCGCGCATCGATGTGCTGGCCAATAATGCGGGCGGCGCGTGGGCGAAACGCACCGTCACCGATGACGGCAATGAGCTGACCTTTCAGGTCAACCACCTCTCGCCGTTCCTGCTGACCAGCCTGCTGCTGGAGCGGTTGGTGCAGTCGCGGGCCCGGGTCGTCAATACCGCGAGCACGACCTACCGGATGGCCAAGCTGGATCTCGATACCGTCAACGCCTCGACCGGTTCGTTCAACCAGTTGGCCGCCTACAGCACCTCCAAGCTCGCGAATATCGTCTTCACCCGGGAGTTGGCCCGCCGCACCGAGGGCACCGGGCTGGTCACCGCCGCCTTCCATCCCGGCGCCGTCGCCACCCACGTCTATGACAATGCCCCGCTCGGCCTCGGCGCGTTCATTCGCTCCCCGCTGTCGCGGCCCTTCTTCATCCGGCCCGATAAGGGCGCGGATCCGCTGGTGCACTTGGCGACAACGCAGGACGACATCGACGGCAAGTACTTCCACCGGCTCGAGCTGGAGCAGCCGCGGAACAGGCAGGCGGTGGATCCGGATCTCGCGCAACGGCTCTGGGCGATGTCCGAGGAGATCACCGGCGCGACGAGTCCGGTGGCGTAGGTCAGCGGTAGGTCAGCGGGCGTCCGCACCGAGTGCGTGACGCCCACCGGCCGCGCCCTCGGCTTCGACACCGACGCTGAAGACCTCGCCCGTCATATCGCCGCGGTCGAGTTCGACGATCGCCCGCACCACCTGCTCGGTGGGCACCACCGCGGGAAAGCTGTCGGGCGCGATCGCATTCGCCCGCACCCCGAACTCCTCGAATTCGGCGGCGATATGCCGGGTCAGCTGGTTGAGCGCCGCCTTGGACGCCGCGTAGAGCGCCTGTCCGCCGGGGTACACCCGCGAGCCCGCAATGCTGGAGACATTCACGATATTGCGATTGTGTGCCCGATTCTCATCCACGGCATGCACCCAGCAACGCTGCGCGAGTCGGGCCGATAACCGCAGCGGCACACCGACATTGACCGCGAAATGCGGTTCGAATTGGTCGAGTGTCGCGTCGCCGTCGACGATGCCGAGCGGTTGAAATCGGCTGTACGCGGCATTGTTGACCAGCAGATCGACGTGACCGAACCGGGCGAGTGCGAGATCGACGACGCGCTCGATCGCACCCGCCTCGGTCAGATCCGCCTTGATCACGAAGATTCGCGAACCGTTCTCCGGCACCGGCATTTCCGGCGCCAGGGGGTCGACGAACCACTCCAGCTGCGACGGTGCCGCCGGGGTGCGATTGCGGCACACCGCGATGATGTCGTAATCGGTGTACAGACCGCGGCAGAAGACGTCACCGAGTCCGCCACCGGCTCCGGTCAGCAGACATACCCGGCGTTCAGTGCCACTGCGCAATGCTGTCTCCTCCCCAACGCCGCACCACATCTTCCTTCGGCCGGTGCAGCCACATCACCACGCTATTGCGTGCCGCGGCATTGCCGCCGACGAAGGTATGCCACGAACGCGGTGTGCATTCGAACAGCAGCAGCGAATTGTCCATCGGCGGAATTGTCAGTGCCGGAATAGGATTCGCACCGAGCTGGTCGAACAGCGCGGTCTCGCCGCCGTCGCCGGGTTGCCAGTCCGGATTGCCGAAATAGAACAGCACCGCCACCGCGCGCACCGTCTCCCGCGCGAAGACCTCCGGCGACCGCGCGCCGGACTTCAGATCCACCTCCGGATCCACCGTCGTGACCTGATCGGGACCGGGCGCCGGACCCTTGAACCAGGCCGGATTCAGATCATTGTGCGGCCACCCCCGCGGGCTGCCCGGCGGATGATGGTGCACCGATCCCTCGACATCACCGGTTGTCGCCACGCCGGCGACGCGGGCGATCAGATCGTGCCATTCCCGGGACAGGAACAGCGCCAACGGCCCGTCCCGCAGCCCGGCCAACTGGGCCCCGACCGCACCGTAATCGGCCGCCACCGAACCGAATGCCTCCGGCCGCTCCCGGCGCACCCGCGCCAACTCCTCGGCCAGCCGCCGGTAGAACTCCGGCACGAACACATCCCTGGCATAGATATGCGGAAACGGCTCCACCCGGCGAATCCAGCGCCGATGCGCGAACAGCTCGGCGAACCACTGCGGCACCGCGGACTCAGCTACCCCGGTCAACGTCAAATCCCTCCCGAACGACCATCGCGATCCTAACGGGTACCACCGCCAGCCGCGCCCGGGTGCGATAGCCGGACCTGGTCCCGGGCGGTGTTCGGCGATTGCGAAGATCGCCGGGTGTGGAACGACCTTCGCGTGTGCTTTATCGGTGATTCGTTCGTCGCGGGTGTCGGCGATCCGCAGTGCCTGGGCTGGGTCGGCCGCCTGGCGGCCGAGACCTATGCGACCGGGCAGCCGCTCACCGCGTACAACCTCGGCGTGCGCAGGCAGACCTCGACCGAGATCCTGGACCGCTGGCAGGCCGAATGCACGCCCCGCCTGCCCGACGGATCCGATGCCCGCCTGGTCGTCTCGTTCGGCGTCAACGACGCCACGCTGATCGATGGACAACCTCGCGTGGCACCCGAACGATCGGCGGCCAACCTGACCCAACTGCTCGCGCAGGCGGCCGAACGCGGGCTGCCGGTCCTGATGGTCGCGCCGCCGCCCATCGATGACGCCGAGCACAATGCCAGGACCGCCGGGCTCGACGAACGCTTCGCCGCCATCTGTACGGCCGCCGCAGTCCCCTACGTCCCCGCCCATCAGCCATTGCGCGACAGCGCGGTGTGGATGCGCGAGGTGCGTGCGGGTGACGGTGCGCATCCAGGTGGGGCCGGATACGACGAGCTGGCCGCGATCATCCGTCCGCACTGGCGAGAGTGGCTGGCGCGCTGATCTGAGCCCATCGCTGCTCGTCGTTCGGATGCGCGACAGCGCGGTGTGGATGCGCGAGGTGCGCGCGGGTGGCGGCGCGCATTCGGATGCGGGCCGGTTATGACGAGTTGGTCGCACTCATCGGTCTGGCGAGAGTGGTTGGCGCGCTGATCTGAGCCCATGGCTGCTCGTCGTTCGGTTGCGCGACAGCGCGGTGTGGATGCGCGAGGTGCGCGCGGGTGGCGGCGCGCATTCGGATGCGGGCCGGTTATGACGAGTTGGTCGCACTCATCGGTCTGGCGAGAGTGGTTGGCGCGCTGATCTGAGCCCATGGCTGCTCGTCGTTCGGTTGCGCGACAGCGCGGTGTGGATGCGCGGGTGGCGGCGCGCATTCGGATGCGGGCCGGTTATGACGAGTTGGTCGCACTCATCGGTCTGTGCTGGCGAGAGTGGTTGGCGCGCTGATCTGAGCCCATGGCTGCTCGTCGTCCTGATGATCATCTACAGAAGCGACGACAGAACTGTCTGAGACGTCATGTCCCAGGTTGCCGGGCAGCGTGTCCGGGCAGGTCAGGGCGTCGTTATGGATCAGCCGACCGATATATGTCGCGCGGCCTGCTCGGCTCGCTTGCGCCGCGCCACCGCCAGGTCGACCGGTGCCGCACCCTCCTCGGCGGGCCGGGTGACCAACTCGTGCAGCGTCGGATGCCAGCGGCCGACCTCGTCGCGGAACGAGCCCTCGGTCTCCAACTGGCCGATCGCGCCGACCAGCGTGAGCATCGAGCGTGCGAACGGTGTGTAGTGCGCGGGCATGGTCGCCTGCCGTAGCGCGTTGGACAGCCGCGGGTTCGTCACGCGCAATACCTGTTTGCGCAGCCAGCGCGTGGTGAACCGATAGGTCGGGTGCTGGAAGGGTTCGATGCACGGCACCATCATGTTGAACAGGTCCTCGGCATCGAGTGTGCGACTCGGTTCGCAGAAGCCGTGCCGTCGGGCCGCCGCCTCCAGATCCGTTGGCCCGCCGTTGAACAACGCATCGCAATAGTCGAACGCCCACTCCTCGAAACCCTCCGCGGGCCACGGCGTACATGCCCCGAAGTCGACGATGCCGAGTCGCCCGTCCGGCAGCACCCGGAAATTGCCCGGATGCGGATCGCCGTAGAGCAGACCGCTGCGGATCCAGCTGGAGGCCATGAACCGGACCAGCTGCATGCCCACCCGATCACGTTCGGCGCGCGTACCTGCGGCGACAATGCGCGGCAGCGGTGTGCCGTCGAGCCATTCGGTGATGAGCACATCGCCGCGCTGCTCGACCACGCGCGGAATATAGAAATCCGGATCGTCGGCATAGGCCGCTGCGAAGGCCCGCTGATGGTCGGCCTCGGCGGCGTAGTCGAGTTCGTCGAGCACGCAGGCGCAGATCGCCTCGGTCACTCCCTTGACGTCGGCGCCGGGCACGAAAACCGTTGCCAGCGTGGACATGCGGCGCAGCTGGTCCAGGTCGTTCGCGACCGCCTGCCTACCGCCGGGATACATCACCTTCACCGCGACAGGTGTGCCGTCGCGCCAGACCGCGCGGTGCACCTGCCCCAGCGATGCCGCGGCCGCGCGCCGATCGTCGAATTCCCGGAAGTGCCAACGCCAGTTCTCCCCCATACTGGCGGCCATCGCCGCGTGCACCGAGCGCGGCAGCATCGCGGGCGCGGAATCCTGCAATTGGCTCAGCGCGATCTTGTACGGCTCGGCGAGCTCCCGCGGCAGTGCGAGTTCGTAAATGGCGAGCAGCTGACCGAGTTTCGTTGCGCAGCCCTTCAGCTCGCCGAGTACCTCGAAAATGTGCTGGGCGGTGCGCATTTGAATTTCGCGATCGACCTCACCGGCCGATCTGCCCATCGCGCGCTTCCCGACGCCCGCGGCCTGCCGACCCGCGAAGGCGACCGGAATTGCCGCCAGTTTGGCATTGCGAACTGCCGTGTGAACTGGGGGTTTGCCGTGGGGATTCGCCGCGAACAGGCGTGCGCGTCTAGTGGTCGAACCCTCGGTCGGCCGACCGCTGCCACGCTGAATGGTCATGACTCACCTCACACCGCACGCTGACGACTGTTACTCAGGTGCAGTCTCGCACAGGAGGGCTTAGACTGTCTGGGACGTATTCGGAACCGAGTCGAAAGGTGGCATCTCGATGGGATCCCAGACGGTAGTCGCCGACGTTGCCGATGAGCTGGCACGCCGGGTTGCCGCGGGGGAGTATCAGCCAGGGGATTTGATGCCGTCGGTCCGGCAGGTCGCGGAGGAGTTCGAGATGAACCGCGCGACCGCACAGCTGACCCTCGGTCGGCTGGAATCGTATGGATTCGTCGAGGCGCGACGCGGCAAGGGGTTCACCATCCGTGATGTCCGTGAGGCGGGCGGCATCGATGTGTATCGGCACCTCTTCCGTTTCTCGATTCCGATGCCGGATGTGGCCATCGAGATGTTCCGCGACATCGTCGAGGTGGAGCGCGGCATCGTCATGGAGGCGCTGCTCGCCTACACCGGCAGCGAACAGGAGATCGACCCGGCCGAACTCAAGGCCGAGATCGATGAACTGGAATCGCTTGCCCGACAGGAGGTTCCCGACTTCCGTCAGATTCTGGCCATCGAGGTCGGACTGGTCCGCCGCCTGCTCACCGCGCTCGGACTGAGTATGCAGCGTGCGATCGTGAACTCCATCGGGGAGATGGTGCTCGACGTTCCCGAGGCCGTCGAGGCCTTCTTCGCGGGCGCTGCCGATCTGCATGTATTGGTATGGCGTGCGCTGGTCGCGGTATGGGACTCCGGTTCCGGTCCGTCCGATGCGCAGCTCGCGCTGTTCGAGGATCTGTTCGGGCTGTACCACGAGAAGGTGATCGCCCGCTTCGAGGAGCTGCTCGACACCGCGGCCGACGGCCATGAGGATGCGGCGCACGCGGCGACGGCCTGATCGCCCCGGCTCCTCCGATTCCACTGTCTGAGCCATTGCTGGCCCAACTGCGCTCGATGCCGCCCGAGGAGTGCGGTGTCGTGGCAGCTGGGCAAGATCACCCGAGCTATTAGTTGTCTGAGACATTTTAGGGTAGATGGTGCGCGGACAGGAGAACACCATGGCAGTAAAGGATGGGCATGCTCGGGGAAGCGCGCCATCATGACGGGCGTGCCACGCGGTGAGATCACTGACTCGTCGATCAACCGGGCGCCGATACGATGCTCGCCGAACTGCTGGGCACCCATTGACGGGAGCGTGTCACCGAATCCGAGGATGCGCCGGTTGCCGCGGCAGGCATCGGTGAGGGTGCGCCGCGCACAACGACGAGGCGGCTTAGGCTGCGAACCGATTCCCTTTCCGCGAATGACCGGGAGTGCTCTGTGACCTCCATACCGATCCTGCCGCGCCGCTGGACCATTGCCGATATCGCGGATCAGTCCGGAAGGACCGTGCTGGTCACCGGCGCGAACAGCGGTCTCGGCCTGCGTACCGCCGAGGCATTGGCGGCCAAGGGCGCCCATGTGCTGCTGGCCTGCCGAAACCAAGTGAAGGCGACCGCCGCGCTGGATGCCGTCACCGCGATCGCCGCCGGGCCGAAACCCGAAGTACTGCAGCTGGATCTGGCCGATCTGGCTTCGGTCCGACAGGCCGCGGCAAAGATAAACGACTCCATCGACCGGGTCGATCTGCTGATCAATAATGCGGGCGTCATGGCGGTGCCGCGCTCGCGCACCGCCGACGGTTTCGATGCCCAATTCGGCACGAACCACCTCGGGCACTTCGCCTTCACCGGCGCCATCCTGCCCGCACTCCTGCGGGCCGAACGGCCGCGGGTGGTGACCGTATCCTCGGTCGCTGCATGGGGTGGCGCGATCAACTGGCTCGATCCCAACTGGGAGCGGCTCTACCTGCGCTGGCCCGCCTACTGCCAGTCCAAACTGGCCAATCTGCTCTTCACCGCCGAACTCGATCGCCGGGCCCGTGCGGCCGGGACCGCCCTGCACGCCGTTGCTGCACATCCGGGTCTATCGGCGACCCATCTCTACGACCGCAACGGTGAGAAGGGGGTGGGCGGCCTCTTGGCGGCGATCCCGCAGACGATCCTGTTCGCGATCGCCCAGTCCGACCGGATGGGCGCGCTGCCGCAGCTATATGCCGCGACGGTGCCGGATCTGCGCGGAAACTCCTATGTGGGACCGGGATTCGAACTGGCGGGATATCCACGGCGGGCTCCGCGCAATCCCATGGCCCACAGCCGCTGGACCGCGCGCAGGCTGTGGCGGCTCAGTGAACAGCTCACCGGCGTGCGATACGACTTCTCGGCGACCTGATCACCCGTCGCCCCGACGGGCGGGAGGCGGACGCCATGCGATCGCTGGCTGCACCTGCGCGCCCATCGGATTCGGCCCGGGGTGCCTGCCGCGGCAGGATCGGATGCGGCAATAGGGGCGGCGCTATCGAGCTGAATCGAAACCCATTGCCTTACAGCGATGGGCTACCGCGGTAGCCATGCCGTGCTGGCGATCACCGCGCTGTTCTTCGGCGGAGCGTATCCGGCGAACCCGGGCGCGAACGGGTGGAGTGCAATGGCGATCGCGATCAGGCGGGTGTGCTGCTCGACGCCGCATTCCTGTGGCGACGCAGCATTGCTCGCGTTCGCGACGATCACGCGGAGGTGGCACGTCGCCCCGGCTCGAGCGCTAGGGCGACGGCACCGATCCGACTGCTAGAGCTCGCTATTGAGCTTGTTCAGGCGGTCACACGCTTCCACGTACTCGTTGATCAGCCGCGCGATCACATCGGCGGAGCGCTCCACCTTGTTCATCATGCCGACGACCTGGCCGACCGGGTTGAAGTTCACGTCCTTGGCCGCTTCCGGGTAGCGGTGTCCGCGCTTGACGCCGTCCAGGGCAACCATCATCTGCAGCGGCATGGGCAGCGGGTCCGGAGTCTCCGGCGCCTCCCAGGCCTCGGTCCAGTCGTTCTTGAGCATGCGGCACGGCTTGCCGGTCCAGGACCGCGACCGCACGGTGTCGTGGCTGGAGGCATCGATATAGGTCTGCATCTGCGCGGGCGGCACATTCGCCTCCTCGACGGTCAGCCACAGCGAGCCGGTCCACGCGCCCGCCGCGCCCATTGCCATGGCCGCGGCGACCTGACGGCCATTGCCGACACCACCGGCGGCCAGCGCTGGCATATCGCCGATCGCATCGATCACCTGCGGCCAGAGCACCAGCGAGGAGATCTCACCGCAGTGGCCGCCGCCTTCGGTGCCCTGCATGACCACGAAGTCCAGCCCGGCCCGCTTGTGGTTGAGCGCGTGCTTGACCGACCCGCAGAGCGCGCCGATGAGGCGCCCGGAATCCTGGATCTGCTTGATCACATCGTCTGGCGGGGTGCCAAGGGCATTGGCGACCAGCTTGGCCTTGGGATGGCGCAGGATCACCTCGATCTGCGGTGCGACGGTCGTCGCGGTCCAGCCGAGCAGCTGGTTGTGATGCTCCTCTTCGGGCAGGTGCGGCACATTGTGGTCATTGAGGATCTTCTCCGCGAAATCCCGGTGGCCCTGCGGAACCAGTTCCGCCAGTTTGGCTTCCAACTGTTCCGGGGTCAGATCGTCGATGCCCTTGCCCTCGTATTTGGACGGAATGACGAGGTCGACACCGTAGACGCCGTGCACATGCTCATCGAGCCACGCGAGTTCGACCTCCAGTTGTTCGGCGGTGAAGCCGACCGCACCGAGCACGCCGAGACCACCGGCATTGCTGACCGCGGCCGCCACATCGCGGCAATGGGTGAAGGCGAAAATGGGGAATTCGATCCCCAGCCGGTCGCAGATTTCGGTACGCATGGCGTGCTGGTCTCCCTACTCGCCCCGCAGCCGGAGCGACCGGCCGAGGAGTGCTGGAACGGGTTACATATTTGGTCGCTGGCCCGCGCCGCCGATTCGACCGCCTACCGCAGATATCGCCATGACGCGATGACGGCTTGGTCAGCAGGCGCGGGCGCCTGAAATCGAATGTAACACGTTCTAGTTTCTTTAGGGATAGCCGTTTCAGACGGCCGCCTGTTCCAGGTCGGTGAGTGAGTTCTCCAGGTGGTCCAACAGGCTGTGCAGGCGCGGCACGCTGCGGCGGCAGCCGACGAGTCCGAAGTCCAGGTTGTCGCCATTGGTGGTGAGGGTGATGTTCACGGTCTGTCCGTCGAACGGGATCGACATCGGGTAGGAGGCGTCGAGGCGGGCGCCGTTCCAGTACTGCGGATCCTTGGGACCGGGGACATTGGAGATGACGATATTGAACGGCGGATTGGCCAGCGACAGCATGCCCGGTAGGAAGGTCAGGGCCAGCGGGCTGAGCATCAGGCCGGACAGTGCCATCGTCTGTATCGGCGAGAGCGCGTTGTAGACCTCTTTGCTGCGGCGCATCGATTCGCTCACCACGCGCAGCCGTTCGATCGGATCGGCGATATCGGTGCCGAGGTTGCACAGGATCGCGCCGACCTTCACGCCGCTGGTCTCGGCGGTATCGTCATCGGCCCGCAGCGAGATCGGGACCATGGCGATCAATGGCTTGTCGGGCAGCGCATGCTGTTCGATCAGGTACTCGCGCAGCGCACCGGCCGACATCGTGAGCACCACATCATTGACGGTGGTGCCGGTGGCCTTCTTGACCTGTTTGACGCGTTCCAGCGGCCAGGACCGCACCGCGCAGCGCCGGGCGCCGCCGATCGGCACATTGAACATCGAGCGCGGCGCATCGAACGGCATGGTCAGCTGCTGTTGCAGCAGCGCGGCGCGGGCCGCCCGCAGTACGGCCGGAGCGGAATTGGCCGCCGACAAGAGATTTCGCGCGATCCCGCCGAACAGGGATCCGGACGGCTCGGGCGCACGCCGCGAACGAGGCAGATTCCATGGCACGCGCATTTCGTTCGCCGCGGGGTCGTCGGTGAGTGTGCGCTGCAACAGCCGCTGCGCGGCGACACCGTCGATCAGCGCGTGGTGCATCTTCGAGTAGATGGCGAAGCGGCCGTCGCTCAGCCCCTCCACCAGGTGGATCTCCCACAGCGGGCGGTGCCGGTCGAGCAGGGCGCTGTGCAGCTCGGAGGCCAGCTCGAGCAATTGGTCGAAGCGCCCCGGACTCGGCAGCGCCGACCGGCGCAGATGATAGGCGAGTTCGACGTCTTCGGCCTGCGTCCACGCCAGCTGCGGTGTGCCGAGCCAACTCGCCGGTCGTTTGCGGAAGGTGGGGTGGAATTCGGTGTCCGCCAACAACTTCTCGTGAACTACCTGGGCGTAGTCGGGTCCGGCGTCTTCCGGCGTCTCGAACAGCTGCAGTGAACCGACATGCATTGGGTGCTCGCGGGATTCGGCCAGCAGAAATACGGCATCGATCGGAGAAATGAGCTCCATTGGTGAGTCGCCCCCTGACGACGGTGTGGTGTGCAGGTCTCGAGCAAGAGGTATCGACCACGATGTCGGAAGGGCTCGCGCAGCCATGTCCCCTGCGCGGTGGCCTCAACCTTACTGAAAGGTCCGGATCGGCGTCCGCCGAATCAGTGATCCTTGACCAGCAGCAAGTAGCCCTGGCTACCCCGCTCGCCGGGATCCGGTTCCCGTACCAGCCGGGCGGTCGCCGTGAAACCGGCCTGGTCGGCCAGCGCGGCGAGCCGATCGGGCGACCAGCGGTAGGAGCGAATCACCTTGTGGTCGTACGGTTCCACATCCTCGACAGCGGCGGCTTGGAAGCCGAGCAGCGCGTGCCCTCCGTTTTCGAGTACCCGATGGAACTCCGCCAACACCGCGGGAATCCGCTCGGGTGGCAGATGGATGAACGAGTACCACGCGAGGACGCCCGCGAGGGTACCGTCGGCGAGGTCGAGGTGTTCGAGCGAACCCTCGCCGAAGGTCAGTTCCGGATATCGCGCTCGCGCCAGTGCGATCAGCCGCGGTGACAGGTCGATGCCGAAGATATCCAGTCCGAGCGCCGCCAGGTGCGCGGAGAGTCGGCCCTCGCCACAGCCGAGGTCGGCGACCCGACCAGAACCGTTGGCCCGCACCAGTTCCGCGAATACGCCGAGCATGGCGCGGTCGAAGGGCTGGGACTCGAGGTGCCCGATGACGAGCTCGGCGTATTGGTCCGCGAGGTCGTCGTAGGCGGTGCGGGTCTGCGCCACATCGGCGTAATCGGTGCGTGCCATCCGGCCATCATTCCACCGCGGGGCGCCGCGACGGCAGACGGCGCAGCAGGTGGTCGAGTCGCAGCGCGGTATCGCAGGTGCCGAGTATCGCGGTGCCGCCCGCGACGACGAGCACACCGTAGGAAGACATTTCATCGAAACCCACCGATGTCCACATCGCCGCCGCGAAGGCGATCAGCACCGCGGTCGCGAGGCGTGCGGTGGATTTCGCCGCGATGCCGAGGATCATCCCGATGGCGATCAGGGTTTCCAGCGCCGTCGCGACGGCGGCGAGGGTTGGTACCGACCAATCCAGTGCGCGGGGTACCAAGGTCCGGGTGTAGTCGACGAACGCCGAATAGCTGCCCCAGGAAACGTCTTTCGTGCCCGGCGCGCCGAGTAGTCCGAACCGGTCCGCGACCGATCCGGCGAACAAGGCGCCCAACAGGATTCGCACCGCGGTATCGATGGCCACGAATCGGGCCGCGCTCACGGTCAGCACCGCGACGCTCACCAGAACGCCGGCGGTGATCGATCCAACGGATCCGTCCGCGAATATCAGCCAGCCGGATTCGATCACCAGGGCCAGGGCCGAGAGCCCGACGACAGCCTGTCCAGTCATGTGCACCATCCAAAGTAGTAAGGTCCCTGACTAAAGGTACGAAGGAGTCGAAGAATGGTCAAGAGCCTGACTAATCCGCTGGCCGATCGACCGCCGCCACTCGGGAATCTGCTCAGCGCCGCGGCGAGAACGCTTGCGGCCGAACTGGATGCGGGTTTGGCCGCGGCCGGATTCACCGACCTGCGCGCCGCGCACACGCCGGTATTCCAGGTGATCGATCCCGAGGGCACCCGGCTGATCGACCTGGCGACGCGGGCGGGCATGACCAAACAGGCGATGGGCGAACTCGTGCGGCACCTGGAATCGCGCGGTTATGTCGAGGTGGCTCCCGACCCGACCGATCGGCGCGCACGGCTGGTGCGCCTGACTCCGCTGGGCCGGTCCGTGCTGGCGGCCGGACTCGATGTGGTCGCGCGATTCGACGCACATCTCGACGCGATAATCGGTGCGGCCGAAGTGGTTCGGCTGCGCGATGTGCTGATGAAGATCATCGGCGGTGCGGGTCTGACCTTCAGTGCGGGCGCGACAGAGGTGATTCGCACCGAATGAGCGCTGGACTCACACCTGACTCGGCGATTGCGGTACCGGCGTCGAAACCGGCTGCTCGACGGCGCGGGCGCGCGCGGTGCCGAGTATCGAGCCGAGGATGACCAGCGGGAATCCGATGCCCATGCCGATGGTCAGCGGCTCGTCCAGCAGGGTCACCCCGAGCAGGATGGCGACTGCCGGATTGATATAGGTGATGACGGTGGCGCGGGCCGGGCCGACCTCGCTGATCAGCGCGAAGAAGACCAGGAACGCCGCGGCCGTGCAGATGACGGCGAGGCCGAGCACCGACCACGACGCGTCGGCGGTGAAGTGTGCCGGCCAGCGCCATGCCGCGAACGGTGCGTAGATCACCGCCGCGAGGATCAGTGATCCGGTGACCACCCCGAGCGGCGGCAGGTCGGCGAGTGCGCGATTGATAATGATCGGGCCGACGGCATATCCGATGGTGGTCAGCCCGATCGCGCCGATGGCCGCGGGCTGGGTCAGGTCGATATCGAAGCCGACCAGCGCCGCCACCCCGGCGAAGCCGACGATCAGGCCGACGGTGCGGCGCGCGTCGAAGCGGTCGTGCCCGAGTTTGGTCACGATGACCACCGCGATCAGCGGTACCGCGGCGATCAGCAGGCCGACCGTCGAACTGTTCAATGTGGTCTCGGCGAAGCCGATGAGCAGCCACGGGCCGGTGATCTCGACCAGGGTGTACAGCAGCAGCGGACGCCAGCGGCGGAATACCGGTGCCAGCGCCTTGGTGTAGAGCGCAATCGGCAGCAGGATCAGCGCGCCGAGGAAGGTCCGGCCGAACGCCACCGCGATCGGGTCGAAATCCTCGACGGCGATCCGGATCATGGCGTAGGGCACGCCCCAGATGACGCCCATTGCCAAGAACAACACCCAGCCACGCCTGGTCATCGTGGGACCTCCGATCCATTTCTCGCACCGGAGCATATATGGGTTCATCCCATGATTCGAGGGCAAGTGTTGCCGGTCGAGCCAATGGAACCGGGGGCTCGACGGCAGCCCGCGGCATCGGGTTCAATCAGCCAGCCGCGCAACAGTTTCGGCCGTCCGACGACAGGTTGTCGTAACGAGGCTGGTCCGGTTCTCGATCAACTGGTCGGGCCGATGGGTATTCGGGTCCGGGCCCGAACGAAGGAATGGGTGTTGAACCGTCCAACGAAACGCGTGGTGCTGGCGGCGATTGCGGTATTGCTCGGTCTCGGTGCGATTCCCGCGCATGCGGAGCCGAATACGGGCTCCGGAACGGGATCGACGCAGCCCGCCATTGTGCTGCCGTCATCGGTGCAGTCGCCGGATGGTTCGTTCATCGAGAAGGTCGAGGCCAAGGACGCCCGCAACGTTCGGCTCTACATCCATTCCGCCGCGATGAATTCGACGATCCCGGTCGATGTGCTGCGACCGACCGATACCTCGGTGCCGCGCCCGACGCTCTATCTGCTGAACGGTGCTGGCGGCGGGCAGGACGATGCGTCGTGGAAGCGCAATACCGACGCAATGGAGTTCCTGTCGGACAAGAACGTCAATGTGGTCAATGTCATCGGCGGGCACTGGAGCTTCTACGCGGATTGGATCGCGCCGGATCCGGTGCTCGGCACCAATAAATGGGTGACCTTCTTCACCGAGGAGCTGCCGTCGTTGATCGATACCGCGCTCGGCACGAATGGTGTCAATGCCATTGCGGGACTGTCGATGGCGGGCACCTCGGTGCTCAATTTCGCAATTGCCAAGCCCGGCCTCTACCGGAGCGTCGCGGTCTACAGCGGGATCGCCCAGACCAGTGACCCGATCGGTCAGCGCATGGTCAAAGTGACCGTGGAGACCTACGGCGGTGGCGATACGCGAAACATGTGGGGTCCGTCCGATAGTCCGCTCTGGGCCGCGAACGATCCCATTCGCAATGCCGAAAAGCTGCGTGGACCAAACCTTTTCGTTTCCACCGGAAATGGCATCCCCGGTGTCTACGACCAGCCGGGCGGTAAATTCCGGCTGGAGAAGCCCGAGGACAATGCGCAGACGGTCGCGGTCGGCGCGGCGATCGAGGCCGGGGTCAACTGGTCGACGCACAATTTGCAGAACCGGCTCGACCAGCTCGGGATCCCCGCCACCTTCGTCTACCGGGACAGCGGCACCCATTCCTGGGGCTACTGGCAGGAGGATCTGCACACCTCATGGCCGGTTCTGGCGCAGGGACTGTACTCCGCTCCGTAGTTGGTTCGAGCCGGTTAACGGAATGTTCGCTTGGCGGGCATTCGACCGGCTGTCAGGCTGGAGCAATGTCTCAGTCTGAACAGCCGGATGCGACCGAACGCTCAATCGCCGCTGTGACGCCGCACTACCGCCTGCTCGAACTCGACGACGAGGCGGCCCTCGCGAGTGCCGAGGACCGGTTGCAGGGCGAGTTCGCGACCATGTTCGACTTCGAAACGGTGCACCGCTACCTCTACGACTCCTATGACGATTTTGTCGCTCGCTCCACGGTGAAGTTATATCTGCCGACGCTGGCCGAACGCTTCGGCCGGCAGCGGCTGTCCGCGCTGGCGAAGGTGCAGGGCAAGGTCGCCGAATCCAAGCCGACCGTGTTGTTCCTGTGCACCGATAATGCCGGACGTTCGCAGCTGGCACTGGGCATGTTCACCCAGCTGGCGCAGGGTCGAGCGATCGCCTGGTCCGGCGGTTCCGAATCGGGCGCGGCCCTGAACCCGGCCGCGGTCGAGGCGATGGCCGAAGTCGGCATCGATATCGCCGACGAATACCCCAAGCCCTGGACCGACGAAATCATCCGCGCCGCCGACGTCATTGTCAGCATGGGCTGCGGCGACATCTGCCCGCGCGTCCCCGGTCCCCGCTACGACGAATGGATCATCGAAGACCCGGCAGGCCTCGGTATCGACGAGGTCCGCCCCATTCGTGACGATATCGCCGCCCGCGTCGAGAACCTCCTCGCCGACCTGGGCCTCCCCCTGGTCGACCGCCTGCGCGGTTAGCGAATCCGCCGCGGTGTCAGCGCGGTGTCAGCGGCGGTCGGCACTGTTGCGCCCATGCCACGAAGGACGCGGCAGGCAACGATCACCGAGAGGTTCGACATGGAAACCAACACCGCCGAAATCCTGCACCGTCAACTGGTACTGCCGGTCCGAGCGGTCCGTGCGGGCCTCGGCGTATCCGGCGGCGATCTCAGCACTGTCGCGGGCCGCACCGATAAGGTCGTCCCCGCCCTAACTGCGGCCGCCGACCGCGTCACCGCGGCCCACCGCCGACTCGACCGATCCGCCACCGAACTGGAGCGCAAGGCCGCGGCGAAAAACTACACCCCGACCGCTCTCGCCGCCCGGCGCGAGGCCATCGCCGACGCCCGCGCCGCCGTCGATGGCCTCCACACGGACCTCAACCGAGCCATCCGATCCCTCGACCGCTGAAACCCACTGCGGCGCAGCGACATTCGACATCGACGGTTCGGTCCGCATCGATATCACCGCGGCAAATCCGCCCTCGGCACCGCCGTCGCGAATCTCACCGACGGCGGTACCGAGGCAAGAGCGTCATCCGGATCGGATAGGTGGCCCGCTCGCCAGTCTTCTGGCGAGCGAGAGCGGTCACCCGAGCCGAACTCCGTCCATCCGATCCCTTTGACCGCTGAAACCCGCTGCGCCGCAGCGACATTCGCCATCGCTGGTTCGGTCCGCATCGATATCACCGAGGCAAGAGCGTCATCCAGATCGGATAGGCGGCCCGCACGCCAGTCTTCTGGCGAGCGAGACGGGCCACCCGAGCCGAACGCCGCGGCCCGTATCGAAAACCGGCGGTGACTGCTAGCGCGTAGCGGTGGTGGTCGGTGTCGCGGATTGCGTTGTCGTGGTGGTGGTGGTGGTGGTGGTGGTGGTGGTCGGTTCGGTGGTGGTCGGCTTTGTCGTCTGGGCGGGGGTGGTGACCGAGGTCGGAGCCGGTGGTGTTGTCGTCACCTGCGGGGTGGTCGGCGCATTCGACGTCGTGGTGGGCGGCGTCGTGGTCGTCGGCTGTGCGCTGGCCGCGGGGGACTTCGCGGGCGAGGTGCTGGTGGTGGTCGTCGGCGACGTGGTCGTGGTCTTGGTCGGTTCGCTGGTCTTGGTCGTGGAGCTCGCCGCCTGGTATGCGGCGGCGAGATCCGCTGGCGTCGGCTTTGCGCTGGTATCGACCGTCTTACCCGCCTGCGCCTGCTGCGCCAGATGGGTGAGCCAGGCGGCCGCGTACTCGGCGGAGGTCAGCGGCTTGCCGTCGGCGGCGTCGCGCCAGTAGTCGAAGTGGTGACCGGTCGCGTTCGGCCCGAGTGTGAGCTGATACGGGTCGCTCATGATCACGGGGATGGTGTTCTGGTTCGTCACGATGAGACCGACGATCTCGTTGAACACCTTCTGCGGCAGATAGGCCAGTGGCGACATGTCGTTGGTCGCGATCGCCGTCGCCTGCGTGGTGGGCTTGGGTGTCTGACCCGGCTTGTACTCGGGATCGGAAACCCGCAGCAGCACCTGGAGGAAGGTTTCGTTGCTCTGCATCCAGTTCGGCTGCGACTGAATATCGGCGAAGGCCGCCAGCGCGATCCGGCCGAGGACAACCGCGACGTCCTGCCCGGTCGCCGGGGTGAGCCCATCACGTTCGAGTGCGTCGACATTCAACTGGCGACCCACATTGACCACCAACTGCAGCAGCGAAATATTCTGCGGTGCCGAGCAGGTGAGATCGCCATCGGAGCAGAACGAGGCGATCTTGCCGTTCAGCGCCCCGAAGTCGCCGCTGGTGCCGGGCAGTGCACCCTGACCCGCAACCGCTTTGGTGCCGCTCTGATATTTCTGGTCGAAGCCGTCGGGATTGCTGTACGGATCCTTCGCACCCGGGAACGGCCCGTCGCCCGCCGAGCGTCCGGCATCGGCGAGGATGACGACACCGACGACATCGGCCGGATCGACGACTCCGTAGGCACCGTTCTGGTCGGGCGTCTGATGTCCGACCGTCATGGCGACGCGGCGCACGACATCGGCGCCCTCGCTGTAGCCGACGATGGAGAACTTGGTGTCCGGGCAGGCCTGGCTGATCTCCCGCATCACCTGTTCGGTATTCGCGACACCGGCATTGACGGCGTCCTCGTAGGTGGCCATATTCGCCGGATACGCGATGTATACCGCGGCATATGAGCCGGGATCGACATTATCGGCGGGTGCGTTGACGACGGGGTCGACCCACTGACTGTGATAGTCATCCGACAGCGCGGCGGGCAATTCCTCGCCATTGGCGCCGACCAGCAGCTTCGTGGTGCCTTCGACCGGAGTGTCACGGCGTCCGGCCACCGAAATGGTCACCATGTCGTGGCACTCCGTCACCGAGGCCCTGAGCTGTGTATCCGCAGTTTGCGACGTCGATGTCAGCGCGAAGGAGGCGGCGACGATCGCCACCACCCCGAGCGTGGCGGGCGCAACAACGGCCGAGGCCAGCCGATGGCGCGCGATGAACTCCCGAAGAGCCATGTCCAGTTCCCCAATCCAAAATCCGACAAATGGGCGGACAGGCCCCCCGACAGGCCATATGTCACGAGGTGTGTCGGTGACCGGGACGTATTCGTTACCGCGGCGCCGCCGAGGCGAAAGAACTGTTGTAGGAATCGAACAGATTTCCGATCGGTGTTGCGGTTGCGTTGCCGACGCGATCGATCCACTGATCGGTGGTGCTGACGGCGGCGAACTGGGAGTGCATCACGACATTGAGGACGCGGTGGATCTGCCGCGTCGGCCTGACCAGCGGCATTCGTCAGCGGTACGGTGCCGGTCGCGTCGCTGAGATGTTCGGTGGCGAATCCGGCGTGGTGCGCGTGCGTGATCAGCGCGTTATTGCAGTGATGGGTCAGGTACCCGACGACGGCGATGGTGTCGACGCCGCGTTCCCGCAGCCACGATTCGAGGTCGTGCTCGGCGAAGACGCTCGGCACGGTCTTTTCCAGGGCGAGATCGTAATGCCGCTCGGCCACCGAGCGGTGCAGCTGCCATCCCGCGGTGCCGCGATCGAAGATCGGCGCGCCGGTGGGTGCGGTGTGCTGGACCACCACGATCGGCATCCCGTTGGGCCGATGTCTTCGCCCGCCGCTTCCCGGACGTGCGGCTGAATCAAGAGGCGCTCTACGTCGACGACGGCGATATCGTCACCTCCGCCGGCACCACCGCGGCCATCGACACCTGCCTACATCTGCTGCGCCGCCAGCACGGCGCCGAACTTGCCAACCGCGTCGCCCGCCGCATCGTCGCCCCACCACACCGTGCCGGCGGACAAGCGCAATTCATCGAACATCCCCTGCCGCCAACGGATTCGGGCAATCCGCTCGCCGAAACCCTGCAATGGACGATCGAAAACCTCGGCGAACACCTGACCGTCGATCGCCTCGCCGCCCACGCCCTGATGAGCCGCCGCACCTTTACCCGCACCTTCCGAAAGGTCATCGGCACCAGCGTCGCCCAATGGATCGCTACCCAACGCCTGGCCATGGCCCAACGCCTCCTCGAGACCACCGACCTCACCATCGACCACATAGCCACCCTCTGCGGCTACGGCAGCCCCGTAACCATGCGAGACCAATTCTGGAAATCCCTGACCACCACCCCCTCCACCTACCGCCGAACCTTCCAACCACCCCCCGGGTCCATTGGCCGCTGAAGTCACCGGATAGCCGATCCGCGGATCAGATAGCGGAACATGTTGCACCGCAATTGGATTCACTCGCTGAGGCGAGGCGGCTTCGCGATGGTGCGCTGGGCCTGTTTGCGCACTACGGGAGCTCGGTCGTGGACGAGCGGTTCGATCAGGTGCCGCACACCAGTGGCTTTCATCTGGACCAACGCCTTGATCGCTTTTCCGCGGGCGGGTCCGTCGAGTACTTCAACGCAATATCGTGAGATTCAGGTGTCTTGACCTTCCCGAGGTACTCGACCAGCGGGATCATGGCGGTCCCCTCCGGCAATTCGTAGCGGCCTAGTCGATGCCCCGGACCCGCTGGTCGTGGATGGCGTCGTGTGGGTCATGCTCTATCGCCGGAGGGAACCGGCGCTTGGTTCGGCGGAATCGGGCTGGCCGGTTCTGGTGTGGCGATCCGGCGCGGCAGCAGGAACGGCGTGCCGAGGAGCAGAATCCCGGCCAGCGCAATTGCTGTGCGCGGGCTGGTGAGTTGTGCGAGTAGGCCCCACAGCACGGTGATTGCGGCGATGCTGGTGCTGGTGGTGATCGACCAGGCGGTGAGTACCCGGGCGTGGCGGTCGGTGGCGGTGGTGTTCAATCGGTGGGCGGCGAAGACGGCGTTGAAAATGCTGGCGCAGATGATCAGGCCGAGTTCGGTGACCATCACGATCACGAGCCCAGTGAGGCCGGGCCGGATGAACGCCAGCCCGAGGGGCCAGCAGGCGCGTAGCGCGCCGAAGACGCGCAGCACCGTCTGTTCGCCGAGGCGGGCAGCGATGCGGCGGGCGAGTCGTGACCCGATCAGGCCACCGATGCACGGAACGGCGAACGCGAGCCCGTACTCCCAGACCGGGAATCCCAAGTGGGACAGCATCAGCACCGATAACAGCGGCTCCGTGGCCATGATCAGCCCGTTGACCAGCATGGCGTTGAAGAAGAATCGACGCAGCGTGTCGTGGGTGAGGATGTAGCGCCACCCCTCGGCGATATCGCTCCACCGGCGCGTTCGCGTGTGCTGCGGCTTCGGCGGCTGCTCGGGTTCGGTGATCGCGCTGATGCCGAGCGCCGAGAGGAGGTAGCTCACCGCATCGATGACAACGGTGGTCACCGGACCCAAGAGCCCGATTGCGGCGCCACCCAAGGGTGGTCCGATGACCGTGGCCGACCAGGTGGTCGACTCGAAACGACTGGTGGCCACCAGCAGTCCGTCGGCGGGGACGATGGTCTTGAGGTAGGCGCCGCTGGCGGCCGTGAACGCGATCTTCGCTGTCGCGGCGACCATGGAGACCAGCAAGAGCTGCGCAAACGACAACACACCGAGCCAATAGGCGAGCGGTACCGATGCCAATGCCGCGAAGCGGATCACGTCCATGGCGATCATGACCGGCCGCTTTGCGCGGAACTCCATCCACGGCCCGAGCGGGACCGCCAGCAGCGCCCCGAGCGCCAGCCCGGACGACGACAAGGCCGCCACTTCTGCCGCGCTCGCGTTCAGAACCGTAATGGCAACGACCGAGAATGCCCCGAACCCGAGCCCGGTTCCGTAGGCGCTGACCGCGTAGGCGGCCCACAACCATCCGAACGCCCGGCCCAGTCTCGTCCTCTGCCCGATATTCGGCACTCGCTCACTCCGCTTCACACCTCGTGGGACAACGCTCTGTTGCCACCGGGATTGAAGCCGGTTGAAGGACGCCGACACCAACAACGGATCGAGCGGCGTGCCACAACTCATCGTTGTGCGATTAGGTTCTCCCTCATGGATCTCGATGCGGTTCGTACCTTCGTCGCTGTCGCCGAGACGGGCCAGTTCCAAGCCGCTGCCGACGATTTGCGCATCACCCAGCAGGGGGCCTCGAAACGAGTAGCGAGCCTGGAGCGAGAGCTCGGCGTACAGCTCTTCGCGCGGACCGCCAGGGGCGTCCGGCTCACCGTCGACGGACAAGCACTGCTACCCCATGCCCGCGAACTGCTCCGCGCCGCCGAACGCGCCACCGCGGCCGTGACACCGGGACGCAGGGCGCTGCGGATCGACGTCGTCAGCCGCAGGATCGCACCGTCCAATGTCCTGCACGCCTTCTACCAGCAGCACCCCGATATCGAGCTCGATGTCGTCGCCCTGCCCAACGCCGACGCCGCAGCGGCGCTTGCCGAGATCAGCGCCGGTACCCTCGACGCCACCTTCAGATCCCTACGCGACTCCGCCCGCAAAGTCCCGACCGGACTCCGCTCATCGCGTGTCATCGACGACCGACACGAACTTATGGTCGGCCCGAAACACCCGTTGGCGAACGCCAAATCCGTGACGCTGGCCGAACTCACCGACCACCCCATCTGGATGCCGGGCATGTCCGATCCGGAGCCGATCGGCTACTACCGCGATCTCGCGGCCGCGTTCGGACTCACCATCGACACGATCGGCCCGATGTTCGGCATCGAAGCGCTCCTCGCCGAACTCGCCGACTCGCCCCAACTCGCCACCTTCGCCGGCGAAGGCTCCCGATACCTCTGGCCGGAAAGCTACGACCTGCGCCGAATCCCCGTCGTCAACCCGACCCCGGTCTACCCACTCTCGGTGATCTGGCGAGCAGACAATCCACACCCCGTCCTCGCAAACTTCCTCGACTACCTCCAGGCCAGATACCGAACGACATCCAGCGATGACATATGGACACCGGACTGGGCACGGTAAGACCCCAGGCCACCCGGAGCAGGAAAGCTGCTCTGTATTCGATGCCACATGGCCGGGAGAACTCTCAGCTGTCGAGCAACTCCGGGGCGAAAACGTCCTCGATCCTCCACCGTCGAGACGACAAGCCTTGTTCGAAGTGGTAGCGCAGGTAGGCGTCGAGGGCGGTGCGGTTGGCTGAGATGCCGTAGGGCCACCAGTTGTCGCCGAACTGTTCGCCGTTGCGTTCGACCAGTGCGTTCATCCACGGCACCATGGTTTGGACCTCGTACAGTCTGCGGTTGCGGCGATAGTATTCAGCGGCAGCGTCTTTCGCCTGGGAGAAGACCCGATAGACGTCCTGCGCGAGACCGGGGCGCTCGTGCAGCAGATCCCTGCGGACGACGATGGTGTGCATGATCGGGAAGATCGCGGTTCGCTGGTGATAGTCGCGTTCCAGTGGCTCGAAGTCGGGGAACAGCCGGGCGACGTTCGGAGATCCGTCGAGCACGCACTGCGGAACATTCGCCGAGAACAGGGCATCGATCTCGCCCGCATCCAGCATCGCGCTCAATGTCGTTCCCTCGGGCGCGGCGGTCACCTCGAGATCGGCCGGATGCGGGTGCGGGATGAAATCAAAAGGGGGTGTGGGAGATTCGAGGCCGCCGATCACCCAGCGGTTCTGTTCGGGCTCGAATCCGTACTCGTCGGTGAGGATCCCTTTGGCCCACACGCCGGAATCCTGGCCATACGTGCCGAATTCCCCGATGGTCCGTCCGGTGAGAGCGGCAGGGTGGGTGATGCCACTGTGGGTGTTGACGAAGATGCACGAGTGCCGGAACACCCGGTTCGGGAAGATCGGCAGCGCCACGTACGGCAATCCTGTTTCGAGCAGGCGCAGGTAGAACGTGAGCCCGAGTTCGGCGATGTCGAACTCGTTTCCGCGGATCAGCCGTTCGAAGATCTCCGGCAGGGTGGCCGCGGTTTCCATTGTGACAGTGCTGCCGTCCACGCTGGCGCTCTCGTCGAAAAGCGCCCGGGTGGTGTCGTATCGGAAGCATCCGATGCTGAGAGTGTGGTTGGTCATGAGCGTGGATCTCCTTGTCGGCCCTACGCTTTCAACAGTTCTCCGGGACCGGGCCGGCTGTCCAAGACCATCTCCGCATCCGCCATACCGCGTAGGTATCGTGTTGCGGTGGACCTTCGTTTGCTCCGGTACTTCGTAGCGGTGGCGGAGGAGCGCAATATCGGCCGGGCGGCGAACCGCCTACACATGACACAGCCGCCGCTGAGCCGGGCCATCCGGGAGCTAGAGGACGAATTCGGCGTCATCCTGCTCGAGCGCACCCCGAAGGGCGTCGTCCTGACTCCGGCCGGAGCAACGATGTACGACGAGGCGAGTGCGCTGCTGAAGCGAGCCGACCGGATCCGCGACCGGGTGACCGCCAGCGCAGGGTCAGCGACCCTCACCATCGGGACGCTGGCGGATACCGCCGCGCACGTCGACGGTCGGCTGGTGGCATTGTTCCGGGCACGTCATCCGCACGTCGACGTTCGCGTTCACGAAGCCGATCTCGGTGAACCGACGGCCGGGCTGCACGCCGGGCTCGTCGACGTGGCGCTCACTCGAACCCCCTTCGACGACAACGGAATCAGCATGCGCATCCTGCGCTCGGTGCCTGTCGGCGTCGTGCTGCGTGCGGACGACCCGCTCGCCCATCGCACTGCGGTGTCGCCGGTCGACCTGGTCGGCCGCCGATGGGTCCGGTTGCCATCCGGCGCAGATCCGGCATGGACCGCCTACTGGACCTGCGGCGCACACGACGACGCAGCACCGGCGATGCGGACGATCCAGGAATGCCTGCAAGCGGTCATATGGAACGGAACATCGGCGCTCGCCCCGATCGACCAGCCGCTGCCCTCCGGCCTCGTCATCGTCCCCTTCCCCGACCGCCCGCCGAGCCATCTCGTCATCGCGTGGCTGAAAACCGCTCACAGCCCGCTGATCCGCAGCTTCGTCCAGATCGCCGAGCGCAGCTACAGTTCCCGCCACGAAAGCGGCGTCTGAGCGCGACGTCCTGGGCGCCAGCAGCGGCGTAAGGGCCTGCTGGTCAAAGCGATCACGCGCGTCCCCCGCACGGCCGGTGGGTACCAGCTTGCAGATCTGTCAGCCGCGCGCCATATCCACGAACCGACTCAAATGCAGTTGGTGCGCAACGGTAATCGTGGCAGTCGGACCATTACGGTGTTTGCCCACGATAAGGTCGGCCTCACCACCGCGCGGGTCGTCCCGCTCGAACGCATCGGGTCGATGCAACAGGATGACCATGTCCGCATCCTGTTCCAGTGAGTTGTGTACCGAAATCCCTTGTGCCACAAAGTTATGCGTTCCCGGCACGGTGCCATCGTAGACGTCCTGTTCGCCCAGGCCGGTGATTTCGACGACCTTGTCCCAGAAGACGTCGTTGGTGGCCAGCATTTCGATGTCGGCATCGTCGAGGACGGCGGCGACGCGGGCGAGACGGGCGCGACTGGGGGAGCGCTTCCACATGGTGGAACCACAGAAGCGGGAGCCCATGGCGGCCGAGAACTCTCGGTGAGTCATGTGCTTGGTTGCCAGCAGAGTGCGGACTTGGGCCCAGACTTCCTTGGGGACGGTGTCGACATTCGTATTGCGCACCATCGGTTCCAGTTCGGCGAGGGCTGATTGCGCGGCCTGTCCGCGTGCGCCGTGAACACTGATGTCGCGTAGGAAGATCGTCTGATTATCCGCCCCATCGATGGTGAGGTGCCAGCAGTCGCGATAACCCGCCTTGCGGACATTCTTGATTCGTCCATGTACGCCGAGTCGTAGCAGTAGCTGTGCCACGTCATCGACCAGGCGGCGGCTCGTGGAGGCGTAGTAGACGCGAGCCTGGCCTCCCTTGGCATCCCAACGCACCGAGCCGTCGGTGGCCCACAAATGCTTCAGGAACAGTGCGATCTGATCGTTCGGCAGCGAGAACACCTGCTGCGGAACGAATTTTTCGTAGCTGCGCAATCCGAAGAGTCCCAGCTCGTCGAGCCAGGCGGCAATTGGATTGCGCTTGCCGTGGGTGAGTCGATAGGGCGCGGGCAGTCGCAGGGTTGTCACGCGGGCAGCCGCGTACTCGTCCCGTACCGCCGTCACGCCGAAGTGCCGGGCCGCGGTGGTTACCGCGTCGAGGTTCTCCTCGTCGATGCTGGCGTAGCGGATCGGCTGGCGCTTGACGCATGAGCCGTCACCGATCATGTGCGCCAACAGGATTATCTCGGAGTCCGCCATCCGCTCGGTGTGCACTGGTTCAGGCACCATACGCGGAGTGGCGAGGCGGTCGCCTACGGCCAGCTTTTCCAGTGGGATCCAACCATCGACCGTCAGGAACGGGTGGTTGCCAGTGGCCTCGACTTCTCGCCCCGAAGCCAGCCGCAGCCGGAACACTTCCTTGCGCCCGCTGGGAAAGACCTTCACCATCGGCCGCGCAACCATCCGCATGCGATCGTCCAGCGACCAGACCAGCGGTTGCTCCCCGCTTGTGAGCAACTCGCCGAGGGTGGTCTCACCACCGCTGTCCGCACGCAGGATGCGCGTCGAAGCCGGGAGGCAGCCCGATTCGCGCAGGTCGGACACCATGGGACGCTTATCTGTTCGCTGTTCGGGACCGCGGTTCAGCTGGCTGATCGCGATGACCGGAACTTCCAACTCCTTGGCCAGCAGCTTCAAATTTCGCGAGAAATCCGAGACTTCCTGCTGACGAGATTCGACCTTTTTTCCCGAAGTCATCAGCTGGAGGTAGTCCACCACAACGAGTTTCAGGTCGTGGCGCTGCTTCAGACGGCGCGCTTTGGCGCGGATCTCCATCATCGTCAGGTTCGGCGAATCGTCCACGAACAGTGGCGCCTCACTGATCTCGCTCATACGGCGAGCGAGTTTGGTCCAGTCGTCATCGCTCATCCGGCCCGAACGCATATCGCCCAGCTTGATCTTCGCCTCAGCCGAGAGCAGCCGCATCACGATTTCCGTGCGACTCATCTCGAGCGAGAAGATAACGCTGGCCAGACCGTGCTTGATCGAGCAGCTGCGCATGAAGTCCATGCCGAGGGTCGAGTTGTGCGTGGGCACCATCGACGCTCCGGCCAGGTACAGGTGATCCGCATTGCCCACTTCAACGCACCGCACCGGGACGGTGTCGATCTTGCGGACATCCACAATGTGGCGCGGAGCGGACCGTCGGGTGCCCGGAACGACATGGTTGAGGTCGCCGTCGATGTCACGCAGGGTGTGCACGATTTCGCTGGTGGTGCGCACGGCTCGGTTGCCGTTGTGCAGGCCGGATTCGGTGAGCCATTGGTGCTGCTCGTCGGCGACGATTACGGTGCCGTCGGAGAATTCGACCTCGTAGCACGGCCGGTCGGTCATGACCTCGGTGGCGGCCAGGACGCGGGTGGGGCGGCCTTGGGCGTCGAGGAGTTCGTCGCCGACGCGGACCTCGCCCATGGTGGTCCAGCCGGTGGGGGTGGGCAGGGGGGTGTCGAGGGCCAAGGCCTTGCCGACGCCGGGGCGGGCGGCGACGATGATCATTTGGCCGGGGTGTAGGCCGTTGGTGAGTTCGTCCAGTTCGGTGAAGCCGGTGGGGACGCCGAGGGAGATGCCGCCGCGGGAGGCGATGGAGTCGATTTCGTCCATCGTGGGCTGGAGCAGTTCCTCGAGGGGGAGGAAGTCTTCGGTGGTGCGGCGTTCGGTGACCTCGTAGACCTCGGCCTGGGCGCGGTCTACGACCTCGGCGATGTCCTGGCCGTCGGCACCCGCGTAGCCGTATTGCACGATGCGGGTGCCCGCTTCGACGAGGCGGCGCAGGATCGCCTTCTCCGCAACGATTTCGGCGTAGTAACCGGCGTTGGCAGCAGTGGGGACCGTCTGGGTGAGGGTGACGAGATAGGGCGGACCGCCGATGCGCTTGAGTTCGCCGCGGCGGTCGAGACCGGCGGCGACGGTGACCGGGTCGGCCGGTTCGCCGCGGCCGTAGAGATCGAGGATGGTGTCGTAGACCGCTTGGTGCGCCGGGCGGTAGAAATCGCCGGGGCGCAGCACCTCGACGACGTCGGCGATCGCATCCTTGCTCAGCAGCATGCCGCCCAATACGGACTGCTCGGCCGCCATATCGTGTGGCGGCTGCCTGCCGAAGTCCTCGCCGGGCGGTTCGGGCGGGTAGTCCGTATGCCCGCGGTCATCGGTGGTAGTCACCAGACTCGACCGTCCTCTCTCGCCGCTAGCGACATACATCAAAGGCCGCTCGGAAACGGCGACCGCGTGCACATCGCTCGAAACCGCCGCCTACCGGCTGACCCTATTGATCACTCGTTGTACTCCCGGGTACCGACACATCGGGACGTCGAACCATGGTGTGCGAGTTCCCCGTTGACAGGCTCACCCGCGGTTCCAGCAAACCGGTGTGACAGCTCCCGGATCATGACGATCCGGAGGTTCGTTCATGACAATGCGACGAACCTAGGCGACCCGATGGGGACTCGCCAAACCGGACTGTGCACACGCCTGTGGATAAGTTGGGGACTGTTTACCCAACGATGTGCACCCCCTGTGTACTACTTGGGGAAAACCCAGGTCACGCCGCTCAAACATGCAGATAGATATCGATTTCCAAATCTGTCCACGTGTGGATGAATGAAGTGTCGGCGTGTCGGTCCAGTTGAACAGCCGGGCGTGTTGGGTAAACAGAGTGTGTACTACGGGTATGTCCCGGATCACGTAGCGGCCGGTTGGTTTTCTCGACGATCCACAAGTCGAATAACAGGTGGTAGAGCCGATAGCCGAATTTGCCGAGGATGGTCCAGATCACCGTTCCGGCCTCTCGCAAATATTCGGCTATCTGCAGGATTACGCCCATGGCTCAGGCCGCGACCACACTCTGGCCCGAGGCGGCGCAGTCGAAGGCCACCCTTGTGTCGAAACACAAGAGTGGCCTTCGAATGAACTCAGTTCGCGGCGACCTGCAGGTCGAACTTCGCGACCACATCGGGGTGCAGATGCACCGCGACGTTGTGCTTGCCAACCGTCTTGATGTGCGACTTCGGCAGTTCGATGCTGCGCTTGTCGACGATCGGGCCACCGGCCGACTTGATGGCGGCGGCGATGTCGGACTGGGTCACCGAGCCGAACAGCTTGCCGGTGCCCGCGGTCTTGACCGACAGCGAAACCGACTCCAGGCCCTCGATGGCCTGCTTCAGCTCGTTGGCGTGGTCCAGGTCGCGCACCTTGCGCGCGTCCTGCGCCCGACGGATGCCCTCGACCTGCTTCTGAGCGCCACGGGTGGCGACAATGGCCAGGCCGCGCGGCAGCAGGTAGTTGCGGCCGTAGCCGTCCTTGACCTCCACGGTGTCACCGGGGGCACCGAGGTTGTCCACATCAGCAGTCAGAATCAACTTCATTGCGATGTCTCCCTTCTCAGCGAGCCGTCGACACGTACGGCAGCAGGGCTACCTCACGCGAGTTCTTGACGGCAACGGCGACGTCGCGCTGGTGCTGCACGCAGTTGCCGGTGACCCGGCGAGCGCGGATCTTGCCGCGATCACTGACGTACTTCCGCAGCAGGGCGGTGTCCTTGTAATCGATATTGACGGTGCCGGACTTGGCTTCTTTGCAGAAGGTGCAAGCCTTCTTCTTCAGCACCTTTTCGCGCGCGGGCGCTTTAGGCATGGTTACTCCGTAATAAATGATGGGCCGATCGTTTCGAGCGATCTGCGAGCAGTCGCTACCGAAAGCAATTCAGGCCGAGGTGAGCCGTTCTCAGAACGGCGGTTCGTCGTCTACGCGGCCGCCCCCGAAGGAGCCCGCCGCGGGTGCGCTGCCCCACGGGTCGTCGTCGGCGCCGCCGGAACGGCTGCCGCCACCACCACCGGCAGGAGCGAAATTGCCGCCGCCGCCGCCGGAACCGAAGCCGCCGCCCCCGCCGCCGCGGCTGGCCTTGGCGACCTTCGCGGTGGCGTAACGCAGCGAGGGACCGACCTCGTCGACCTCGAGCTCGACGACCGTGCGCTTCTCACCCTCGCGGGTTTCGTAGGAGCGCTGCTTCAGCCGTCCGCTCACGATCACGCGGGCGCCTCGGGTCAGGCTTTCAGCGACATTCTCCGCAGCTTCACGCCAGATGTTGCAGCGCAGGAACAGCGCTTCGCCGTCTTTCCATTCGTTCGAATTACGGTCGAACACGCGGGGAGTCGATGCGACGGTGAAATTCGCCACCGCAGCGCCCGCGGGCGTGAATCGAAGTTCGGGGTCGGCCGTCAGATTTCCGATGACGGTGATGACCGTGTCGCCTGCCATGTGGTTCCTCCTGCTCGGTATGCAGTCCGCAGTGCACCTGTTGCGCTAGAGCCTAGAGATAGGCACCGACGCAATCGAGGGTCACTTGCCGTGGCGCAGAACCTTGGTGCGCAGCACCGACTCGTTGAGACCCAGCTGGCGGTCGAGCTCGCTCACGGTGGCGGGCTCGGCGGTCAGATCGACCACCGCGTAGATGCCTTCGGCCTGCTTGGCGATCTCGTAGGCGAGACGGCGGCGGCCCCAGATGTCGACCTTGTCGACCTTGCCGCCATCGGTCTTGACGACGCTCAACATGTTGTCCAGCGACGGACCAACAGTGCGCTCGTCCAGGCTCGGGTCGAGGATAACCATCACTTCGTAATGACGCACGGACCAATCACCTCCTGTGGACTAGGAAACGGCCACGGACGGTCCGTGGCAGGAGGGTCGTTGCGTCAGCAACCCGACAAGGCTACATGAACCCCCGTTAACCAGCGAAAGCTCCCCCGCCTCCCCGGGCCTTTTGCCGGTCGTTGGAGCCTCGATAGTCGCGTCGCGGGCCGGAGGCCGGTCGTTGGGGCGAGTTCTGGGCGTACCCGATGAGTTACCCATGTGCGTACGAGATCAGATGTTGCGATGGCAACCGTGGGGGACGCGGGCGTGGTCTGCCCCGGCCACCTACTCTGGTCGTCATGTCGACCCGACCGGCCGCCAGCGACGTGATCGCGGGGCGCGTACAGCGCACCACAGTGCTGGCCGCAGCGGTGGTGCTGCTGTGCGGGTTGACGCTGGCGCTGGCCTATCTGAACAAGGCGCGTTGCGCGGGTGCGCCGTTCGGCGAGGATGGCCGCAGTGCGATCTTCGATGTGGTCAAGGATTCGGATGTCTGCTATTCCGATATCCAATTCCTTTGGCTGGGGCGCGATATCGACCAGCACGTCTTTCCCTATATTGACGGCGGAATCACCGATGACGGCATGCTGACCGGCGGCGCGGTCGAATATCCGGTGCTCAGCGGTGTATTGATGTGGCTCGGCGCGGTCGGCGCCGATAACGACGCGGAATTCCTGCTGCACTCGGCATTGTTGTTGGCGCCGTTCGCCTTGTTGACCGCCTGGCTGCTGGTCCGGCTGGCCGGTCGGGCGGCGCTGTTGTGGGCGGCGGGGCCGCCATTGGTGCTCTATGCATTCCACAACTGGGAACTACCCGTGGTCTGTATGGCCGTCGCCGCGGTGTACGTGGTGACCGCGCTGACTCGATATTCGTTGCGTACCAGGGGAATTCTGGCCGCCGTATTGCTCGGCATCGGATTCTGCCTCAAGCTGTATCCGGGTATTTTCGTACTGCCGCTGCTGGTGTATGTGTTGACGGGCGGCCAGCGCGATATGGATGGTCCAACGCCGTCCCGGCTGGATGTGCGCGGTGCGCTGATGACCGCGGGTGCCGCCATCGGCACGGTGGTCCTGGTGAATCTGCCTTTCGCGCTCGCGGGTTATGAGGGCTGGCGCGCATCGATCACCTTCCAGCAATTGCGGCAGGCCGATATCACCACAAATTCCATTTGGTACTGGGGACTTCGGCAGATGTTCGGTCAGGACGCCGATAGTGAGACCGCATTTCAGCATGCGGTGTCGATCGCCTCGCCGACGCTGGTGTTCACCTCGTTCGCGCTGGCGATGTGGTTGGGCTGGAAGCGATTCACCTCGACCGGCACCTTCCCGTGGATCGGGGTCAGCGGCGCGATGCTGTGCGGATTCCTGCTGTTCCACAAGGTGCATTCGCCGCAGTACACGCTGTGGCTGGTGCCGTTCCTGGTGCTGCTCGAGGTGCCGTGGCCGGTGATCGGGGCCTATCTGGTCGCCGATGCGACGATCGGGATCGGGGTGTTCCGGTACTTCTATTCGATCGGATCCGGTAGCTCGGTGGATTTGATGGAGAACGTAGTGCAGTTCGGCGTGTGGGGGCGTGCCGTACTCCTTGTGGTGTTCTTCTTCATATTCGTGCGGGCGGTGCCGCGCGGAACCCGGGTCGCGCCGCCGCCGATACCGCGGTTGGAAACCGGCGGCCTGGTACCCGTGGCCTAGTACCGGATTCCACCCACGGGTGGTACTGCGCCCGCCGCGATCCGCGCACCGTTGTGGGCATGACCTCGCAGAACACAGTGACCGCGGTGCTCGTGCTCGCCGTACTCGGCTGGATCATCTACCGGCAGAACCAGTGGCGGCTGTTCGATCCGGTTCGGATGTGGCGATTGCCGGTGATCCTCGGGCTCATCGGAGTGCTCGGTGCCTGCACATCGACCGATCTCGGTGCGCTGCGGACGCTGGATATCGCGCTGCTGGTATTCGAGGGGGTGTTATCGCTCGCGATCGGCGCCGTGATGGGTGTGATGTCGCGATTCCGGCGCGATGAGGTGGGTGCGCTGCTGGTCCGGACCGGTGCCGCGGCGTCGGCGCTGTGGCTGGTCTCGATCGCGGTGCGCGTTGGCGTCGACGTGATCGCCGTCGGGTACGGCGCGACCTCGTTGACATCATCGGGGCTGATTCTGCTGCTGCTCGGCCTGAACCGGGCCGGTCGGATCGCCGTTATCTCCGCTCGGGCCGAGAAGTCGACCGTTGCGTCGCCAATGAGTCGGGCACACTGAGGCAATGTTCGGCAGCGGGATCGCGGGATCGACACCCACGCTTCTGAGCAGGCTGCTCCGCCTGGTCGGGGCGGGCGCCCTGGCCGCGTTCCTGCCCACCTATCACCTCGCTGATCTGGGTGTGCCCGTATTACTCGCGGTCGGGCTCGCGGGTATCGGCATGTTGACCTGGGCGCTGGCCCCCGCCGACCGGCATCGGCTCAACCGGATCGCACTGGCGCTGATGGTGGTATTCGGCGGGCTCACCGTCGCGCAGTACGGCGGCAGTTCGGTGGCCATGCTCGCCGCGGTCTACGGCGGGTTCGCCGTGGTTCAGCATTCGACGCTGTTCGGTGCGCTGCTCACCGCGACGGCGGCACTGGCGGTGAGCATTTCGTATCCGGTGGCCCAGGCACCGGCGGGGGTATTCGCGGCAATGCTGGCGGCCATCGCGGTGGTGGCGCTGATGGGGGTGAACCGCAGGCAGTTTCGGGTGAGCGCCGAACAGAATCGACTGCTGGTCGAACAGAGCCGGGCGATTCGCGCCGAACGTGATCGGGCCGCCGCACTGGCCGAACGCGGCCGGATCGCCCGCGAGGTGCACGACGTATTAGCTCATACGCTCGGCGGACTCGTCCTGCAACTCGACGCCGCGGATGCGTTGCTGGAAGCGGGCGAGACCGAACAAGCCGGTGCTCGGGTACGGTCCTCGCGGGCGCTGGCCGCCTCCGGTCTGGCGGACGCGCGGCAGGTCGTCGGCGCACTGCGCGCCGAACGATTGGCGCTGCCAACCGAACTCGAACGGCTGGCGCGCGAACACCGGGACGCGGGCGGACAACTCCGACTCCACTGCGAGGGCAACACCGACCACCTCGACGAACAGGTGAGCACAGCGCTACTGCGCGCCGCACAGGAATCCTTGACCAATGCCCGCAAACACGCACCCGGTACGGAGGTCGAACTACGACTGCGCATCGAAGCCGACCAGGTCGAGCTGACCGCATCCAATCCCCTGCCCCGCCGAACCAGGCTGCTGTCGGCGAATGCGCGGTCGACAATGCAGGACGCGAGTGTGGCCATGCAGAGCGCGGCGACCCAGGGGGCAGTGGTGCAGGGCGTGGAGATGCAGGCCGTGGTGGTACAGGACGCGGCGGCGCCGGACGTGGGAGCGCAGGGCATGACGACCCGGGACGTGGTGATGCAGGGTGGGTCGGCACAGAATGTGGCGCCGCATGGCATGGCGACGCAGAGTGCGGCGATGCACAGCGTGGAGGTGCAGACCGGGGTGACACAGGGCACGGCGGCGCCGGACGCGGGAGCGCAGGGCATGACGACTCAGGATGTGGTGATGCAGGGCGTGGAGGTGCAGACCGTCGCGGCACAGGACGCGGCGGCGCGGGACGCAGGACCACGGGGAATGACGGCTCAGGACGCGGTGATGCAGGGTGGGTCGGCACAGAATGTGGCGACGCAGGGTGAAGCGACCCCGGGTGCAGTGGCGCAGGGCGTGGAGATGCAGGCGGTGGTGGCGCACGACGCGGCGGCGCCGGACGCGGGAGCGTGGGGCATGACGACTCAGGGTGCGGTGATGCAGGGTGGGTCGGCACAGAATGTGGCGACGCAGGGTGAAGCGACCCCGGGTGCGGTGACCCAGGGCGTGGAGATGCAGGCCGTGGTGGCGCACGACGCGGCGGCGCCGGACGCGGGAGCGTGGGGAATGACGGCTCAGGGTGCGGTGATGCAGGGTGGGTCGGCACAGAATGTGGCGACACAGGGCTTGGCGATACACAGTGCAGCGACCAAGGGGGTGGAGGCCCAGGGTGCGGCGGCGCAGACGGTGGCAACCCTGGACGCGGTGATGCAGGGTGAAGCGACCTCGGGTGCGGTGATGCAGGGGGCGACGGCTCACAGCTCAGGGGCTGGGGATTTGGTGGGGATGGGGGTGGGGGCCGGGTTGCTCGGGATGCGGGAGAGGATCGGGGGGCTGGGTGGGACGGTTGTGGCGGGAAAGGTGGGTGGGCGATGGGTGGTGCGAATGATGGTGCCGCGGAGGTGATCACGGTGGTTGTCGCCGATGACCAGACCATCGTGCGCGAAGGGTTGACCACGGTATTGTCGCTGCTGCCGGATATCGAGGTGGTGGGGGAGGCGCGCGATGGTGCCGAGGCGGTCGAATTGGTTGCGCGGTGTGCGCCCGATGTCGTGCTGATGGATCTGCGGATGCCGGTGCTGGACGGTGTGGCCGCGACGGCCGCGATTGCGGCGGACCATCCGGGTACCGCGGTGCTGGTCTTGACCACCTACGCCGATGACGAATCGATCGCGGGTGCGCTGCGCGCGGGTGCGCGCGGCTATCTGACCAAGGACGCGGGCCGACGCGAGATCGCCACGGCGGTACGGTCCGTCGCTGGTGGCCAGTCGACCTTCGCCGCCGAGGTCGGGCAGCGGCTCGTCGCTGCGCTCGCGGCGCAAACCGTCGGGCCGTCGTCGCCTCGGCGCAGTGGTCCGGAAATCGGCCTCAGCGCTCGTGAACTCGAAGTGCTCACCTTGATGGCCAAGGGCCACAACAACTCCGAGATCGCCAAGGAGTTGTTCATCGGCATCAGCACCGTCAAGACCCATATCGGTTCGCTGTTCGCGAAGCTCCAGGTCCGCGACCGCGCCAAGGCCATCGCCTACGCGCACCGCATCGGCCTCGGCGGCTGAGCGCATCGGGTCAGTCGGCGTGCCGGGCGCGGAACGCGGCGCTTTTGGCGCGATTGCCGCAAAGGGTCATATCGCACCAGCGGCGCGACTTTCCGCGTGAGGTGTCGAGGTACAGGCGGGTGCATTCGAGGCGCCCGCATTCCTTGACCAGACCGCGTTCGGGGCCGCCGAGCATTTCGACGGCGGAGCGGGCGATCGCGGCCAGTGCCGCGTCCGGATCGCCGTGCCGGGCGATCGTCGCATCGTCGCGCAACGTGACCTGGGGGAGTGCGCCGCGGGCGAACTCGTTGACGGTATCGCGGTCCGCATCGGCGAACGGTTCGTCGCGGGCGGCGGCCAGGGCCAGTCGGTAGCCCGCTTCGCGCAGGCGCACGGCACGGTCGAGTATCGCCGCATCGCAGTGCGGTGCGGTGTCGAGGAGGTCGGCGGCGAGCAGCCAGGTATCGAGATCCGCTGGCGTGCTGAGGAAGTCGTCGAAGGTCGAGGCACGGGCCTTGACCGTGCCTGCGAAATCCAAGGCGAGGTTACCGCTCACGAAGGCGAACACCCTCTCATAGTAACCACCTTGACAGGTTACGTGCGCAGGTGCGAGGTTAGTAACCGTCTTAGATGGTTATCCGGCCTGTCATGGTCGATCGAGGAGTGCACGTGAAGACGCAGCTCTTGGACCCGTTGTTCCGAGCGACCGGCAAGCCATCGCTCGCGGCGGGCATGCAACCACTGTTCGTCGTGCTGTGGAGCAGCGCATTCATCGCGGGAGTGGTCGGCGTCGGTGCCGCCCCGCCGATGATGGTGCTGTTCGCGCGGTTCGCCGTCGCCGCGGTGCTACTCGCGGTGTACGCCACCGTGATTCGGGCCAGCTGGCCGAGCGGTGGTCAGGTCAAACATGTCGTCATTGCGGGACTGCTGATGCAGATCGTGCAGTTCGGCGCCTTCTACACCGCGATGAGCCTGCACGTCTCGGCCGCGATCATCGCCCTGGTGCAGGGCCTGAATCCGGTGGTCATCGCATTGCTGGCCGGATTCATCGGCGAGACCGTCACCGCGCGCCAGTGGTTCGGCTTCGGTATCGGCGGTATCGGCGTCGGGCTGGCGGTGCTCGATCAATCGAGCATGTCGCTGGTCGGTCTGCTGCTGTGCGTGGTTGGCTTGCTCGGCCTCAGCGTCGGCACGATCTACCAGAAACGCTTCGTCCCGCAGGTCGATTCGCGCGCGGCGACCGCGATCCATATGGCCGCGAGCGCACCGGTTGCGGGCGTATTCGCTTGGGCGACCGGACAATTGCATATCTGGGATGCGACGCGATTCGCCGAGTCGCTCACCTGGATGGTGCTGGTGAATTCGATGGTCGCATTCCTGTTGTTGAATGCGATGCTGAAGCGTTGGGAGGCAACGCGGGTCGGCCGTTTGTTCTTCGCGACTCCGGCGGTCACCGCCATCCTGGCCTGGCTGTTCATCGATCAGCCGCTGCGTCCCTTGGCCGCCGCCGGACTCGGCGTCGGACTGATCGGCATGGTGTTCGCATCGCGACGCCCCACGCCCGTGGTCGCGCGACCCCAGCCCGTGCCGGCGCGGTGAACCACGGAGTTCAGCCCACCGGGGTGGGCTCTCGTTCGCTGTCGACTTCGTCGGCGTCTTCGCGCCGGTTCTTGATGATGCTGGTGATGAATGCCGCGCCGATGAACGCCACACCGACGAGACCGGTGAAGAGGTCGTTGATGTGCACACCGATCGAGACGAACAGGATGATCGCCAGCGCGCCGATCGCCCAGTGCGCACCGTGCTCCAGGAACACGTACTCCGACAGCGTGCCCTTGCGCACCAGGTACACCGTGATCGAGCGGACGAACATGGCGCCGATCAGACCGAGGCCGAGCGCGATGATGATCGGGTCGGAGGTGATGGCGAAGGCGCCGATGACACCGTCGAAGGAGAACGACGCGTCCAGCACCTCCAGGTACAGGAACAGGAAGAACGCGGCCTTGCCCGCGGCCTTGACCAGCTGCGACGGACCGCCGTCGGCGCCTTCTTCGAATTCTTCGGTGTGGAACAGCGAACCGAGCCCGTCGACCACGATGTAGGTGATCATGCCGAGCAGTCCGGCGATCAGCACCGTGGCGCGCTGCTCGTCGGTGGCGATGAACTCCGCGGTCAGCATCAATCCGGCGCTGGCGACCACCACCGAGAGCATGTCCAGCTTGCCGAGCTGGGCCAGCGGCTTCTCCAGCCAGGACAGCCAGGTGATCTCGCGCTCTTCGAAGATGAAGTTCAGGAACAGCAGCAGCAGGAACATGCCGCCGAATGCGGCGATCTGTGGGTGCGCGTCGGTCAGCAGCTTCTCATAGCTCGGGCTGCCGTCCGGAAATACCAGTGCGTCATCGGCGGGCGGGTTCAGTGCCAGGTCGAAGGCCTTCACCGGGTGCAGGCCCGCGGTGATCCACACGATCGCCAGCGGGAAGACCAGCCGCATACCGAATACCGCGATCACCACGCCGATGGTGAGGAAGATCTTCTGCCAGAACTCGTTCATGCGTTCCAGCACAGTGGCGTTGATGACGGCGTTGTCGAACGACAGTGAGACCTCGAGCACACCGAGGATCGCGGCCAGCGCCAGCGCGGTCGGCCCGCCGTAGAGGAATGCGACGATGAGCGATATCACCGTGACGCCGATGGACATCCCGAAAATTCGCAGAACCACGCGGAGACCCTTTCCGTGCGGCGGTCGAATGTTTGTCCGAGCGCGCCTGTAGCTGATGTAACCCGAGGGCCGTGCAACCCGCGGTGGCGATGATGGTTCCAGCGTGGACGCGGAACCGTCGATTGTCCAACGGTGCGCTGCGGCAAATCGTTCCGTGGACACGCGGACAGGGGGCCCGTTGCCGAGCCCCCTGTTACAGCTGGTGTCTTAGACGTTCACGCCGTAGTCGCGGGCGATACCGGCCAGACCCGAGGCGTAGCCCTGCCCGATGGCGCGGAACTTCCATTCGGCACCATTGCGGTACAGCTCACCGAAGACCATGGCGGTCTCGGTCGAGGCATCCTCGGACAGGTCGTAGCGGGCCAGTTCGGCGCCGTTGGCCTGGTCGACCACGCGGATGTAGGCGTTGCGCACCTGGCCGAACGACTGCTGGCGGGTGTCCGCGTCGTAGATCGAGACCGGGAAGAAGATGCTCTCGATGGTCGGCGGGGTGTTGGCCAGGTCGACCTTGATGACCTCGTCATCGCCTTCGCCCTCGCCGGTCAGGTTGTCGCCCGTGTGCTCGATGGAGCCTTCGGGCGACTTGAGGTTGTTGAAGAAGACGAAGTGCTTGTCGGACACAACCTTCTTGTCCGCACCGGTCGCGATCGCACTGGCATCCAGGTCGAAGTCGGTTCCGGTGGTCGTACGAATATCCCACCCGAGCCCGACGGAGACAGCGGTAAGGTTCGGCGCCGCTTTGGTCAGCGAGACATTGCCGCCCTTGGACAGACTGACACCCATTCGGGGATCCCTTTCAATAGACGTCTGTGGTTCCCAGCATGTCCGAATCGCCGGGTACGCCATACGACAGTAGTAGGTTTCCCCGGACTTGCGTAGGAACTGAGCTAAGCACGGCGGAGTGGTACACCGCCTAACATCGGGGCGTGACAGGCCGCAGGCGTGGATGGTTCCGGTCGTCCGGGAACACCGAATGGATTTCGCAAGCCCGGTCGACGCTGGCGGCCGCGTTTCTCGATATGGATCAGCGCCAGAGTGCGGCCGACGCCGCGGTGCACGCCAGTGCGCAGGTGTTCCCGGAGCGCCGGATGAGCGCGCAATGGGAACCCGTGCGCAGCCGGTGCTATGACGCCGCGGGCGCATATCTGGCATTCACCGAGGAATTGGACAATGCCGAGCGCGACGGCACTACCATGCCGCAGGGGCAGTTGCGGGTGGACACCCTGGTCCGGCAGCTGACCGATGCGGCCCGCGCGGTCGATGAGTTCTATCGCGGCAATCAATCGCAACTCGAGCACGCGGTCGCGGTGCTCGGCACGGTGCCGCAATTCGCTCAGCAGGTGAAGGTCGCGGCGGCGGGTGTCCGCGGGCAGGCGGCCGAATCCGAATACGCCGACTACCCCTCGGTGCGGCAATGTGCGGCGGCGGTGGATGAGTCGCTGCTCACACTGGAGGCCCTCGGCTCCGAGGTACCGGCGGCGACCGTCCGCGAGGCCGCCAGCCGCCTGGAATCGGCGACGAAGGCGCTGGCAGAAGCGTTGGCGCAGGCGCCATCCCGGGCTGGGGCCGCGGCCAATGCGATCACCTCGGTCGGCACCAGAATCGCCGCCGTGCGCACCCGCGGTGAACGGTTGGCGCCTGCCTACTCGGAGCTGCTCCGCGAGTTCAATGCTGCGAGTTCGGCGGATCTGGCTAACAATGGGCAGGACAGTCAACGGGCCATCGATGCCGCCGACGCTGCCCTGGTCCGGGCACGTGCGGCGGCGGCCGAGAACAATCCGGAGTTTGCACTTGAGCTGACCACATCTGCACGGGGCTACCTCGCCGAGGCCGAACAGAAGGTCGACGCCGTCACAAAGCGGCTGACACTGCTGCGCGAGGTCCGTGCGAATCCGCAAGAAAAGGCCAAGGCCGTACGATTTCGGCTGCGGGACGCGCAAATGCTCGCGGTGAGCCGCGGGCTCGTCGGCGAATGGGGATCTGTGCTCGATGCACAGGTGGACCGAATCGATCGAATCACCGAAAACCTGTCGGGACGTCATCCCGACTACTGGGCCTATGTGGCCGAATTGGATGCCGTCGCGGAGTTCGTAGCCGGGGTAGTGGATCGAATGAGAAAACAAGCAGGACCACGACGAGAATGAGGCCAGGGGTATGCGGCCACCGCCACAAGGGATGAGGACAGCGCAACGATGACCGCGGGCATCGCCGTCCAGCAACAGATCTCCCTGCGAAAGCAATTGCCACTACGCCATTTCCGGCAGCTGCACGGCCCGGAGGCACGGCGCCTTTTCCATCGACAACCGGAACCGTTCGGCGATCACGCCGATCGGGAACTTTTGGCGATCGCACTCGGCGCCACCCTGTACGCACCGGCGACCCGGGCGGATCTCGCCATGACCATCAGCAGACGGGCCGCGCGCGGGGTGTGCTCGATGGTCATCGATCTCGAGGACGCGGTCGCCGATCACGAGTTGGAGTTCGCCAAACACCAGACCGTCGCGACGCTGAATCTGCTTGCGGGCAACGATGATCCGAATCCGCTGCTGTTCGTGCGCGTTCGTGACGCGGATACCGTCTGCGAGATCGTCGAGCAGCTCGGCACCGGTGCGGCGGCATTGACCGGCTTCGTCTTCCCGAAGTTCGACAGTGCGAGCGGGCCGAAATATCTCGCGGCGCTCGAGGCCGCCGGGGAGCGGCTGGGCCGGCCGGTATACGGCATGCCGGTACTCGAATCGGCGGCGCTGGTGCACCGCCAGACCCGGGATCAGGAGCTGACGCAGATCGCGGCGCTACTCGCCGAGCACCGGGAGCGGATACTCGCGGTGCGCATCGGGGCCACGGATATGTGCTCGACCTTCGGCATTCGGCGCGATCGGGATCTGACGATCTACGACGTGCGGGTGGTCGCCGATGTCATCGCCGATATCGTGAATTACCTCGGCCGTTCGGACGGTTCGGGTTTCGTGATCACCGGGCCGGTCTGGGAGTACTTCGCCGACCATGAGCGGATGTTCCGGCCGCTGCTGCGGACCGCGCCGTTCGAGGAATCCGATGCGGTGCCGTTCCGGCGCTATCTGGTCAGCCGGGATCTGGACGGTCTACTACGTGAGATCACGTTGGATCGGGCCAATGGGATCCAGGGCAAAACGGTGATCCATCCGTCGCATGTGGCGGCGGTGCACGCGCTATCGGTGGTAACGCACGAAGAGTATTCCGATGCGCTCGACATTCTCCAGGTCGACGTCGGCGGGGTGGCGGCATCGGGCTATCGGAACAAGATGAACGAAATGCGGCCGCATCGCAGTTGGGCGCGCCAGACGCTATTGCGGGCCCGGGTTTTCGGTGTCGCGAACAAGGGTGTCTCCTTCGTCGATCTGCTGACGGCGTTGGTGACCGAATGAGCACCGATGCCTGGGCGACCGCGAATTTGGGCATCGAATTGCGGCATGAGCGCTCGCACGGCGCCGGTGTTCCGGTAGATGTGCTGCCCGCCGAACTGCCCATTGCGACGCTGATCCAGCCCGGCCTGCGCCGCAATCCACGCCGGGCGCATCTGCTGGTCTCCACCGTGCTCGGCAAACATCTGCCGACCGATCCCCGCGTGGTACTCGGCGCGGGCAACCGGCTCGGTGACCTGGTGCGTGACGTACTCGGTGCACGCGAGGCGGTGGTGCTCGGATTCGCCGAGACGGCAACGGGATTGGGGCATTGTGTGGCGGCCAGGATCGGAGCCGGGTGCTATCTGCACTCGACCCGTCGCGAGGTGCCCGACGCCAGCACATTGACCGGATTCGAGGAGGGGCATTCGCACGCCACCTCGCATATGCTCCAGCCCGCGCCCGCCGATATCTTCGTCAACGATCTGCCACTGGTGCTCGTCGACGACGAAATCTCCACCGGGGATACCGCGATCGATGCGGTGCGGGCACTGCACGCGTTCTCGCCGCGTTCGCATTATGTGCTCGCGTCGCTGGTTGATATGCGGACCGCGGACGATCGGGCACGCTTCGAGGCGGCGGCCGCGGAATTGGGTGCGCGGATCGACACCGTATGCCTGGCTTCGGGGCGCACCCTGCTGCCCGATGGTCTGGTCGAGACGGTATCCGCGATGCCGGATCCGGAATTGAATCCGACTGCGGCGCATCGTGGTTCGTTCGATCAGCTGGAATTGCCCTGGCCCGCTGCGGTGCCGGAGGGCGGCAGGCACGGGATGCTGCGATCGGATACCGATGCGTTCGAGGCGGCGCTCGCGAAGGCGGCCGAGGCACTGCGGGTTCGGCTCGCCGACGGTTTCGCCGGACGCCCCGTTATCGTGCTCGGGCACGAAGAGCTGATGTACCTGCCGCTGCGATTGGCGGCCGAACTCGCCGATGCCGGGATCGCGACGCGCTACCAGACGACCACCCGCTCGCCCGCGTATGTACTCGACGAACCCGGTTATCCACTGCGGCGCGGATTTCGGTTCATCGCACCCGAACCCGGTGAGGAGCAGCCGCGCTATCTGTACAACGCGCACTGGATCGAGGATGCGCTGTCCGAACTGGCGGCGCTCGGTGCGGACGATCCGGTGCTGGTCGTCGTCATAGACGCACCAGCGGATAGTGCCGAATTGCGTGCCGAGGGCGGTCTGATCGATGTGCTGACCGCATCCGGCGCCGATGTCGTATTGGCGGTGCTGCCAGGCGCGGATCCGCGCATGCTGCACGCCGAGCGCAGCGATGCCGTGCCGGTGGCCGCCGACGTATCCGAACCGAGAGTGCTGTGAGGTCGAACGCTGTGCCGGAATCGAATATCTCGCCCCGAACGGCATTGCCGGTACCGGAGCCACTGCACGGCCCGGCCTTCGGATCGTATGCGGCCCAAGAGGTTTCCTGGCTGCTGAAGGATCTGTCGGAGGTCGATCTGGAGGCCGATGTTGCCGAGCGCGAGCGCCGGATCCAGTCCGGTGCGGCGCATTACGCGGAATCGCTGCCGATCGAATATCAGCCGGACGCCGCGTACCGCTCGCTGTTCGACGAAGTGCTCGCCGACAGTGCCGAGCGGCTGGCGCTCGCCGTCGCGACGGTATCGGAACTCGTGGTCGCCGAACGCGGCCAGGACATCGTGCTGGTGTCATTGGCCAGGGCCGGGACGCCGATCGGGATTCTGATGCGGCGCTGGCTGCTCAGCGGGCGCGGGCCGGATCTGCCGAGCCTCGATGTGCCGCACTACGCGGTGTCGATCGTGCGCGATCGCGGCATCGATGCGGTAGCTCTGGACTACCTTGCGCGCCATTATGATCCGACGTCGGTGGTATTCGTCGACGGCTGGACCGGCAAGGGCGCGATCACTCGTGAACTCACCGAAGCGCTCGACGCCTATTACGCCGCGGGCGGCGCGCGATTCAATGACGAACTCGCCGTACTCGCCGATCCGGGACATTGTGTGCGCACCTATGGCACCCGCGACGACTTCCTCATCGCCTCCGCCTGCCTGAATTCGACGGTATCCGGACTGATTTCACGCACCGTGCTGAACGACACGCTGATCGGCCCCGGCGAGTTCCACGGCGCGAAGTTCTACCGCGACCTGGCCGACGATGACGTATCCGGCCGCCTGCTCGACACCGTGACCGCGGCCTTCGATACCGTCCGGGATCGGGTGCCCGCCGAACTGGCCACCGTGCGCGCGGGCGACCGCACGCCGACCTGGACCGGCTGGGCCTCGGTGGACCAGGTCCGCGCGGCGTACGGCGTGGCCAGCGTGAATTTCGTGAAACCCGGTGTCGGCGAAACGACTCGGGTGCTGCTGCGGCGACTGCCGTGGCGGGTGCTGGTGCGCGAGGCGGACGCGCCCGAGCACGCACATATCCGACTGCTCGCCGCGGCTCGCGGTGTTCCGGTCGAGGTCGTACCCGACCTTGCCTATTCGTGCATGGGATTGATCAAGGACGTGCAGCAATAATGCATTTACGACGACTACGAAGACATGCTCTGATCGCTACCGATCTCGACCGGACGATGATCTACTCGCGCAATGCTTTCCACTCCGCCACCAATGTGCCGACGGTCTGTGTGGAACATCTGGAGGGCGCACCCCTGTCGTTCATGACGACCACCGCCGCCCTGCGGATGCAGACCCTGACCGAACCCGCTGCCGTCATCCCGACCACCACTCGGACCATCAAGCAATTCGAGCGGATCCAACTACCGGGCGCCCCGTGGCGATACGCCATCACCAGCAATGGCGGCAATATTCTGGTCGACGGCATACCGGATATGCGCTGGCGCATTGATATCGACGCGCAGGTGCGGGCCGGCGGCGCGACGCTGTCGGAGGTGAATACCGAACTGCGCGCGCGCATCGACGACTCCTGGGTCACCAAATTCCGTATCGCCGACCATTTGTTCACCTATCTGGTGGTGAAGCCGAAGGAGGTGCCGGAGGGTTTCCTGGCCGAATGGGATGCGTGGTGTCGTCCGCGCGGCTGGTCCGCGTCCCAGCAGGGCCGCAAGATCTACACCATGCCCGTGGCCGTCTGCAAGAGCCACGCGGTCCGCGAGGTCCGCCGCCGCCTGCTCGACAATGGCGAACTCACCGATGCGGCAATGACTCTCGCCGCGGGCGACGGCGCGCTCGACGCCGAAATGCTGCGCACCGCCGACTCCGCCATTCGCCCCCGCCACGGCGAACTCGAACAACTCAACTGGACCCATCCCAACCTCACCGTTACCCGTGCGTCGGGAATTCTGGCGGGCGAGGAGATCATCAACTGGTTCATCAAGGCTGCGCCGGGATCCGCCGAATAGGGGCTTGCCTTGACACCGGCGGCAATCTTTAGCGTTGCCGTGATGGTTCGAAGGAGGTCGAATGCTGATCGGCATGCTGATGCTGGCTGAACGTGCCGCTCAGCTGGATCTTGCCCGTGCCACGGCCGTCGAGGCGGGACGGGATCCGTCCGCACTCGAGTACACCCGCTGGGGATCGATCGAGATGCCGGCGGAATGGGTGGATGGGTTTGCCGCACAAGGTGTCACCCGCATCGTGGTCGGGGCGATGGCGGCCGACCGTGCCGAGCAGTTCGACGAAATGTCGGCGTTCTCCGAACGTTTCGGGCTCGCCGCGACGCTCGGTTGGGCACGGCGTCAGCGGCGTCGCCAGCACTGGGCGCTATCGGCCAGGTTCCACCAGGCGACGTAGTCGGGGTCCTGATCGACCAATTCCCAATTCGCCTCCAGCGCATGGAAGAAGGCGGCGTCGGCGGTGCGGCCGCCAGGTGGTTCGCCGATGTAGATGAGCAGATCACCACCGACGCGCTGATAGGCGTCGAGGGCACCGGAGGCCATAGGGTTCGCCCAACCCGGTGGCCAGCAGAGCAGTAGGACGTCGGCGGCATCGGCAATGTCGCGGTAGGCATCGGCGTCTCGGAGTTCCTGGATCGGATGCCAAATATGCGGCTGCCCGGCTGCCGACGGAAAGGATGTGTTGTTCGAGCGGTCCGGCGGATGCGTATCGTAAGCCGTTACCGGCACGCCGGATTCGGCGAGCCGGCTGGCCCAGTAGCCGCGTCCCGCACCGATCTCGGCGACCGATCGCCCGCGCGTGATATCGGCGATCCAGGCAAGCGTCTCCGGTGCCGGCACGGCATAGGCGTAAGTCGCCTGCACGACGATCTGCGCATATCCCAGCCGCGCACTACCTTTCGCGCGGCCGCCGTTCACCTCGCGTCGCCCGCCGCGCTCCGGCGGCCCCGCCGCCACCGACGGCGCGACGATATCCCAATACGGATCGACACTCTCCCCACCGGTCATAAAGTGCAGCAACCGCAGATCGAAGGCCGCATCCGCCACCGCATCCCCGGTCCCCGCCAGCTGTTCGGCCATCGATAGGTAATCCGCCACCCGGGGGTAGGCCTGTTCGAACGCGGCCTCGTCTTGCACCAGGTTCGCCAGCGCCGCGAGTCGTGCATCCGACAATACGAAGGGTGGCATTCTGCAATTGTCCAGGGACTGACCGAAATCAACGGTCGAATCAACCGAGCTGAGGGCGTTGCCCCGGTGCTTGTGAGAACAGCGGCGAGAATGCCGAGGGGGTTGGTGGCGCGACGACCCGCGCCGCATCCTAGGTGGCTTGTCTGGGACTGCCCAACTGCCAGAACACGGATCTGGTTCCGAGGCGGCGATGTGCGCCTCAGCGGGTGCGCGCGAGCTATTCGAGGGTGGTCAGCGCTGCTACGACGCGCACCACATCCCAGGGCGGACCCGCTGGCACCGACCAACTCCCAGAACGCAATCGGTCCCGGCTTCGGCGCAGGCAATTTTCGCCTCAGCGGATGCGGGTGCGGTTGAGCCAGTCGAGGGCGTAGCGGGAGGAGTGGTCGAGGATGGGAGGCGGGGTGTAGGCGGGTGTCGAGTCGGTTGCGGGCTGCTGCGACCGGGGTTGGTAGTGCTCGGGGCGGGGGCGGTTCGGGCGGGGATAGGCGGGATCGGTCGGGAAAGGGAGCTTTGGGGTGGGGGATTGCGGCCGGATGGGTTGGAACCGCTTCACCACCACCGCGATGACCGCGATGACCGCGATGACTGCGATGACCGCGACGATCGCGACCACGAGTCCGATACTCATGAGTGCCTCCCAACACGATGCCTGCTGTTGGGAAAGTTAGTGATCGAGCGGGTGCCGCGTATCCGCCGAAGGTAGGACTACCGGGATGATCTGCAGGTCATCCGGTTCAATAGTCGCGCTGCTGTGCGCCCAACTGCTGGGTGATGACACCGTGCAGCCGCTGCAGACCGCCGACGGTCATACCGCTCTGGAGTTGGCCCTCGATGGTGCGCACCAGCGCCGAATCGCTGAGGATCTTCTCGCTGGATTGGATGAGAACCGTTCCCGCGCCGGTGAAGTCGAACTGGCGCTCCTCACCGGAATTCACGCCGAAGCGGGCGGCACCGGCGGCCAGGAAGTTGGAGACCCAGCGCTGGTCGTAGTGATGGCTGGGGGAGGGGCAATCCGCCCAGCCGACAAGGGCTTCCGGGTCGACGCGCAGCGGCGGTTCGGCGAACATGACCGGGCCATTGGAGGAGGCCAGGAACTTGCCGGTGCCGATGAGGGTGAGGAAGCCGGGGACGATCGACTGGTTCAGTGATAGGCCGGGTTCGAAGGCCAGCAGGTTGGCGGCGCGAATGGTGAGGTTGCCGTTGTCTTCGAGGTCATAGGAATTGATGTCGTAGCCGCGGTCGCCGATGATCAGCTTGCCGTGGCCCTCGGCGATCACATAGTCGCCGGTGAACAGCGGTGCCGAGAACTGCTGGGAGACCATGTGCAGCAGCCCACCCTGCAGCCCGTGGGTGAGCATCTGGAACCGCATGTCGCCGTAGTAGGCGATCATCGCGCCCTTGCGCATGAACCACGGCTTGTTCAGGTCGATGCAGTAGGCGTAGCTGTTGCCCGGAATATTGTCGCTTTCACCGAGATTCAGCGGATTCAAAATATCGGTCATGACTCACAACTTCTCTTCCGAGGCCTGCACATAGACCACACCCTGTCCGACGCAATGCAATTGCATGGCCTCCCCGGAACCGCGGCCGACCGCATCGCGCCAGCTCAGCGCCGTCTTCAACTCGGTCTGCACATTGCCGTAGGCGGCGACGAAGGCCTGCGGATCCACCACGATCGGATGCGGTCCGCCCACCGGAAGTTCCAGGAATCCGCCGTGCGCGAGCAGGACCGCCGCACCCTGTCCGGACAGCTGCGTGGTGAACATGCCCTGGCCGGTCAGCGCACCACTCGCCGCCCCGCGCAACGCGCCCATCAGCCCGCCGCCACCGCCGCCGCCCGAACTCATCACGGACACAACCGAACTCTGCAGTGCGGCGGTATTGGCCAGCAGCCGCGAGGCCTCCACGCGCAGCACCGCGCCCGGCTGCATCTGCACCACATGCACTTCCAGCCCGGCGAAACCGTAGTGCACCTGGCCATTGCCGGTCGCCAGCATGGTGCGCTCATGCTCACCGGCCATCATTTGCCCGGCCATTCGCATGATGCCGCCACCCCCCATGCCCGGGGCCATGCCCGGAATCTGGTGCGGCGCAAAGGAAATATCTCCGGTATAGAACAGCATCGCGCCATTGCGCGCGACCACACCGCCCGCCATGCCGACGTCGACCTTGACGACCTTGCCGTTGACCTTCTCGAACATCGCAGGCCCCCTTACCGTTCCGCGGGCTGGATCAATACCAGGCCCTGACCGTCGAAGCGCAATGAGAACGCCTCCCCGGCATCCTGGCCGACGAACGTGCGCCACGAAACATCGGTCACGAACGACTGATTGAGATTGCCGCGGCAGGCGACGAAGGCATCCGGATCCACGATCAACGGATATTGCGGCGAAACCTCCAGGTGGATCAGCGGCCCACCGGCCGAGAGCAATGCGACCTGACCCTGTCCGGTCACCGTGGTGGTGAACAGGCCAGCGCCCGACGACGCGCCGCGCAGACCGGCGAAACGTACGTCGGTGCGCAGGTTTCCGGCGAAGCAGAGCAGCTGCTGCGATTCGACCTGCAGCGTCTCGTTGTTCAGATTCACCACGGTGACGTGCTGGCCGTTCACCGCGAAGAAGACCCGACCATTGCCGCCGCATTCCATCAACGACAGTTTCTCGCCGGTGGCACGCCGCTTGAGTCCGGCGAGTACGCCGTCGCCACCGCCGAAACCGGCCGACTTGAACTGCACATTTCCTTCATAGGCGACCATCGAGCCGGAAATCGCGCGGATACTCGTTCCGGCGAGGTGTGCCTCGATCACCTTTTTCGACTGCTCGAACAGTTGCGCCATGGGGGAGTTTGCCTGCCGTCTCGTTCGGGAACATGGTGTTGATCGCCCATATTCCAACTGCGTTTCGTCACCCTAACCGATCTCCGGGCAACGATCCGGGCCATAGCGGCGGTTACTTCGGATCGCGTTCGGCACGTTTCTCGTAGAGTGGCACCGTACGCACCGACAAGCGAAGGGTCGAACTTGTCCGCAACACTCGCCAAGGGTCAGAATGGCCCGCTGGCCGTCAATGACGTGGTGATCTCCGTCCAGCTGACCGCACCGGCGGATCTGTCCGCACTGCTGGTCACCGACTCGGGGAAGGTCCGTTCCGATGCGGACTTCGTCTTCTTCAACCAGCCCAGTGGTCCAGGGGTGAATCTGCAGCCCGCACCGGCCGGGCAGCCGGCGTCCTTGGCGGTGTCGCTGAATGCGGTGCCAGCGGATATCGCGCAGATCCGTGCTGTTATCACCCTCGACGACGCGACCAGCAATTTCGGCCGCTCCGCCGCGCCGACCGCGGTCGTCTCGGATTCGGCGGGTAATCGGTTGTACGAGTACCGCATCGACGGTTTGAACACCGAGTCGATCGTGATCGCGCTCGAGCTGTACCGGCGCCAGAGTGAATGGAAGGTGCGTGCGGTCGGCCAGGGCTACGCGGGTGGTTTCGCGGCACTGGTCACCGATCACGGTGTGACCGTCGACGAATCTCCGGCCGCGACACAGGTTCCGCCGCCACCGACCTATCAGCCCGCGCAGCCCACTCAGGGTTACCCGCCGCCGGCCCCGCCCGCGTACCCGACGCAGCAGCAGCCGCAGTACCCGCCGCAGCAGACCCACCCGCAGGGTGCACCCGGCTACCCGCCGCCGCCCGGTGCCGGCTACCCGCCCCCGCCCGGCCCCGGTGGTTACCCGCCGCCGCCCGGCCAGCCCGCCCCCGGCCAGGGTTATCCGCCGCCCGCTCAGCCCGCGGCTCAGCAGCAGCCGCCCGCCGAGGTCAGCCTGAGCAAGGACCGTCCGGTCAGCCTGGTCAAGGGGCAGCGGGTCACCCTTCGCAAGGAGGGTGGCGCCGCGCTGACCTTCGTGAAGATGGGTCTCGGCTGGGATCCGGTGCGCAACCGCGGCATGTTCGGCAATCGGACCGTCGATGTCGACCTCGATGCGTCGGTCGTGATGTTCGCCGACATGAACGTGGTGGATGTCGCCTACTACGGTCAGCTGACCTCCAAGGACGGTTCGATCCGGCACCAGGGCGATAACCTCACCGGTGAGGGTGAGGGCGATGACGAGGTGATCCTGGTCGACCTGACCCGCATCCCGGCCCACGTCAGCTCGGTGCTGTTCATCGTGACCTCCTATAAGGGCCACACCTTCGAGCAGATCCAGAATGCGTTCTGCCGCTTGGTCGATGGCGCCAACAATGCCGAGCTGGCCAGGTACACCCTCGCCGGCGGTATGCCGTTCACCGCGATGGCGATGGCCAAGCTGTTCCGGGTCGGCGGTGACTGGAAGATGCAGGCCCTCGGCGAAGGCTTCCAGGCCAAACATCCGGGCGAAGCGGTTCCGCAGCTGGGCCGGTTCCTCACCAATTGACCAGTACGCGCAGCAACTGCGCTCGAACCGAACAGAACACGAAATAACGGGGCGGACAACGTGATTCAGCTGAAGGCCGGTCAGAATATAGTGCTGACCGGCGATATCGTTCGTTTCAGCGCGAAAGCCGGGGCTGCCCTGGATGTTTCCGCGCTCGTCGTCGCGCAGAACCTGCGGGTCTTCGATACGGGCGATTTCGTGTTCTACAACCAGACCGAGACGGCGGGGGTGACGCTATCCGAGGACGGCGTCACCATCCGGCTCGCCGAGGTGCGCGCCGACGCGCAGGCGGTGTTGCTGGTGGTCAGTGCCGATCCGGCCGCACCGGCACCATCGGGTGGGCTCGGTGCGGTCACCGCCGCACTCGCCGTAGCTGACATCGCGACAGCGGAATTCGCGATCAATCCGGCTGCCGGGGAGACCGCGCTGATCTGTCTGGAGGTATACCGGCGCGGGACCGACTGGAAGCTGCGCGCGGTCGGTCAGGGCTATGCGGGTGGACTGGCCGTACTGCTCACCGCGCACGGCGTCGAGGTGGATGAACCGGCGACGCCGCAGTCCGGCCAACCGGGTCAGCCCAGTGCGGCCGGTCTGCGCGATGCCGACCCGGTCAGCGCTCCGGGACGGGCCAGCGGTCAGGACACCATCAGTGGTCCCGGCACCGGCGACTCCCGCGCGAGCGGTCCGGCGCCGGTCGAGGTGGCGCACGGACTGGAGCGGCTGTGGATGATCTTCGAGGATGCCGCGCGTTCGGCCGCGGCGCTCATCTCATCGCGGGATTACGCCATGCAGCGGCTGGATCAGGAACTGTCCGCGGCGGTTTCGGATCCGGCCACCAGGAACACCCCGGCCGCCGAGGATGCGCGTCGGTCCGCACAGCGCCGCTGTGACGATCTGATCGCCACCGCCGAGGGCAACCATCTGCGCGATAGCGAACAGCTCATGCGTGAACTCGCCGATGCCGATCGGCAGCTGCCGCCGTCGCTGGCCACCTGGGATTCACCCGCTTGGGATCGGCCGCCCACGCCGAGCGACGGCATCCGGCTCGGCGAGCTCTACGCGATCGAACGTGGGCCGCTGCGCATTCCGTACTGCGTGCCGGTGCCGCTGACCCGCCCGCTGTGGATCGATACCGAAACCACGGCAGCGGCGACCCCGATCGTCGGCGCACTGCTGGCCCGGCTGCTCGCGGCCGATCCCGGTCGGCGCACCCTGGTCGACATGATCGATCTGACCGGCGCGTTCGCGCAGCTCGTCGGTCCGCTGACCCCGGTGCTGAACGGCCCGCCGATCACCGATTTCGGTGAGATCTCGGCGCGGCTGCAGGCCCTGGTCGACGCCGCCGAATTGGCCGAATTGGCGTATTCCAGTGGGAATTTCACCCCGCCGACCGAGCATCGGGTGCTGCTCGCGGCCGACTTCCCGCACGGCTACCAGACCTCGGACGCACAGCGCATCGCCGTCCTGCTGATGCGCGGCGATCTGATCGGGCTGTCCACGGTTATCGTCGGCACCGACGAATCCGATTCCAGTGACGGCACCTTGGCGATGCTCTCGCAGTCCTGTCGACATCTGCCGACAATGGACGGCACCCCGCTGTTCGATCCGTGGACCGGCAGCGCGTGGCAGCTGGATCTGGACCTGTTGCCGAGGGAACCGGCCAGGCAGGCGCGCTTCCTGCGCACCAGCTAGCACCCCGTCGCTGCTCGCCGTGCGTAGTCATACGGCGGTCGAACACGCCGTATTCGATCGCCATACGACTACCTTCGACCGCCCCCTGGAACCCAGGGGGCGGTACGGCGGGAGCCGTCTGGACGGGGGACTGGTGGGCTTTTCGGGCGGGTTCGCTAGCGCAGGGCCACCCGGGGCCGCAGCGCCTCGGGCAGCCACGGCAGCAGCGGGTCCGGCGCGCGATCGACGATGCCGCCGACCGGATCATCGACGAAATCGCGCCGGACCAGATCCTCCTCCGGCCGGTAGATCTGCCGGATGATCAACGCGCACAACCCGAGCACCGCGAGATCGCGCAGCACCACGGTGCCGGTGAACCACTGCTCGGGCAGGCCCTTGCGGTCCAAGCCGAGGTAGTAGAACATGCGCGGCACCCAGACCAGCGCGTCGATGGTCATCCACGCCAGCAGAATTCGGCGATGCGGCAGCGCGAGCACGGCCAGCGGCACCAGCCACAGCGAGTACTGCGGGCTCCACACCTTATTGGTGAGCAGGAAGGCGGCCACCACCAGGAAGCACAGCTGGGCCAGGCGCGGACGGCGCGGTGCGGTGAGCGCGATATAGGCGATCACCGCACAGGCCAGGACGAATACCAGCAGCGAAACCAGGTTCAGGATGGTCGGCTGATGGGTGTGGTCGATCTTGCCGTCGAATCCGTCCCAGCCGGTGAACGAGGTGATGACGTTGTAGATGGAGTCCGGATCGGCGTGCCGAGTGGTGTTGAGTCGGAAGAACTCCCGCCAGCCGTTCGGATACAGCAGCAGGATCGGCAGATTCACCACCAGCCAGGTGCTGGCCGCCGACGCAATGGTGAGCGCGGCCGCGCCGAGTGGGCGGGCGCTGAGAAATTGCAGGCGGTACGGGGTTTCGCGGAGCCAGGTCAGTGCGGTGTGCCATCCGGTGATATCGCTGAGGCGCAGGCCCAAGCGTGCGCTCGGCACCCGCTGCAGTGGGTCGGCGCGCAGGCACAGCACCAGGATCGGTCCGAGCAGCAGCAGCGGATATAGCTTGGCCGCGCCGCCGAGTCCGAGCAGCAGACCCGCGAGTACCGGTCGGCGGCGCGCCCAGGCGAGCAGGCCGGTGGCAGCGAAAGCCGTTGCGAGTGCATCGAAGTTGGTGAAAATGTGCACGATCACCAGCGGCGAGCAGGCGATCAGCGCGGCATCCCAGATCCGCCGCCCCGCGAGTTGCGCGGAGGCCCATACGGTGACCAGCCAGGCCATGGCCAGGCCGACCGCGACCACATTGAAGTAGATGACCACCTGCAACGCACCGGGCAGCGGTGACGCGTCCCAGGTCTTGGCGACCTGCATCGCCGCATACTGATAGAGCCCGGACAGCACCGGATACTCCATGTACCTGGTCTCCCGGCCGCCGTCCGGAGTCGACTCGGTCCACTGCTTCTTGTATGGGAACGCGCCCTCGTTCAAGCGTTCCGCGCCGTAGAGCGGCACCGTATCCGAGTAGCACATGGCCACGTACTGGCGGCCGTTGTTCCAGTCCAGGGTGAGCGAACCGTCCGAGGCGGTCGTCTGCTGGATGCAGCCCGCCTTACTCGCCCAGCCCAGCGCGAGGAAGACCAGCGCGAAGGCGAGCAATACCCGCATCGGGGTCCAGAACCGGACCCGGCCGATCAGCGCGTGGTCACCGACCGGCCCGCCGATGACGGTACTGAGCTGCGCGGTCAGGGAATCGTTGCGGCTGGGCCGATCCCGGCCGTCGCACGAGCGCAGATCGGGTGCGAGCGGCGCGGGCGCGACAGTGGGTACCTGGCTGGGCTGCCACCCTTTGGACCGCGGAGCACTCCCGTTGCTCTGCTCGTCCACCAGCTGCTGATCCTTCACGCCATCCGAGGCTACCGGCCGTTCAATGTCACGCGCGGATCGCGTCAGTGGGCGGTCGGCATTGCACACCGCATGGTGCCGATGGACCGCTCATACAAGCGAACTCATCGTGTTATCGTCGAATGGGATAGGCAGGATTCGCTGCCGACCATTCAAAGGGGGGTGGGGTATGTTCACGAGATTTGTGGCTACAGTGGCTTTTACCGGTGCCGCACTTGTCGGATTCGCGGGCAATGCTTCGGCGGGATATGGGTCGTACTCGGAATGTCTGACCTGGGCCGGAGTACGCGATAGGTGCGTTCAGATTTCGGATGGCTCCTATGTGGTGCTGAAGGGCTACGGCTCCTTCACCGAATGCCTCAGCTGGGCTGGGGTTCAGGACAAGTGCTACCAGGATCCGAATGGGTTCTGGTACATCACGAGTGTCTGATTCCGAGGATCTGGCAAAGGTCTGGTCAGCCGCAGTTTGCTGACCAGACCTTTGATCGTATGAGGCTACCGGGTGCGCGTCGGTTGGCCGCCGTTGCCGTTCCCATTACCGGCGCCGCCGGGTTGGGGTGACCCGGTGGTCGTCGACAGCGAGCCATCGGAGTTCACCGTCGGCTGCCCGGGTAGCGGCGTCGATTCCGGCTGCTGCTGCTGTTGCTGCGGCTGGCGCTGCTGCGTCTGCGGCTGCACGCCCGGAATCTGGATCGGCCCGAACGGGGTGTCGATGGTGTTCGGAACGATCTGGATCGGCGGTATCAGCGGTACCTCCGTGGTCGAGGGCGGGGTGAACGGCGCCGACCACTCGGGCACACCGGCCTGGCCCTTGATGGGTGCGGGCTTCGGGAAGGTTTGGTTGGGCGTGCCCTGCAGGGCGCCGTCCATGGTGGCCTTCCAGATATCCGCGGGCAGGCCGGAACCGTAGACCATGCCGCCGCTGTAGTTGCGCAGCGGCGAGTTATCGATCGAGCCGACCCACACCGCCGTGGACAGCGACGGGGTGTAGCCGACCATCCAGGCGTCCTTGTTCTCGCCGGTGTCGAGGAGCTGGGCGGTACCGGTCTTGGTCGCCGACTCGCGGCCGTTGGCCAGGTTGTGGTTGCGCGACCATGCGGCGATCGGCTTCATCGCGGCGCTTACGTTATCCGCCACCGCCTCCGAGACGCGACGTTCGCCAGCCACGTCACCGCGGTCGAGCAGCACCTGTCCGTCGGCGGTCACCACCTTCGTGACGAAGTGCGGTGCGTGGTAGATGCCGGAGGCGGCCAAGGTCGCGTAGGCGGAGGCCATATCGAGCACCCTGGCCTGGTACTGACCGAGCACGATGCCGTTGTTCGGCGGGGAACCGTCCGGCTCGACGAGGGACTTGCCGACGCCGGGGATGGTGTCCGGGATGCCGAGCTTGTGCGCCATATCGGCGATCTTCGCCGGACCGTTCTGCATATCCAGCTCCATGCGATAGAAGCTGGTGTTCAGCGAGCGCTTCAGCGCCTCGGCGATGGTGCAGGTACCACACTGCTCGCCTTCCACGTTGGTGATCTTGATGCCGTTCACGGTGATCGGCGAGCTGTCGTACATCTCCGACAGCGGCTTGCCCAGCTCCAGGTTCTCCGCCAGACCGAAGACCTTGAACGAGGAGCCCGGCTGCAGACCGGCATTGGCGAAGTCGTAGCCCTGGCCGTCGTCACCGCCGTAGTAGGCGCGCACCGCACCGGTCTTCGGATCCACCGACACCACTGCGGCGCGCAGCTTCTCCGGCTCGCCCTGCATCTTCTTCTGCGCGGCGTCGACGGCGGACTGCTGCGCCTTCGGATCGATCGTCGTGGTGATCGACAGACCAGCGGTATTGAGCTGCTGCTCGCTGATGCCCGCGGCCGACAGCTCCTTGAGCACCTGGGTCTTGATCAAGCCCTCGGGGCCGGAGTCCAGGCTCTTGTCCTTGGTGGTGGACAGCGGGACCACCTGCGGGAACTGCTGGGCCTGGCGCTCCTCGGCCTTCAGATTGCCGCCGGAGACCATGCCGTCGAGCACATAGTTCCAGCGGGTCTTCGCGCCCTCGGGATTCTTCTCCGGATCCAGGCCGGAGGGCTGCTGGATGGTGGCGGCGAGCACGGCGCCCTCGGCGATGGTCAGATCCTGGACCGGCTTGCCGAAGTAGGCCTTGGCCGCGGCGTCGATGCCGTACGCACCGCGACCGAAGTAGATGGTGTTGAGGTAGGCGGCGAGGATCTCGTCCTTGCTCCATTGGCGCGCCATCTTCGCCGAGATGACCAGCTCGTGCAGCTTGCGGGTCAGCGAGTGTTCGTCACCGACCAGTGCGTTCTTCACGTACTGCTGGGTAATGGTCGAGCCACCGCCCGCGCTCTCCTTGTTGAGCGCCTGGTCCCTGGCGGCACGCACGAAGCCGGAGACCGAGAAGCCCGGGTTGGTGTAGAAGTCCCGGTCCTCGGCCGCGATCACGGCATTGCGCACATGCGGCGGAATCTGCTCGATGGTCACATCGGTGCGGTTGCCGTCGGGCGGCACGACCTTGCTGATCACCGAGGTGCCATCGCTGGCGAGGATGGTCGCGACCTGGTTGGTTTTGAGGTCGCCCGGCTGGGGTACCGAAACCGTCGAATAGGCGATCAGGAAGACCACGCTCGGCAGCACGATGGACAGGGCTAGCAGCACATAGATGACCCGGCGCACGATCCTCCACGGCGACTTCTTCTTGGCACCGGGGCGACGCCCGCCCGGTCCGCCGGAGCCGCCGTCGGCGCCGTTGCGCCGCGGCGGTGGTCCCGATGGCGGGGCGCCAGCGGTCGCGCGGCGCTCACCGGTGGTACTTGCGCCATCGGTGCGGCGCGCGCCGGGGCGGTCCTGGCCGGGACGCGGGCTGGCGGGGCGGGGACCGCTGGGCGGGGCCGACCGCCGGTTGCGTTCGGCGACGGCCTCGGTCAGCGAACCGGCGCGCCCGTCCTGCGGACGCTCGATCTTCTGCGTGGACTGTGCGCCCGGAGGTGCGTTATTGGGTAGTGGGCGACCCTGCGGCGGGCGACCCTGCGGGGGCGGACCGGGGCGCCGGGGCGGCTGCGGTCCGCGCGGCTCGCCATAGCCGCCTTGCGGCGGCTGGCCGCCCTGCGGCGGGCGTGGGCCAGGGCCAGGCCGCTGTCCGGGTGGGGGACCGGGCGGGCGCTGGCCGGGATACGGGTTCGGAGGAGGTGAACTTCGCTGAGTTCGGCCGCCGTGCGGTTCATCGCCGTTGGGGGTCTCGTAGGGCGAATTCACTGACAAGATCTCCATAACTCGTATCGGTCTGCGGGGCGCGGTGCGGCGATCGTCGCCGCGGCGGACGCGTCGAGGCTCCGCGTGTCACCCGACGTGCAGATGACCTGGCACATCATTCGGCTGCGGTACGCCGGCTGGCCCTGGTGCCCGTGCGACGTCGCGTCGGCGACGGAGCGGTACCGAGCACATAGGACTGCACCAGATGATTCCAGCTGCAGCTCCGGCATACCTCGACGACATGGACCGAGAACTCCTCGCGAGTCTCGGCGAGGCGTATCAGTTCCTCTGGTGTGCGAGCCGAACCCGCCATCGGGCCGAGGCCGTCGCCGTAGACCCAGGATACGAGCGTCAACTGCTCTTTCCGGCAGATAGGGCATGTGACCTCGCTCCCCCGACCATGGAACTTCGCCGCACGCAAGAGATAGGGATTCGCATCACAAACCTCGGCGACATCGACACGGCCCGCATAGACGTCAGCCAGCAGCGACCGACGCCGGAGGGCGTAGTCGACCACCTGCCGCTGGATTCGCACGAGAACCAGAGTAGCGGTGCCGCGCGCGGGCCGCGCTGGCCTGTGCTGGATCGACCGACCAGTATCAGTTGCCGAACTGGGACAATCCGGGCGTCGGCCCATTACGATTTCCCTGTGTTTCCCGCTGCCTCCGGACGTATGCGCGCGCGTGACCTCGATCGCGCAAATGTGTCCGGTGTGCTGGATGCGGCGTATGCGGAAGGGCAGCTCGGCGCAGGTGAATTCGTGATCACACGGCCGAGACCGAGGTCGCCGAGACAATCGCCGACCTGGACCGGCTCACCAGCGATCTGCAGCTCCCTTCGGCCGTGCGCGATCTCGTCGCCGTTGCGCCGACGCCGACGCGAAACCCCTTGCGCCGCTCCGGAACTACGGCCGTTATCCCGATCACACCCGAGCCCGCGACGCCGATCGCGCCATAAGTTGCTCGACAGCGCCCGGAGTGACGGACAGCTCACCGAGGAGGAACATCAGACGCTCGGAATTGGCCGAATCCGCGCGGACGCTCGGCGACCTGGTCGACGATCTGCAGCGCCCCGATGACGCACCGGCGGCGCCGCGACCACCGCACTCCAATCGGCGGCGCTGGTATCAGGCCGCCGTGTCGTCCGCGGCGGTAAGCCTGGCCGCGAGCGCATCTGCACTCACCAGCGGCGTGTCGGATACCGAACCGGCACCGCGCGCCGCCGCACCGGCTGGCTGAACCTGCGAGACCGGACAGAACGCGAGTTCTCTCTACGAAACCTGCTGGTCGTGGGCCGCTGCGGTCTCGCGAACGGCCTCGGTGACGGCTCGGAAGTCCTTGTTCAGGATCTTGCTGTGGTTGCTCGTGACCTTCGCGCTGACCTTCAGGTTCGGGTTGCGAGCGAGGACCGGTTCGAGTGAGGCCCGCATCTCTTCCATTTCCTCCGCACCGCCGCCGAGGCTGGCGCCGGTCGCCTGGATATAGCGCACCGGGCAGGTCAGGCGGTCCAGGACCGGCGCGAGAACGGCGTAGAGCTCGATTACTCGAGCGAAATTCGTGGCTACGGATCAGCCACGTTTGAACCGACCAGGTGCGTCGGCAATCGCTCATACGGCGCCCCTCACCGCGCGCTGACGTCCTCGAGAATGCGCTCATGCATGGGCGCATTCGGGCTTGCCTGCGTGAGTGCATGGTGATCGCTGGTTCAGGACTGCGTCCTGGGTGCGGAGGGCGCAGGCGCCGTTGCACCTGCTCGGCAATCGCATGTTGGCGTCTTCGGGGAATGTGTCGGCGCAGCGGTGCTTTCGGTATTTGCCTGTATGGGCACATGATTGTCGGCGGTCCAGGATTGCATCCTTGATATGCAGGCGTGGGCGCGGTCGAGCACGCTGCCGTGGTTGGGGTTCGTCCCGGAAAAGGTGGCGTCTTCTCCGCCGGCGCGGTGGCGCGACCGGCAGATCGGCTGAAAGTAGATGCGGCACATACCCGGTCGTTGGGCAGGCGTGCCGAGCATCAGGGTCGGATCGTATTTGGGGCTTTGCTCCCCAGACAGCTCAGCGCCTGCATGGCTTCGCGCTCTATCCGTGAAAGATCACAGAGCATGGTGCCTGCCTGTACGAGGCACTGCGGATTGCCTGATTCACTGGCTGTCGTGATCAATGCGGCGACTTCCGTCCATAGGGTGGCTGCCTCGGTGTACAGCCCGTGGCCGATGCGCAGGTGGCTGCTGTCGATCAGTTGGGTGCACTCGGCGAGGAAGTCGCGGTAGAAGTTGCGAAACAAGGCGCCGCCGGTGCCGCCCTTCTCCATCAAGAGGGCAGCCTGCAGCAGGTCCTGCCGCGGATTGTCGGCCCGCTGAAACCATGTATGCACCAGCTTGCCAGCCTTCTCGATGCCTCGGTGGCCGAGGTTGGCGATGGGCGGGTTGAGGAAGGCGTCAGCGCAGGCGGTGATCGCGGGAATGATCTGACTCTGCGGGGAGAGTGGGTTCCTGTGCGTCGCGAGGGTGAAGGATCGGTGCTTGGCGGTCATCGGGCCGCGCGCAGCCCTGGCCTTGGCGAGAGAGGTCAGGCTGGTGGACACCGCCCCGCCTTGCTGGTCGGTGTCCACCAGATAGGCGTTGTGGTCGTCGTAACCGCGCATGGCGACGACATGACCGCCGAAGTGCACCTTCGACTTGAAGTAGTCCAGGTAGTAGCAGTCGAGCTGCAATCCGACGGGTCGGCCGGCGTCGATGGGGGTGACCACGTTCTCCCAAGCCCTGCGGGGGGAGGTGGTCTCCTGCACCAGCAGCTCCAGCCCGAGTCTGGTGGTCAGGTTTCTGGTGAGCTCGAGAGGTTTGACCCGTCCCCCGAGGAAGGGGAAGCCCATAGCTTTGCTATCCCAGTAGACGAAGGACAGACCGGAGCCGAGGCCGAAGAGCATGGGCTCGGACATATCGAGTCCATGCTGCCGCAACAGCACTCCAAGAGCGGTGGTCTCGCAGTGCTGCGTACCGCGGGTTTCAATGTCTATTACCGTGGTCATGCCATGCTTTCCTGGACGGGATGATCAGTCGGGTCATGAGTTCTTCTCGCGGTGCCGCTGCCGGGCTGGCGAGATAGGTCTCACGTACGGCGCTCACGAGCGCAGGCCACGCTGGTCGATGCGGCGAAGAGCCCTGTCATCATGTTGGACTCTCCTGTAGGGGCAGAGTCCACTGCTGTACCCACTGGCCCGAAGTCGACCTACTCCCCACTGTGTCGGGACCGCGCCAACATTCGTCAGCATCGGACATGTGTGCGCTGGCATTCATCCCGAAACCGCGCCGAGGTTCGCCCGTAGAGCCATGTGGGAGTTCTTGGTGGTTAGGGGTTTAGGGGCCGCTTTGGGTGTGGAGGGTTTGGCGGACTCGGGTGAGGTTTGTGTGGGGGCGGGTGTCGATGGTGCGCTGGCATTCATCCCGAAACCGCGCCGAGATTCGCCCGTAGAGCCATGTGGGAGTTCTTGGTGGTTAGGGGTTTAGGGGCCGCTTTGGGTGTGGAGGGTTTGGCGGACTCGGGTGAGGTTTGTGTGGGGGCGGGTGTCGATGGTGCGCCGGCATTCATTCGGAAACCGCGCCGAGGTTCGCCCGTAGAGCCACCTGGGAGTTCTTGGTGGTTAGGGGGTGCCTCGGGTGTGGAGGGCTTGGCGGACTCGGGTGAGGATCGTGTGCGGGCGGGTGCGGAGTTGGTGCGCGCTTACTCGGATTATCTGCCAGTTCTGGGCGGCGAGGTTGGCTAGGCGGTCGATGTCTTTGGAATGCTGTTTCGGGTCGGTCCAGTGTTGGGCGCCGTCGTATTCGACGGCTACTTTCCACTGTTTCCAGCCGAGATCTACTCGTGCGATGAAAGATCCGTAGTCGTCGCGGACCACGATCTGGGTTTCTGGGCGCGGTAGGCCGTCGTCTATCAGTAGTAGGCGGGTGCGGGTCTCTTGGGGAGATTCGGCTCCGCTGTCGACCAAGGGAAGTACTTCACGCAGTTTCGTGATGCCGCGTGCGCCGCTGTGGATATCGCACAGCTCGTTGACCTGCTGTGGGCGCAAACCGGTTGCAGCACAGAGGGCATCGAGTGCGATGAGTGCGTTCTCGCGCGGCAGCCGACGGCCGAGATCGAAGGCTGTCCGCGCGGGCGTCGTGACCCGAAAGCCTTCGATCTCACAACACTCCAGTTCGGGAATCACATCCTGCCGCAGGATAATTCCGCACGGCGCCCGCGTGCAGTCGCCCCGCGCGATCTCAGCAGGCTGTTTCGGATCCAGCCACCGCGTCCCATGCACCGCCGCAGCCGACCACCCAACCAACACCCCCTTCCCCTTAGCCCAACACCCAGCCGCCACCGCCCGCTCAACCGCCCCCAGCACACTCCCCCGCCGCGCATAAACATCCGGATGCAACCGCACAAACCCGCGACTCAACTCCCACCGCCCCACCAGCCCAGCCGCCACCGCCGAAGACCCACAAAACGGCCGCCCCAACAAATCCCCCATACCCCCATCCTCCCACCAACCACCGACAACCCAACGAGAATGCACTGGTGCAGGCCACTCTCGACGTTTACCTGCGCCAGCGCATGGTGATCACCGGTCCAAAACCGTGCCACGGAATCCGACGCTGCCGAGCATGCTCGGGCATCCTGCGGTACCTACTCGAGAATGCGCTGGTGCAGGCCACTCTCGACGTTTGCCTGCATCAGCGCATGGTGATCACCGGTCCAGGACTGGGGGTGGGGCGCGGCATGCTCGGGTGGCCGCTCGAGCATGCGCTGGTGTGGGTGTCGTTGGCCGCGGGTGGGGGCCAACGCGTTGCCGGTCGAGGGAGCGTCGACTGCCCGCGAAGATTGGAACAGGTTGCTCTGTCTCGTGGTTGAGGCTGTCGGCGTAAGGCGCCAAGGCGTACTGTGCCGTGGTGGATTGGGAGACGTTCTGGAAGTTGATCGGCACCCTCGACGGCGGAACCGAGATGGAACCGATCGGTCGGCTGACACACTTCCTCTCGTCTCGGCCGCTCTCGGAAATCACCGGGTTCGGCGAGCTGCTTGCCGAGGCGCTGTACCGGCTTGATCTCGAGAGTTTCGGCGCGAACATGTCTGGCGACCAGTTCCTCTATGTACGGGCGGCGGTGGTGGCCGCGGGCCGCGCTGCCTACCAGAGTGTTTTCGAGGACCCGGCCAATTTCGCGAACTTCGCTGACCGGTGGGGCGAGCCGCTGCTGTATGTCGCCCCGAGGGCCTACGAGCGGCAGACCGGCGAAGAATGGGACCGCGACACGCGCTATTCGTTCGAGTCCTACTCGAACCATGAGGGTTGGCGGCGCTAGGCGCGAGGGCTCCTGCTGGCGACACCTCCGCGGAATCGGAGCACAAGCAGGCAGATCGCATTGTGCGGGATCTGGAACATGTCGTCTCGACGGACCACGAAAGATCCAACACCGCCGAGCATCCTCAAGCAGCCACACCCCCCCGTGCCTACGCGAGAATGCGCTGGTGCAGGGGTCTTCTCGACGTTTGCCTGCACCAGCGCATGGTGATCATCCGTCCAGAACTCCGCCAGCGTTGACCTGTCCGGCGCGAACTGGTTCAAGAGCAGCCACAGCGGTGGGGGACAAGAATGTGTGGAGGTCGCGCATCTGGACGGCATGGTCGGCGTTCGTGACTCCAAAAATCCGACCGGCTCGACGCTGAACTTCACGCCCGGCGAGTGGGAGGCCTTCACCGCTGGGGTGGCGGACGGGGAGTTCGACCGGTCCTAACTGGGCGCTGAGAAGCCCCGTCCCTCGTGCGTATGACGAGGTGGCGGGGCTTCTTTCATGTCGTATCGGTATGGCCTAGCAGCTTCTACCTGCGAGAACAGCGATATGTATCGCCAACGACTATGCACGTTTATATCGCTCCGATATAGTGAGAAGTCGCATCCATCGGTTAGGTCTGCACACACAGTCAGGGGGTGAAGCCCGATGCTCGAGTTGGCAATTCTCGGGCTGCTCCTCGAAGCGCCCATGCACGGGTACGAGCTGCGCAAGCGGCTGACCGGGTTGCTCGGGCCGTTTCGGGCCTTCTCCTACGGGTCGCTCTATCCGACGCTGCGTCGCATGCAGACGGATGGGCTGATCGCGGAGGAGAACGTCGCGGGCGTCACCCGTCGCGCGCGGCGGGTCTATCAACTGACTCCGGCCGGGCGTGAGCGTTTCACCGAACTGCTCGCCGATACCGGACCGCAGAACTACACCGACGACGGCTTCGGCGTTCACCTGGCGTTTTTCAGCCGTACCCCCGCGGAAGCGCGGATGCGGATTCTGGAGGGCAGGCGACGGCAGGTCGAGGAGCGCCGAGAGGGTCTGCGGGAGGCGATCAAGAAGGCCAGTGGCTCGCTGGATCGCTATACCCGCCAACTCCACCAGCTCGGTCTGGAATCAAGCGAGCGCGAAGTGCGCTGGCTCAACGAGTTGATTGCGGCGGAGCAATCGACGAAGGCGGCACCACAGAAAGAGGGAAATATCGGCCATGAGTGAAGTCAATAAGGCTGAAAACGCCACCGAAGTCCGCGTCGCCATCGTCGGCGTGGGTAACTGCGCTTCCTCGCTGGTCCAGGGCGTGCAGTACTACAAGGACGCGGACGAGACCGCGACCGTGCCGGGTCTGATGCACGTCAAGTTCGGCCGGTACCACGTTCGCGACGTCAAGTTCGTCGCCGCGTTCGACGTCGACGCCAAGAAGGTCGGCTTCGACCTGGCCGAGGCGATCTTCGCCAGCGAGAACAACACCATCAAGATCTCCGACGTGCCGCCGAGCGACGTTGTCGTGCAGCGTGGTCCGACGTTGGACGGTATCGGCAAGTACTACGCCGAGACCATCGAGCTGTCCGAGGCCGCGCCGGTCGACGTGGTAAAGGTGCTGAAGGACAACAAGGTCGACGTCCTGGTCTCCTACCTGCCCGTCGGCTCGGAAGAGGCGGACAAGTTCTACGCCCAGTGCGCCATCGATGCCAACGTGGCCTTCGTCAACGCGCTGCCGGTATTCATCGCCTCCGACCCCGTGTGGGCCGAAAAGTTCACCAAGGCAGGCGTTCCCATCGTCGGTGACGACATCAAGAGCCAGGTCGGCGCGACCATCACCCACCGCGTGATGGCCAAGCTGTTCGAAGACCGCGGCGTGCAGCTCGACCGCACCATGCAGCTCAATGTCGGCGGCAACATGGACTTCAAGAACATGCTCGAGCGCGAGCGGCTGGAGTCGAAGAAGATCTCCAAGACCCAGGCCGTCACCAGCAACCTCAAGAAGGAGCTGGGCGCCAACGATGTGCACATCGGCCCGTCCGATCACGTCGGCTGGCTCGACGACCGCAAGTGGGCCTACGTCCGGCTCGAGGGTCGCGCCTTCGGCGATGTGCCGCTGAACCTGGAGTACAAGCTCGAGGTCTGGGATTCGCCGAACTCGGCGGGCATCATCATCGACGCGGTGCGCGCCGCGAAGATCGCCAAGGACCGCGGCATCGGCGGCCCCGTCCTCCCGGCCTCGGCGTACCTGATGAAGTCCCCGCCCAAGCAGCTGGCCGACGATATCGCTCGTGCCCAGTTGGAAGCGTTCATCATCGGGGCTGAGTAGTCACCTCACACGAAAGGCCGGGCCGGAGCAACTCTTCGGCCCGGCTTTGCGGTATCCAGGGCCTGGTAGCAGATCACCCCAAATGGTGGCTCGACAGACCCGACTTCTGAACGCACGTTACGTCGGGGATAGGGCAAGCCGAACTTGTGTCCGGCAGAGTGGTGTAGCAGCTCGCTGATCTGTAGTGAGTGGGAATGTCCGAGGGCCGAGCCGCGGAATTCCGTCAGCCCGGCCCTCTTTCGATTCCGTCGCTCGACTGGTTCGGATTTCGTGCTCGGCCGTTCCGAACTCGGTCGCTCGGCTCGCCTGGACTTGCTCGGCCCGTCCGGACTCCGTACTTCGGCCCGCCCAGACGAACCTGCGCCCCGAATCAGCCTCGAAAACTCAGTCCAGCGAGACGTACACCTCGACCGACGTCGGCCCCGTGTAGCGCTCGAGTTCGGCGGTATGCGAGCGGGTGATGGTGCCCGCGCTCTCCGCCTTGCGGACCTGCGCCCATGCGGTGCGCAGCAGGTCGTAGGGCTTATCGGAGACAACGAATTTCGCGTAGCGGCCGGACGGAATGCGGGTCAGCACGTCACCGGCGTCCATATCGTCCATTTCGGCGACCTCGTAGCCCAGGACGGCGACGGCGTGGTCGTTCTGTCCGATATAGGCCGCCACTCGCGGTACATTCTTCTCGCGCGCCAGGTACCGGTCCCAGGTGAAATTCACCAGGTCCAGGTCGCGGGCGGTCACCTCGCGCCCGGCCAGTGGGACGGTCAGTCCGGCGACCAGGCTTTCGTCCAATGTGACAATTTCGAAATCCACAGCTGTTCCTACCCGTCGACCGGTTCTTCTGCCAGCGCCACGAACACCTCGGCGGTGCGCGCGTCCGGATAATGCTCCACGTCACCGGTATACGAGCGCACGAAGCGTCCGGCGGCCTCGGCATCCCACACCGCGCGCCAGATGGTCACGATGGTGTCGCCGAGGTTGTCGCCGCTGAGGGTGAACCGCGCGAACCGGCCAGCGGGCACCCGGGCCAGCACGTCACCGGGGAGCAGGTCCGCGAGGGTGTGGCAGCGGTAGCCGACGATATGGGTCAGGTACGAGTTGATCTCCGGAGCGTGGTCGACGTATGCGGTCGTCGGCGGCCCGGGCAGGGTGCGTGCCAGATTGCGTTTCCACGCCTCCTCCACCTTCGCGCGCCGCGGCCCCTCGACCGCGAGCGCCGGGCTGCGAAGCACTGTGCCCGCCACGAGCGTCTCGGGACGGTCAACGACATTGAAATCCACCGGCGTTGCCCCTATGTCTAGTCTGTCTCCATCTGGCGGCGCTCCGGGCCCATCGCGCGCCGCTGTATTCGATCGGCGGCGTTCGCGTTGCCCGATCGCGCACGCTGCCTCGTGCGGGCCCGCCGCTCACGCCGCCGTGTCGTCGCTTGTGCGCATATCCTCTCTCATCGATCTTGCGGCGTCGGCGTCGGCCTGGTTTCGGTCCTCGCCACGCTGCGCTCTCGAGTGGCGCCGTTGCCCATCGTCTGCACTATGGGCAACGATGTTGCCACGTCATGCGTTCCCGTGGCCCCGGTAAACGAACATTCATAGCGAATCGGTCAACCCGGGACCGGAATGCTCAATCCGGGGAAGATTTCGACTTCCTTAGGCTGCTGGGGCGCGGGCGGGATCACGAGGACCGGTGCGGTCGAGGTGGTCGACGGCGGGATCAGGACGTCGTAGCTGCCGCTGGAGGGTTTGCTCGGGATCGGCTGGCTGCTGAGCGGCGCGGACACCGCGAATTGCTCGTTCGGCGTGCCCTCCAGTGCGCCGTCCATCACCTGCTTCCAGATATCGGAGGGCAGGCCGGAGCCGTAGATATCCGCGCCCCGCGCGGTGCGGATCGGCTCGGACTGTTCGGTGCCGATCCAGACCGCGGTGGACAGCGACGGCGTGAAGCCGATCATCCACGCATCCTTGTTCTGGTCGGTCGCGCCGAGCTGGGTGGTGCCGGTTTTGGCGGCGGAGGGCCGACCGCCGGACAGGCCGTGCCCATTCGAATACGCGGCGATCGGGATCATCGCCCCGGCGGTGTTGTCGGCGATACCGCGCGGGATGCGCTGCTGACCCGCCGAGAGCTGCTTGCCGACCTGCTGATCGGGTGCGCCTCGATCGAGCAGCACCCGGCCGTCGCCCGCGACCACCCGCTGCACGAAGTACGGCTGGTGGTAGACACCGGAATTCGCGATCGTGGCATAGGCCGAGGCCATATCGATGGGGCGAACCAGGTACTGGCCCAGCACGATTCCATTGAGCGGCCGCCCGCCTTCCTCGGTCAGCGTCTTACCGGCAACGCCGGGAATCTCCTCCGGAATCCCGGCCTCGTGTGCGGCGTCGGCGATCGCCTTCGGTCCGTCGAACATCGACATGGTCAGCCGGTAGAAGCTGGTGTTCAGTGAGCGCTTCAGCGCCTCGGACATCGAGCACCTACCGCACGATTCGCCCTCCACGTTGGTGATCCTGGTGTCGCGATCGGTCACCGGTGAACTGTCGAGCACGCGGGTGAGCGGAATGTTCTGCTGCAGCGCCGCGATCACCGCGAACACCTTGAACGCGGAGCCGGTTTGCAGCGGTGCCTGCGCGAAATCGAAGCCGATGCCATCTGATCCGCCGTAGTAGGCGCGCACCGCGCCGGAGCGTGGGTCGATCGAAACCACCGCGCCGCGCAATTCGGGCGGCTGCGGGTCGAGCCGATCGTGGATCGCGCCGAGCGCGGCCTGCTGGGCCTTGGCGTCGATGGTGGTGGTTATCCGCAATGCGCCGGTATTCAGTTCCCGCTCGCTGATGCCGGAGGCGCGCAATTCCCGCAGCACCTGGGTGCGGATCAGCCCCTCCGGGCCGCGGGCCTCATTGACATCCGGGATCTCGTTCATCGAGACGATCTGCGGGAACACCGTTGCATCGCGGTCACCCGGCGCCAGCACACCCATCTCGACCATGCCGTCGAGCACGTACTTCCAGCGCGCCGTCAGATCGGCCAGATGGGTTTCCGGATCCAGGATCGACGGGGTGCGGATGACCGCGGCGAGCACCGCGCCCTCGGCGCGGGTCAGTTCCGGCGCTGGCTTGTTGAAGTACGCCTTCGCGGCCGCTGAGATGCCGTAGGAGCCGCGGCCGTAGTAGATGGTGTTGAGGTAGGCGGCGAGGATATCGTCCTTGCTCCACTGCCGCGCCATCTTCGCGGCGATGATCAGCTCGCGCATCTTCCTGGTTACGGTGCGTTCGGAGCCGAGGAAGGCATTCTTCACATACTGCTGGGTAATGGTGGAGCCGCCGCCCGCATCCTCCTTGCCGAGAATGTTGTCGCGGGCGGCGCGGAGGAAGGCGGAGGTCGAGTAGCCGGGATTGCTGTAGAAATTGCGGTCTTCGGCCGAGAGCACCGCCTCGCGCACCGGTTTCGGAACATCGGACAGCGGTATCGGAACCCGATTGCCGTCGGGCGGAACGACCTTCGCGATCACGGTGGTCTCGTCGGCGGCGAGGATGGTGGCGATCTGGTTGGTCTGCACCGAATCGGGATCCGGAATCTCGGCGCTCCAGTAGACGAGCACGAACAGCAGTGACGGCACCGCGACGAAGGTGATGAACAGGGCGAGCAGCAGCCGTCTGAAGCGTTCGGCGCGGGTGCGCCGAGGTCTATCGGTCGGTGTGGGCGACGGTGCGCGCAGCGACTTCTCGGGTCTGTTCCTGCCCTTTCGCCCTGCCGTGCCGGTGCGGTGCTCGTTGAACCCGGCAACGGATGCGTACGGTACCGACACTGATTTGCCCCGGCGCCCGCTGCCACGTTGTCGCCGCCTGCCGAACGAGCTCACGATCATCTCCTCCCGGAGCGTCGGTAAAACTCACCTGCACGATACGATCGGAAACCGGGACTTCGGCGGGTACATGCCTTTTCACGCCGAGGTGACCCGGGATGCTACCACTCGAGGTTCCGTCATCGAGCGGGTTCATATCGCAGTTTCGACGTAATCCATTGCCGCTCGGAGCAACCACATCGGAGCGAGTCTTACGAGCGAGGAGTTCGCAGCCGTCTCGCGTCCGCGCGAATGCGCGGCCATCGAACTCAGCCGCGCGAAGGCGTGGCCATCGAACTCAGCCGCGCGAAGGCGTGGCCATCGAACTCAGCCGAGTCGTCGAAGCACAGCTGCAGGCGCGAGTCTCGACGGCCCGGACGCAAGCCCCATCCGTCGCCCGACCGCCACCCCTCATCGAATCGCTACGCGATCCTGAATATTCGGGCCTGCGAACAACCAGCGTCATATGCGCCGCAAATGAGCCAGCTAGTGCCGTGTCCAGCTACCTCCTGCCGTATCCAGCCTGAGCCGGGTCTGTCGAAAAGTAGCCGAATGGTGGTCGCACAGGCGCGTATTCGACCGCCTTATGACAGAGAGGATGTGGGTGAGCACCTCCCGCCGAGGTTTGACCCTCCTTATGACTGACTTCGGGTCTTGAACTAGATCTGTCGGCCTGGGCG
>NZ_JBEXUI010000001.1:751884-772880 GCF_040614395.1 Nocardia sp. NPDC005998 | reverse complement strand
CCCGGAACAATGTGTTCCGGGCCGTTTCCCTAGTAGCGGGGACAGGATTTGAACCTGCGACCTCTGGGTTATGAGCCCAGCGAGCTACCGAGCTGCTCCACCCCGCGTCGGTAAACACAACATTACACACGTCTACGCAGAGAAGGCAAATCGCTGACCTTGCAGGGCATTTTCGCTGGTCAGCAGACTGAAAGAGGAACGGAAGAGGCGGCCGGTGGCGCAGCTCACAGAGCGCTCCGGAGCGAGTTCGACAGTCCGCCGCAGCACGGTCCGAGCCCGTTGCGCGAACGACGACAGACGCACAAGAACCACTCTCGAGCGCAATCGAACCGGGCCGTCATTGGGCTCAAACGTGACCCGAGCCACTATTTCATGGTGATCCCGAACACATAACGTTGCTATAACAGACCGTCCAGAATCCATTCTTATAGCATTTGCGACCTGCGCAAACACTGATATACACGCTATTCGCATCATGCACTCGCGAAGTTATCAAGATGTGATCTGCCGAGATTTCTTGGTTACCGTCGATCCACGGCCCGGATCAAACGTGATGGGCACGAACTCGAACCGCCGAACACCGGCGACCCTGTCCCGCGGTTCGAGGATCCCCGACACGCCTGGGGGCAGGGACTCGGCATTTCTTTTACCGGGGGCGGTGGGCGCAGGGAGGGAAAACATCATGTCGAAACACCGGAAGCTCAGCACCCGCGCCCTCGGCTATGCCGCTGTCACCGGCGCAATCGTTGCCGTCCCGTTCGGTCTTTCCACCGGTACCGCCGCGGCCGCCCCCACCCACAACTGGGACGGCGTCGCCCAGTGCGAAAGCGGTGGCAACTGGGGTATCAACACCGGAAACGGCTACTACGGCGGTCTGCAGTTCTCGCAGAGCACCTGGGCCGCCAACGGTGGCGCCGGTTCCGCCAATCACGCCAGCAAGGATGAGCAGATCCGGGTCGCCGAGAACGTGCTCGCCACCCAGGGCGCCGGTGCCTGGCCGGTCTGCGGCCAGTACCTGCGCGCCGGTGAGTCCGAGCCGAGCCCGGCCGTCGCCGAGCCGGAGCCCACCCCCGCCGTGGTCGCCCCCGCCCCGCCCGCCAGCGTCGAATCCGCCATCGCGCGGGCCAAGTCCGCCGGTTTCGAGCTGGCGAAGCAGAACGGCCTAGAGGGGCCGTACAAGCAGCTCCTGGACCAGAACAGCGCGCTGATCGACTCGTTCGGTCGCTGACGCACGACGCCGACGTCACTCGGCAACGGCGCCGAAGGTGACGTCGGCTCGTCCGGCGTCAACTGGAACGGCCCCGCCACCCAATCCGGGTGACGGGGCCGTTCTCGGTTTCAACGATCAGCGACTGGCGTCCTGATAAGCCTTCACCGCGGCCTCCAGTTCCTCCAGCGCCTTGCCGAAGTCCTGGAAGTTGCCGGACTTCATGGCATTTCGCACATTTTCGATCTTCTTGTTCAGGTCCGCAGCCGCCGCGTCCTTGGCGGTGGATCCGGTCGCGGGCGGCGGCGTTGTGCCCTGCGGCGGCGCACTGGTGCCCTGCGCCGGCGGGGTGGTGCCCTGCATCGGCGGCGGTGTGGTGCCCGGTTTCGGCCTGCTCGTCGGATCACCGCCGAACGGCGTGGCCAGCGAACCCGTGCCCGGCAATACCTGATTCAGCGCGTCGGCCAGAGTGGAGGCGAAGCCGACCTTCACACTGCCCGCCACATCGCGATAGCTCACCAGCACGCGCAGCAGCTGCGGGAAGGTGGCGCTGCCCGCACCGGTATTTCGCTCGTTGTAAAACGGCTCCACATAAAGGATTCCGCCGTCGGCGATCGGCAATGTCAGTAGATTGCCATATCTGATCTTGTTCGAATTCGACAGCAGCGTTTTCTGACTGGAGACTTCGGGCGCCGTCGTCATGCTGTTCTGAGTTTGCTGCGGACCCTGCGTCTGGGTATCCGTCGGCAATTGCAAGATCGTGAATTTGCCATAGCCTTCCGGATCCGACCGCACCGAGATATAGGCGGAGAGGAACTGGCGGTTGTAACCGACCATGGCACTGGTCAGGTTGAACACCGGCTTATTCGTCGCCGGATCACCGAGCAGCACGTAGTACGGGGGCTGGTTGAACGTGCCGCCCTCGGTGGTCGGATCGCTCGGCACCGACCAGAAGGCGTTGTTGGTGAAGAACTCTCGCGGATTGTCCACGTGATACTTGGTCAGCATCTCGCGTTGCACCTTGAACAGATCCTCGGGATAGCGGAAGTGCGCCCGCAGCTCCGGGGAGATCTCGCTCTCCGGTTTGACGGCGCCGGGGAACACACCGCGCCAGGCCTTGAGCACCGGGTCGGTGGAGTCCACCTCGTAGAGGGTCACCGTGCCGTCGTAGGCGTCCACGGTGGCCTTCACCGAGTTGCGGATGTAGCTGACCTCCTTGCGCGGCAGCAGCCGTCCGGTCTTCTTATCGATGCTGTCCTCGACCGCGCCCTCCAGCGAGGTGGACTGCGCGTACGGGTAATTGTCCAGCGTGGTGTACGCGTCGACGATCCACTGGATCCGGCCGTCGACAACCGCCGGATAGGCATTGCCGTCGGTGGTCAGCCACGGCGCCACCTTCTGCACCCGCTCGCGCGGACTGCGATTGAAGATAATCTTGGAGTTGTCACCGATGGCGGAGGAGAACAGGATGTTGCGCTCGGTGTACTTCGCGGCGAAGGCCAACCGATTGAACCAGTTGCCGATCGAGACGCCACCCTTGCCGCTATAGGTGAACTGCGCGGTGTCGGAGTCGTATTCGCGCGGCTGCTGGCCGCTGACACCGCCGACGATCGCATAGTCCGGGTTGGACTGCGAGATCAGCTCACCGTAGTAGATACGTGGTTGGTCAACCTTGATCTGCTGCTGGTCGGTGGTATTGAACAGGTCGCTGACCAGGAAGATCGGATAGCCGCTGTCACTGCTGCCACCGGCGGCATTCGGATCGTCGTACTGCGGCTTGTTGACCCGGTTGGCCGGTGCGGCCACGAAGCCATTGCCGTGGGTGTAGACGGTGTGCTTGTTGATCCAGTCGAGCTGGTTGCCGCTCAGCGCCGACGGATGCAGCTCGCGCGCGGCCACAATGTAGTCCTGCACATCGCCGCCGAGGTTGTAGCGATCGATATCCAGCGACTCCGGGAAGCCGTAGAAGTTCTTCAGCTGCTTGAGCTGAGTGAAGGTGGGCGAGAGGATATTCGGGTCGAGCAGTCGCGCATTGCCGATGGTGGCCGCGTCGACCGGAACCTCCAGCGGGCTCTTCTTACTGTCGCCCTTGTAGTCCTTGTACTCGATCTTGTCGGAGGTTATGCCGAACGCCTGCCTGGTGGCGGCGATATTGCGTTCGATGTAGGTGCTCTCCTTATCGGCGGCATTCGGGCGCACCGAGAACTGCTCGACCACCAGCGGCCACACCGCGCCGACCAGGACCGAGGAGAGCAGCAGCAGCGCGGCCGCCATCGCGGGCACCCGCAGATCGCGCAGCACGATTCCGGCGAAGAAGGCGATCGCGCAGATCACCGCAATGGACAGCAGTATCAGCTTCGCGGGCAGCACGGCGTTGATATCGGTATAGGAACCGCCGGTGAAGGTCGGCTCCTTGCGGCTGCTGGAGAGCAGTTCATAGCGGTCGAACCAGTATGCGACGGCCTTGAGCAGCACGAAGATTCCGGCGATCACGGCCAGCTGGATGCGCGCGGGCCTGGTCAGCGTGCCCTCGCGCCCGGTCAGGCGCAGGCCGCCGAAGACATAGTGCGTCACCAGGCTGGCGAAGAACGCGATGACCGACGCGACGAACAGCCAGTTCAGCACCATCCGGTAGAAGGGCAGATCGAAGGCGTAGAAGCCGACGTCCAGGCCGAACTGCGGATCCTGCTGGCCGAACGAGCCGCCGTTGAGGTACAGCTGCACGGTGACCCAATTCGACTGCGCCACCAGGCCGGACAGCACGCCGAGCACCAGCGGAATACCGATGCCGAACAGCTTGAGCCGACTCATCACGGTGGTGCGGTAACGCGCGATCGGATCGTTCGGACCGGCCACCGGCACGAATACCGGCCTGGTCCGGTAGGCCAGCAGCAGCGCCAACCAGACGACAAGGCCCACGAACAGCGCGACGACCAGGAACAGCAGGATCCGCGTGCGCAAGACAGTGAGATAGACACTGCGGAAGCCGACCTCGCCGAACCACAACCAGTTCGTATAGGTGTCGGTAAACCGCGGTCCCAGCAGCAGCAGCGCCGCCAGGATGATGGCCGCCACCAGCAGCACTCGGCTGCGTCGGGACAACGAAGGTAAGCCGGTGGGGGGCCGCATGCCCACGATGCCACTCTCCAAGGTCCGGCGGCGCTCGTACCGATCACTCGGTTGTCGCACCGCAGTCCGATTTTGCAGGTGGTCCGTTCCGGACCGTCTCGCGCCCACTCTACGTAATCTGTGACGTCGGCCGCGCGGGCGCTGTGTTGAATTTGCGGCGCCTGCGGCACCGCGTGTTCGCGGCCCCCGAAGATTCAGCATCGCGTAGCGATTCGATGAGGGGTGGTGGTCGGGCGACGGGTGGGTCTCGCGTCCGAGCCGTCGAGACTCGCGACTTCGTCGCATGCGCTTCGACGACTCGGCTGATTTCGATGGCCGAGCCTTCGGCTCGGACGCGAGACGGGCCGCGAACGGGTCGCTCGTAAGACTCGCTCCGTGGCGGTCGCGAAACGGCGCCGACCTCGGCCTGAATGCTCTGGCAAGGGTGTGGGGGTGTAAGGATGTCCGGTGTGACCGCAGATCTGCACGCCGAACTCGTCCTCGCCCGTTCCGTCCGTGAGGTGGCGGAGTTCGTCGACGCCGAGGGTTGGGGCAGACCGCCGCAGATGTTCGCGCTGGTGCCGACGGCCGATCTGGTCGCGGCCGAGCCCGGGTTGCTCGATCAGCTCGACCAGGGCAGCGAGCTGACGCCGATTGCCCAGGAATCGTTCCCGGACGACATCACCGGCGGATCGATGGCGCTCGACGAATTCCTCGCCACCACCAGCTGGCCCGAGGCGGTCAGCGGCTGTGTGCTGGTCCAGGAGATCGTGGTGCTACCGCCGGATGCCGAGAGCACGCTGGACGACGCGCTCACCCCGCTGCTCGCCGATCACGAGGCCGCCGACGCCGCGGCGCGCGCCGCCGCCGAGACGCATCCGGAGCGGCGCACGGCACGGCTGCTCGCCGCGGTGCTGCGCTCCGGCGCGGAACTGTGCCTGCTGCAGCTGAAGCCGGAAGACGATGCCGACGACTTCGGCGATCTCGACCTGCGCACCTACCCGAACCTGGCGCCCAACCTCATCGAGGCACTGCACCACACGATGGAGTGATTCAGCCGCAGGAGACGGTGTCCCGGCCCGCGTTGATGTCATTGAGCGATTGCACTGCGCCGCTGAGGTTTTCAACCTTCACCAGCCGCAGGCCGTCCGGCGTGCGCTGCCTGGCCTCATTGCAGTTGGCGGCCGGGACCAGGAAGGTCTCGGCACCGGCATCACGCGCGGCCATCATCTTGTACTGGATGCCGCCGATCGGGCCGACCTTGCCGTCCTGATCGATGGTGCCGGTGCCAGCGACGAACTTGCCGCCGTCGAGTTCGCCGGGCGAGAGCTTATCGACCAGCGCGAGGCTGAACATCAGGCCCGCCGATGGGCCGCCGATATCGGCGAGGTTGAACGAGACCTGCAGCGGCGGGCGGGCGCCCTCGGTCATGGACATACCGAGATAGCCCTTGTTCGCGTCATCGGGGCGGGCGGCCAGTGTGATCGTCGCCGTCTGTTCGGCGTTCTCGCGGCGGTACACCACGGTGAGCTCACTGCCCGGTGCCTGCGCGGAGACCGCGGTCACGACATCCTTCGGCGTGGCGATCGGCGCGCCGTTGACGCTGACCACTTCATCGCCCGGGCGCAGCGTCTGCTTGGCCGGGCCGTCATCGGAGACCGTGTTCACCAGCACCACTGTCGGCAGGTTCAAAAAGTGCATCGCGGCCATCTCGGCATTGCTCTCGGAGCTCTTGAAGTCCTGCTGATTGGACTTATCGATCTCCTCGCGCGGGACACCGGGCGGATACACCTCGGAGCGCGGGACCAATCCGTGCTCGCCGCTGACCCAGAATCCGAACGCCTCGAAGATGTTCAGCCCATCGCGCACCGAGACCGTGGTCATATTCAGGTGTCCGGTCACCGGGTCCACCTCGGCGCCGCGAACATCGACGACCTGCTTGCCGTCCACCGCGCCGAGGGTATTGAACGTGGGTCCGGGACCGAGTGCGACGAACGGCACAGTGAGCACACTGCCCACCGCACCGAGGACGAGCACCGGGATCAGAGCGGCCACCAGGGTCAGGATCCGACGATTCACCTGGACCACAGTAGTGATCGCCCGCGCGGCCGGGCGGACGAGGCGCATATTTATGCCCCGCGCGCGTGTCCTGATTTCGCGCCGCGCGAACATCGAACCCCCACGCCACACGCGTATGTTTAGGGTATGAGTGACCTCCCCTTCGGATTCTCGAACCGCGATGACGACGACCGCAAGCGCGGCGACGAGCCGAGCGGTCCCGGGGCGAACGATCCGTTCGGCTTCGGCGGGGCAGGTGCGGGCGGTTTCGATCCGACACAGCTCGGGCAGATGCTCACCTCGCTCGGCCAGATGCTCAGTGGGATGGGGCAGCCGGGGTCGGCACAGGCTGGCCCGGTCAACTACGACGTGGCCAAGCGACTGGCCCGCCAGCAGCTCGGCGCGAGTGTGACGCCGGTCGCCTCGGGCACCGTCAGCGCCGTCGCCGACGCCGCGCACCTGGCCGAACTGTGGCTCGACGGTGCGACCACCCTGCCCGCTGGCGCGAACAAGACCGCGGCGTGGACCGCCAACGACTGGATCGAGGAGACGCTGCCGACCTGGAAGCGGCTATGTGATCCGGTGGCCGAACAGATCTCCGGAATGTGGACCGCACAGCTGCCGGAGGAGGCGCGCGAATTCGCCGGTCCGATGGTCGGCATGCTCGGGCAGATGGGCGGGCTGGCCTTCGGCTCACAGCTCGGCCAGGCGCTCGGCCAGCTCGCCAAGGAGGTGCTGACCTCCACCGATATCGGACTGCCGCTCGGCCCGACCGGCACCGCGGCGCTGCTGCCCGCGGCCATTTCCGAGTTCAGCGCCGGGCTGGAACAGCCGGAGAGCGAGATCCTGGTCTTTCTCGCGGCCCGCGAGGCCGCGCATCAGCGGCTGTTCGGACATGTGCCGTGGCTGCGTCAGCAGGTGCTCGGCGCGGTCGAGGACTATGCCCGCGGCATCAAGATGGACTTCTCGGCCCTGGAGTCGGCGGCCCAGGGCATCGACCCGATGTCGCTGACCGATCCCTCGAAGCTCGAGGAGATCCTGTCCCAGGGCGCCTTCGAACCGCAGACCACCCCGGAGCAGAAGCAGGCGCTGGAACGACTGGAGACGCTGCTCGCCCTGATCGAGGGCTGGGTCCAGGTCGTGGTCACCGATGCGGTCGGGGATCGCCTGCCCGGTGCCGGTGCCCTCGCCGAAACCCTGATCCGCCGCCGCGCCACCGGCGGTCCTGCCGAGCAGACCTTCGCGACCCTGGTCGGACTCGAGCTGCGGCCCCGCAAGCTGCGGGAGGCGGCGGCGCTGTGGCGGCGGCTCACCACCGATGCGGGCATCGACGCCCGAGACGCCATCTGGGCGCATCCGGACCTGCTACCGGATTCCAACGATCTGGACTCCCCCGCCGCCTTCATCGACTCGGTAATCGGCGGCGGCACGGACGCATTCGACGATCCGCTGGCCCAACTTGCCGAAACCGAGGCCCGCGAGAAGGCCGAGCGCGAGGCCGCCGAGGACGGCCGCGAATCCGGCCCGAACCTCGACAAGGACACCGACCCGTCCTAGTACTGTCCTGTTGATAAGCGCGAATCCCTGTGGATTACCACGGGATTCGCGCCTATTCGCCGATCACGCTGTCCGCATACTGCTGGCATGACGAGGCGGATATGCGGGCCGATGCTGGCGCCGCGGGTGACGGTTTTGGTGCGGCCGTCCGGGGTCGTGCAGTTGGGGTGGGATCCCGAGGGGGCGTTGCTGCTGGATCGGACCGCATTGGATACCGAGACGGTGATCGCGTTTCTGCGACTGCTGGATGGGATGCAGAGTCGACCGCAGCTCATCTGGCGGGCCGGGGAATGTGGGATCGCCCCAGCGGACGCGGCCGAACTGCTGAACCGGATCGATGACGCGGGGCTGCTCCTGCATCCGGACCAGCGGCTCGGCCAGGTGCGATCGGTGCGGGTGCACGGGCTGGGGCCGCTCTCCGATGCGGTCGCGACGGGACTGCGGCGGCTCGGGCTGCGGGCGGTCCGGTCGCGTGGGTACCGCCCCGACGGTTCGGTGCTCGCCTGGCGCGGTGAACTCGTGGTGCTGGCCGATGCCTTGGTCATCGACCCGCGATTGGCCAATGAGCTGGTGCTGCACGGGATTCCACATCTACAGGTCCGTATTCGCGATGGCAACAAGGGGATCGTCGGGCCGCTGGTATTTCCCGGCTTGACGAGTTGTCTGCGCTGCCTCGATCTCACCCGATGTGAATACGACCCGGAATGGCCACAACTCGCGAGCCAGCTGCTCGGTCGGGTCGGGCATGCCGCACCGGCCGGAATCCTGGCCACCGCGGCATTGCTGCTCGGCGAACTCGAAGCGATCATGCGCTGTTCACCCGAGCGGCCGCTGGACACCATGAACACCACGATCGAACTCGAACTGGATACCTACCGGATCTCGCGTCGCGAATGGCCGCAGCACGAAGGATGCGGATGCCGCGCGGTTTTCGCTGGTCCGCCCCGATGAGCGTGTCGATTCTTACACTCCGCCAAGCAAAGACATCAGTATTGGCATGGCAAAGCCACGGGTCTGTCCGCCATGATGGGTACGTGTCTGAGATTGTGCGTCGTCGCTCAACCCGCAATGCCAAGTTAGCCAAGATTCCGCTCGGAATCGCCGGACGGGCCGCCGTCGGGTTCGGCAAGAAGCTGGCCGGTGGCGATAAGTCGGAGATCAACGCCCAGTTGAACCAGAAGGCCGCCGAGCAACTGTTCACCGTATTGGGTGAGCTCAAGGGTGGCGCGATGAAATTCGGCCAGGCGCTGAGCGTGATGGAGGCCGCGGTTCCCGAGGAGTTCGGCGAGCACTATCGCGAGGCACTCACCAAATTGCAGGCGGCCGCGCCGCCGATGCCAGCCGAGACCGTGCACCGGGTCCTCGACCAACAACTCGGAACCCAATGGCGGCAACGCTTTCGATCCTTCGACGACACTCCGGCCGCATCGGCGAGCATCGGCCAGGTGCACCGGGCGGTATGGTCCGACGGCCGGGATGTCGCGGTAAAGGTGCAGTATCCCGGCGCCGATGAGGCGCTGCGCGCCGATCTCAAGACACTTTCACGGATGACCGGCCTGATCGCCTCGGTAATTCCGGGCGCGGATATCAAGCCGATCCTGGCCGAGATCACCGAGCGCACCGAGGAAGAACTCGACTATCGCAATGAGGCCGCCAACCAGCGCGCCTTCGCGAAGGGGTTCGACGGGCATCCGGAGATCGTGGTGCCGAAGGTGGTGGCCAGCGCGCCGAAGGTGATCGTGACCGAATGGCTGGACGGCACCGCGGTCTCGGCGATCATCAAAAAGGGCGCCGAGGATCCGGAAGGCACTCGCGCGCTGCGCAATCGAGTAGCCGGATTGATGGGCAAGTTCCACTTCTCCTCACCGGAGACCGTCGGCCTGCTGCACGCCGACCCGCATCCGGGCAACTTCATGGTGCTGCCCGATGGCAAACTTGCCGTCATCGATTTCGGCGCCTGCGCACCCATGCCGGACGGCTTTCCGGAGGTACTGGGGCGCATGCTCGCGCTGGAAATCGACGAACGCTTCGACGAACTGGTCGAGCTCATGTACGACAACGGCTGGGTGATTCCGGGCCGGACGGTCACCGATCAGGAGATCGCCGACTACCTGCGACCGTTCACCGACCCGATCCAGACCGATTCGTTCCACTTCACCCGCAAGTGGATGCAGCGGGTGGCCGGTAAGGCCTCCAATTTCACCAGCGCGGATATGAAGACCGCGCGCGCCCTGCAGTTGCCCGCGCAGTTCGTGATGATCTTCCGAGTGCTCGGCGGTTCGGTCGGCATCCTGGCCCAGCTCGATGCCGAGCTGCCGTTCATGCAGTTGGTGCGGACCTGGATGCCCGGCTTCTGCGAGGAGCGCTCGGCCAGCTGACGGTCCCCGACCGAAAGATATTGAACCAGAACGCAAACGAGCCGCCCACCGGATCTCACGGTGAGCGGCTTGTTTGCTTTCTCGTTCCTGGGCCCGGCCCGGATCCGAAACGGCCGGATAGGCCTCAGCGACCGGAGGGAGGGAGGGCAGCGATCTCATGCCAAGATCGCGACCTTGCGTGGACGACCACGCGGGCGCTTGCGGGCGATCACGACACCCTGGTCGAAGATCTCACCGCCCCAGACACCCCACGGCTCACGCCGATCCATGGCCGCGCTCAGGCAGCCTTTGCGGATGGGGCATGACGCGCACAGCGCCTTGGCCTGCTCCAGTTGGACCGGGCTCTCGGCGAACCAGAGATCGGGATCTCCGGCTCGACAAGGCAGGACCTTTGTGACCTCCCGGGGGCGGGTAGGCCGTGCCACGGTTCGGCATGTCACGTCAGTAGTGGCTTGTGGCCAGCTCTCTGCGGTGAACACGTCGTTCTCCTTCAGCTCGTTTGCAGCGGTACGTTTCGTTCGTTCCGCGAAACCGAGGCCGGTTGTGGCTGAAGGGCCGGTAGAAAATACTGGCCACGGTTTCGCTTCGGGCGATCCGTGGCCAGGAGGTCGGGGAGTGTTCCCTACCTAGTTCGACATCTCTGTCGAATCCTGATCACGGTCGCTGGGTGGGTGGTGCGGCGGAGGCGTGCTGCCCGCAGATCTGCCGGTGCATATCCGGCCTCAACTGCGAATGCGCCGACTTTTGCCTCGGTGGCAAATGCCGGGTGCCAGCCCGCGCTGGGCTTGTCCTGCTTGTTGACGCAAATCGGCGAATGCATAGGCATGGATTGCGCCTGAATCCCGAATACGTCGACGCCGGACAGACCGATCCCCTGCAAAGCAGCGAGGATCCCCCGGGAGGCCGACATGACGGGTGCAGCATTCACCGCAACGCCGCTAGCGCTGAAGTTCGTATTGCCATTCATCGTTCTGCCTCCCTCCTGTACTCGTGTCGGTAACTGTGCGCGCCGGGATGACCTCCCGTGCGTCATCCCACCATATGTGTTGGCGCTCTTCGCGACAACCTATTTTCTACCTGCGGTTTTGTGGGCTTGACCGCAGCCGCGATGCGACTATCTTCAACACCTCGGCACCGTATTGCTCGAGCTTCTTGGCCCCGATTCCAGGGATGGCGGCCAGTGCGTTGTCATCGGCGGGCAGTTGCTCGGCGATCGCGGTGAGTGTGGTGTCGGTGAAGATCACGAACTCACGCACCCGCAGATCCTGCGCCTTCTCCGCGCGCCACGCCTGCAGCGCGGCCAGTAGCTCGGCATCCAGTTCGGCCGGGCAGCGGCGACAGCGACCGAGCATGGTCGCATAGGTGCCGATCAATGGTTTGGCACAGATCCGGCAGGTCGGGCGCACGCCGTTCGCGGCGCTGTCGGCGACCGGCGCGGCGATTCGCGAGGCGGGCGAGTCGTCGGGGACCAGACCGTTGAGGAACCGGGAGCGCCGCCGGGTGCGTCTGCTGCCCCCGCCGCGAGCCAGCGCCCAGGACAGCTGCAGGTGTTCGCGGGCCCTGGTCACGCCGACATAGAGCAGTCGCCGCTCCTCCTCCAGCGCGGCCTGATCGGCGACCGAGCCGTCGTCGCCGAGCACATGCGCGATCGGCAGGGTGCCGTCTGCGACGCCGACCAGGAATACCGCATCCCACTCCAGGCCCTTCGCCGCGTGCAATGACGCGAGGGTGACACCCTGCACCGTCGGTGGATGCCTGGCCTCCGCGCGCGCGGCCAGTTCACGCAACAGGCCGGGTAGATCGAGTGCATCGTCGTGGTCGACCAACTCCTCGGTCAGCCGCACCAGCGCCACCAGCGATTCCCAGCGCTCGCGGGCCTGGGCGCCCGCAGGTTCGGTGGCGGTGAGGCCGACCGGCGCGAGGGCGGCGCGCACCAAAGTGACCAGGGCCTTACCGCTGCGGGACCGGTCGGGCAGATCCTCGCGAGATGCGACCTGACGCAGCGTGGATATGGCTTGCCTTACCTCAGCGCGGGCGAAGAAGCCCTCGCCACCGCGGACTTGATAAGGGATGCCTTGCTCGGTCAACGCCTGTTCATAGGCCTCGGATTGCGCGTTGATCCGGTAGAGCACCGCGATTTCGGCGGCCGGTGTGCCCGCGGCGATCAGTTTCTTGATGGACCGGGCGACCGCGGCGGACTCGGCGGGACCATCGTCGAATTCGGCGAAGCCCGGTTCCGGCCCATCGTCGCGCTGGCCGACCAGTTGCAGCCGGGTGCCAGCGATGCGCCCGCGCGCGGCACCGATGACCCGATTGGCCAGCGAGACCACCTGCGGCGTCGAGCGGTAGTCACGTTCCAGCCGGATCACCGTCGCCTCTGGAAAGCGCCGGGAGAAGTCGAGCAGATAGCCGGGGGTGGCGCCGGTGAACGAATAGATCGTCTGGTTCGCATCGCCGACGACGGTCAGATCGTCGCGCTCGCCGAGCCAGGCATCGAGCACCCGCTGCTGCAGGGGCGTGACGTCCTGATATTCATCGACCACGAAACTGCGGTAGCGCCCGCGGAATTCGTCGGCCACCGCGGGATAGTCCTCCAGTGCGGCGGCGGTGTGCAGCAGCAGGTCATCGAAGTCGAGCAGCAGACCGTCCGGCGTGGCCTTGAGCTTTTCGTAGCCGCGGTAGACCGCGGCGACCCGCATCGGGTCATACGGTGGTTCGCGTCGATGTTGGGCCACGGCCGCCGGATAGTCCTCCGGTGCGATGAGAGTGGCCTTGGCCCATTCGATTTCGGTGAGCAGATCGCGAACGGCTTCGGTATGTGAGGACAATCCGGCCTGGTGCGCCGCCTGCGCCACGATCGGGTACTTGCGATCGATCAACTGCCAGGGCACATCCCCGACGACCTGCGGCCAGAAGTACTTCAGTTGCCGCAGCGCCGCCGCGTGGAAGGTGCGCGCCTGCACCTGATTGGCCTCGCCGCCGAGTCCGAGCCCGCGCAGGCGGGCGCGCATCTCCCCCGCCGCGCGCGCGGTGAACGTCACCGCGAGCACCTGGTCGGCCTTCACATGTCCGGCGGAGACCAGATGTGCGATGCGATGGGTGATGGTCCTGGTCTTGCCGGTCCCCGCGCCCGCGAGCACACACACCGGCCCGCGCGGCGCGCGCACGGCGGCGGCTTGTTCGGGGTCCAGCAAGTCCAGTGCTGGCCGCGGGGGCTCGCTCGTACTGGTTGCCGACACGACACACATCATGGCAGTGCCCGCCGACAAGTCGTGCCGCCCGGCCACAAACCCGCCACGCCACCCAACCGATCGCGCTGTTGCACGAGGCGGATCGCGCGACGGACGAGGCGATGAGCGCCTAACGATCGCGCAATTGTCGGAGCGCGCCCGCGAACGCCCGCGCCTCGCCGCCGAGCGGGCCGAAGAACTCGTGATCGCAGTTCTCGACCACGACCAGCGCCCGATTCGCCAGTGCCACACCGTCTTCGGTGGGGACGAGGGCCTTGGCCCTGCGGTCGTGCGGGTGGTCGCGGCGCTCGAGCAGGCCCTTCTGCTCGAGCGCGCGCAAGACCTGGGAGGTCATCATCGGATCGGTGGCGGCGTGCGCGGCCAGATCACGTTGCATCACCGGTTCGTCGCGCCGGGCGGCCAGATAGGTCAGCGCGGCCAGCAGGACGAACTGCACATGGGTCAGGTCGAACGGGGCCAGCGCCGCCCGCTGGGCGGCCTGCCAGCGGTTGGTCACCTGCCAGAGCAAGAGCCCGGGACTTTCGTCGGCCTCGGCGAATTCGGAGCGCAGCCCCCGGTCCTCACTCATATGCCTCCCTTGCTTGTGGTTCGTCGATCATCGCCTGCGCGATGACCGCGAAGTCGTGCGCGGTCAGTTCGACCAGTCCGCGGCGCAGCACCATGCCCCAATTCGGCGCGCTGGTGAGATCCAGTTCGCCGCGCAGTTCGTCGATGGGGATCGCACGCGCGTCGGTGCGGTAGTGCACCGCGCGGCGCCACGGCTGGAAGCAGCCGCCGTCCTGCGGATCCGCCTGCCAGACGGGGCGGTCGGCGATGGTGCCGATGGCGGTGAAGGAACGGATCGGCGCGCCGGTCCGCATGCCCTCGCGCGGTGAGTAATAGAGGAAGCCATCGCCGGGACGCATCCGTTCCAGCGGTGTCCGCTTGCCGTGGTTGACCTGCGCGATGCCGAGTTCGACACCGCGCTGGACGTGCTCACGCGAAACCACGCCGAGCCAGTACCGCTGCCCGGCCGCGCCACCCGTCATGGAATCGCTGCGCGACGCCGAGCGCCTACCCGTCGCCCGACCATCACCCCCCATCGAATCGCTCCGCGATGCAGTAGGCCCACCCGTCGCCCGACCGCCACCCCTCAACGAATCGCTGCGCGATGCTGTAGTCATACGAGCACCGCCTCGGCCGCCGCGACGAGGGCATCGAGATCGGGCGCGACGGACTTGGCGAGATCGCCGCCCATCACCTTGATCCAGAACCAGCGCAGCGGCCCGTCGATCGAGACGGTCACCGTCACCGTTGTGCCCCCCGGACCGGTGGCGACCTGGTGGTCGAAGGTCAGGCGGGCGCCGATGAGCTTGGAGACGTCGACGAATTCGGTATCGGAGAGCCGCTCGATGCGGAACGGGACCTTGGGGCCGCCCTTCGGCTTCAAGGTGCCGGTCGCGCCCTGGACGAACGAACCGTCGAGGCGGACCCATTCGGTGTCGTTGTTCCACTCCGGCCAGGTGGCCATATCGGCCCACTTGGCGAAGAAGGCGGCGGGTGCGGCGGTCGAGGTGGCCTGTGCGGTGGCGATCGTTGTCATGGACTTAGTATGCGCGCATATTAAATCCAGCGCAAGTCCCAGGGCGGAACAGGATCGGACCGTAGAATGTTGAACGATCCGTGACTGACGTGACTCCCGCCTTGACGATGTACTCGACCACCTGGTGCGGCTACTGCCGCAGGCTCAAGAAGCAGCTGGACGAGTCCGGTATCAGCTATGTCGAGATCGATATCGAACAGGATCCGGCATCGGCCGAGTTCGTCGGCAGTGTGAACGGCGGCAACCATGTGGTGCCGACCGTGAAGTTCGCGGACGGTTCGACGGCCACCAACCCGTCACTGGCCGCGGTCAAGCAGACGCTCGCCACGCTGGCCTGACCGGGCCGGCCACGATATCCGTGCGGACCTCACGGCCCGCACGGAACTTTTTGTGCCCGGCGATCAGCTCTCCTGCGCCGCCCAGGACTCCACGATCGTGCGCGCGATGGAGATCGATCCCGGCAGCAGTAGCCGCGCACCCTGGTTCTGCGCGGACCAATCGCCGGCGGCCAGCGCCTCGCGCACCTCAGCGCGGGTGAACCAGTAGGCCTCGACGATCTCGCCGTCGGAAAAGGTCAGCGGCTGATCGGGATCGGCGACGGCAGCGAATCCGAGCATCAGCGAGCGCGGGAACGGCCACGGCTGACTGCCCAGGTAGGTGATGTCACGGACCTGGACCCCGACTTCCTCGAGCATCTCACGCTCGACGCAGCGTTCCAGCGACTCACCCGCCTCGACGAATCCGGCGAGCAGGGAGAACAGCGTCTTGGGCCAGGTGTGCTGGCGGGCCAGCAGCACTCGGTCGCCGCCGTCGTGGATCAGGCAGATGATGGCCGGATCGATCCGGGGGAACTCCTCGTGGCCGCCCTCGGTGACCCGCGACCAACCGCCCTTGGTCGCGACGGTCGCGGTGCCGTCGGCGGCATTGAAACCGGCCTTGTCATGCCAGTTCAGCAGGGCCATGGCGGCGGTGAGCAGACCGGCGGTGAGATCGTCGACGCCACCCGCCATCGCCCGCAGATCGGTCAGCGTGCCCTGCAGTTCGGGATCGCGCACCGCCCAGACATGTCTGTCGTTGCTGATGCCGAGAAATACCGCGGCCGGATTCGGTTCGGCGGACAGTTCGATCGCCGGTTCCAGCACCAGTGCACCGTTGTCGAAGCGGAACTGCCCGCGCGTATTGACCCGGAGTAGTTCGGCCTCGGCCCAGCCCTCCTTCAGCGCCTGTTCATCGGTCCGGATCTCCTCGGCCCGGTCGAGCACTGAACGCGAAAGCAGCGGAACACCGTTGAGCTGAAATCCTGAGGCCACGGTTCGAGACTATCGCGCCGCCCCGAACGCCAACCGTCGCGCCGGTATCACCGGCCCGCGTGCCGGATGTACAGCAGCTTGTCGGTCGCCTCCAGCGCGTCCACCTCGGCCTGGCCCACCCGGATCAGCACACCGCCGCGCACCACGCCGAGCACGATATCGCCGAGATGCCGAGGCGAGCCGCCGACCTCGGACGGTTCCACCTCGCGTTCGGCAACGGCGAAGCCCTCCTCGGGGGTCAGCAGATCCTCGATCATCTCGACCACGGTCGGGGTGGTGGTGGCAATGCCGAGCAGCCGGCCCGCGGTCTCGGAGGAGACCACCACCGAATCCGCGCCGGACTGGCGCAGCAGATGGGTGTTCTCGGCCTCCCGGATGGCGACCACGATCTTGGCGTTCTTATTGAGTTCGCGTGCCGTCAGGCTGACCAGTACGGCGGTGTCGTCGCGGTTCGCGGCGACGATGACCGAGGCCGCGCGCTGCACACCGGCCAGCCGGAGCACATCGGATTGGGTGGCCGAACCGTGCACCGTCACTAGGCCCGCATTCGCCGCGGCGTCCAGTGCGACGGAATCGGTATCCACCACGACGATATCGGCGGGCTGTATGCCGTCGCCGAGCATGGCGTCGACCGCGGTGCGGCCCTTCGTCCCGTATCCGACCACGACGGTGTGATTACGCACGCTGCGCCTCCAACGCTGAATCTTGAATGCCTGCCGGGAACGCTCGGTGAGTACGCCGATGGTGGTACCGACGAGCACGATGAGGAAGAGAATGCGCAGCGGGGTGATGATGACGATATTGACGAGCCTGGCCTCAGGGGTGACCGGCGCGATATCGCCGTAGCCGGTGGTCGACAGCGATACCGTCGCGTAGTAGAGGGCGTCGAGGAACGACAGCTCGTTCCCGGAATTGTCGTGGTACCCATCGCGACCCACGTACACCACCAGTGCCGCGGCGAACAGCAACCCGATCGCGAAGAGCACCCGGCGCACCAGCGATGCCCCTGGACTGGACTGGATTTCGGGAATGCGTAGCACACCGACCAGCGCGAAATCCGGGCGACTCGACAATCCGACACTGCGTGTGCGATCACCGAACACCGGACTCACCCGCCCTGGCCGAGTCGATTACCTCCGGCGTTATCTGTCCCTCCGGCACGCACCGGAGCCTACCGGGTATCCGCGATCGCACTCTGCACCCACACGAACAGTCGGTGAACCTAGGGTCGCGGATCATTCGGCGCGGCATTCCTGATCAGCTCGGCCAATTCGTCCGGACCGGGCAGGTCGGCGGGCGCGATGGTGCGTCCGGTGCGCACGTAATGGAATGCGGCGCCGATGCGTTCGAGCATTTCCGCCTCGGTGCCGTGCTCGCGCCCGGCCATCAGCCTGGCCCAGGCCAGCCGGTAGACGGCCAGCTGCATGGCGACCGCTGGCTCGTCGGCGGGCGCGGGTTCGGCACCGGTTTTCCAGTCGACCACGATCCAGCCGCCGCCGGGTTCGGCGAAGACGGCATCCATCCGGCCGCGGATCACCGTGCCAGCAATGGAGGTTTCGAAGGGGATCTCCACCTCCATCGGGCTGCGGTGGGCCCACGGCGAATTCAGAAACGACTCCTGCATGGTGACCAGTTCGGTGTCCACGCCCGCATCGGCGGCGCTGCTGTCCGCGCCGGGCAGTTCATCGAAGCCGAGCAGGCGGTCGGCGGCGAACCAACGCTGCACCCAGGCGTGGAAGGCGGTGCCGCGCCGGGCCAGCGGATTCGGCGGGAACGGCAGCGGGCGGCGCAGACGGGCGGCGAGTTTGGCTGGGTCCGCGCGCATTTCGACCAGAGCGGTGGCGGCGATCTGGCCGGGGAGTTCGACTTCTTCCGCGATGGCTTGGTCGGCTTCGAATTCGGCGAGTAGCGCATCGACGTCGGCGGCCCAGCCGTCGGGATCGTCCACGTGTCCAGCGGAATGGTCGTGGGGCGGTGTGGGTTCGGAGGCCGATGGGCCGAACTCGTCTGGGGGTGGCTCGAATTCGTCGAAAGGCGGTTCGTCGTCGAAAGGCGGTTCGAAGTCGCTGAGCGGCGGCTCGGACTTGTCGGGATGCGGTTCGAAGTCGTGTGGGGGCAGCGGGAATTCGTCCTGGCCGTGCCGATCCGGCGCGCCGAGGGCGCTCGCGGGTGGTTCGTGTGGTGGTTCGTGGGGGTCGTCGAACGGTGCAGGCGCGTCGGGATAGTCGGGCGGGGGAACGTCGGCGTAAGGGTCGGCTGTCAGTGTGACCGCAGCGGGACCGTCGGTGTAGGGGTCGGTTGACCGTACGACCGCAGCGGGACCATCGGCGTAGGGGTCGGTTGACCGTACGACCGCAGCGGGACCATCGGCGTAGGGGTCGGTTGACAGTGCGACCGCGGCGGGAAGGTCGGGGCGGATGGCCGTTGTTTTCGGGTCGGCAAAGTTGTCGGTGGCGGGGGCTACAGTCGGTGTCATGTCGATGTCATGGGGCAGGCGGTCCACGAAATCGGCTGAGGCAGTTGCTTTGTCGCGGGTTGCAGGCGGGACCGTACGGTTCGTCGCGGTGACACCTGTAGCCGGTTGTGCCGCAAGTTCGGTGAGGGCGGCGCGAACGAGAGAGGCACCCTGTTCGATGGGGTCGCGGCGATTGCCGAGGGGGTCGCGGGGCCATTCGGCGGTCGCGGGGTTATCGGTGAAGGGGTTGACGGCGTCGACGTCGGGAGCGTCGTCCCAGCGGTCGATGGTGACCGCGCCATGGGCCGGGCTGTCCGGCGCTTCGCTGGCGTATTTGAGTTCCAGGAGGAAGTCCGACGGTCCCTTTGGCGCGGTGCCGGTTTCGGCCCAGTGGTGGGCGGAGACCAGCAGAACGCGTTCGGTTCTGGTGAGGGCGACGTAGAACAGGCGGCGATCTTCGTCGATGCGGCGTCGGTCCAGGGATTCCTTATGGGACTTGATCGCTCGCTCCAGGTCGGCTCGGTCGTAGAGGTCCGACAGGTCGAGCACGGGGACGCCCTCGGTGGCGTCGTCCTGTTGGCGATCGCCGCGCAGGGTGGTGGGAAGTTCGGCCAATGCACCGAGCCAGGTACCGGAGGCCGCGCCGGAGGGGAAGACCCCGCGGGTGACGTGGGGTACCGCGACGATCTCCCACTCCAGGCCCTTGGCCGCGTGCACGGTCAATACCTGAACTCGATCCCGGGCGACCTCGACCTCGCCCGGCTCCAAACCGTTCTCGACCGACTCCGCGGCGGCGAGGAAGGCGAGTAGACCGCCCAGCGATGCGCCGGAATCGCTGGCGTATCCGGCGACCACCTCGGCGAAGGCGTCCAGATGTTCGCGTCCGGCACCGGCGCCGACCATCGCGCGGCGGGCCTGGGTCTCCACGCCGACGCCGATGGTGCGTTCCACATCCGCGACGAGTTCGGCGAGTGGTTGGCCGCTGCGTTCCCGCAGCGCCGCGAGTTCACGGCCCAGTGCCACGATGCGCTGGAAGCCTGCCTCCGAATACTGTTCCCGCGGACCGGGATCGGCGATCGCATCGGCCAGGCCAGCCTGTTCGGCCGGTTCCGGCGCCACCTCGCGCAGCGCATCGGCGAGTGCGGTGGAGTCGGTGATCTCATCGACTTCATTGCCGTGCAGGCGGCTGATCGATAGATCCCTGGCGCGGCGGGCGAGTGCGGCGAGGTCGGCGACGCCGATGCGCCAGCGGGCCCCGGTGAGTATGCGCATGGCGGCGCTGCCCGCACCGGGTTCGGCAATGAGCCGCAGGGTGGCGACGATATCGGCGACCTCCGGAGTGGCCAGCAGACCGCCGAGACCGACGATCTCCACCGGAAGCCCCTGTTCGCGTAGGGCTTCCGCGAGCGGAGCGGCATCGGCATTGCGGCGCACCAGTACCGCCGAGGTCGGCGGAGCCTCGCCCGCCGCACGCTTGATCGCCCATTCGGCCGCGATCCGACCCGCCACCCAGATCCGTTCGTCGGCAACGGTTTCGGTGAGCGTCAAGGCGACGACACCCGGCGCGGCATCGGGTTTCGCGCGCAGCGCGTCGACGGTGACACCGCCGCTGTCGATGGCATTGCGGCGCAGTGGTTCGGCGACCAGGTTCGCCAGCGCCAGCGCTTCCGGCGGATTCCGCCAGCTGGTCAGCAGCGGCAGAATCGGCGCGGGAATGCCGGGGGCACTGGGGAAGTCGGTGGCGAATCTGGGCAGGTTGGCGGCGGACGCGCCGCGCCAGCCGTAGATCGACTGCATAGGATCACCAACAGCTGTCACCGCCAGTCGCTGTTCGCCACGACTGCTTGCCCGTTGCTCCGCATCCGACCGATGCCCCCGCACCGGACCGCCGTCACTCCGGCGAACGTCGGGGTCGGCCCGGTGGGCGCCGGAGTCGCTTCCGCCAGCGTCGGGCACACTTCGGTGCGAGCCGGAGTCACCTTCACCAGCGTTGAACTCACCCCGAGCAGAACCGAAGCCACCTCCACCAGCATCGAACTCACCCCGAGCAGAACCGAAGCCACCTCCACCAGCATCGAACTCACCCCCGT
>NZ_JBEXUI010000001.1:605904-751789 GCF_040614395.1 Nocardia sp. NPDC005998 | reverse complement strand
TAGAACTCACCCCGAGCAGAACCGAAGCCACCTCCACCAGCATCGAACTCACCCCGAGCAGAACCGAAGCCACCTCCACCAGCATCGAACTCACCCCCGTCGGAGCCAGGGCCGCCGGAGCGAACGTCCCGGTCGATCGGCGCATCTGATGACGAGAGCCGATCAGCCCCGGTGTCGGCGGTGGACTGCGATGGGGCGGTGGCCTTTCGCGACCGTTTGGTGTGCGGTTGCGGTGGCGATCCGCCGAACAGTGCTGCGAGCAGGATGCGTTGGGCGTGGCCGGTGTCCTGGTATTCGTCGAGTAGGACCAGGCGGAAGCGGGCACGTTCGGCGGCGGCGACCTCGGGATGTTCGGCGGCGAGGCGGGCGGCCAGCGACATCTGGGCGCCGAAATCCAGTGCGCCGCGGCGGCGCAACGCCTCGGCCAACTGCTTGACCAGGGGTAGCAGCGCAACGCGTTCGCGCTGCACCTGCACGATGTTCTGCAGGGCCTGGCTGGGTCCGCCGCGTTGACGCGGACCCGCGGGCAGGGTGTGCACCAGCTTTTCTAGTTCGGTGTGGGCCTCGGCGAGTTGTTCGGGCTCCACCAGATGTTCGGCGAGTTGACCGGATAGGGCCAGTACCGCCTCGGTGACCGAGACCGGCGTGCGTTCGGTATCGAGGTCACCGTCCCAGTTGCGGACCACCTGGTGCGCGAGTTGCCAGAGCTGGGTTTCGGTCAGCAAGGTCGCCGAGGGTTCCACCGGCAGCAGCAGACCGTGCTGGGTGAGCAGCCGCCCCGCGTACGAGTGATAGGTGCTGATCTCGGGTTCGGCCCCAGAGAGCTGGGCGCGCAGCTCGCCGCCGGTGTCGAGTTCGCGCAGCAGCGGGGAACCGGCCAGCCGGGCCAGCCGGGTGCGGATGCGGGAGGTCAACTGCTGGGCGGCTTTTCGGGTGAAGGTCAGACCGAGTACCTCATCGGGCAGCACGAGGCGATTGGCGACCATCCACACCACGCGCGCGGCCATGGTCTCGGTTTTGCCCGCGCCCGCACCGGCCACCACCAAGGTCGGCCCCGGTGCGGCCGAGATCACGGCGGCCTGCTCGTCGGTGGGCGGTGGGAGGCCGAGCGCCTCCGCGAGCCGGATCGGCGAGACGGTGCCGCTCATGCCTGCGCCTCGCTGACGCTCGGCTCCGACATGCGCGACGCGCGCTGACACATGGTTCGCTCACTGCGTTCGCTCACTCGTCGGTCACCTGCCTTCCGGTGTCCTGGACGGGGCAGCTGCCCGCCACCGAGCAGTGCCTGCAGCCGTCATTGCGCATGGCGAGATAGCTCGGGCCCTGGGTGGCGGCCGCGGCATCGTGAATTGTGCCACGCCATTTCTCGAGCGCCTCGGCATCGAGGGCGGGCTGCATGCGCTGAGTGGCACCCTCCTTGCTGCTCGGTTTGGCAACGTAGACCAGCCGCGCGCCACCGGGTTCGGCCGCGGATCCACCTGCGACAGTGTCGGATTCATCGCGCGCAGGGCCGGATTCATCGCCCGCCCTGTCGGATTCCACGGCGATGTCGAGCGCGCCAGCGGCGGCGGCCACCTGATAGGTGGCGAGCTGGGCATGGTCGGCGGCGGCCTGCTTGGTGACCGGCGACTTGCCGGTCTTGACATCGACGATGACGAACCGCCCGAAGGCGTCGCGCTCGAGCCGGTCGACCCGGCCTCGGATCCGCACGGCGCGTTCCTCTTCGGTGCGCGGGGGCAGCACACAGTCGACCGGAACCTCGACTCCGGCCTGGGTCAGCTCACCGCGGGTATTGCGCACCCAGGCCATGAATGTCTCCAACATGACCTCGGTGCGGCGCAGTTCCTGGCGCGAATGCCAGCCGGTGCCGGGATCGATGGCCTGCCAGGCCCGGTCCAATGCCGCGCGGACCTGCGATTCGGGCACCTTGCCCGCCAGCGCCTGTACGAGGGTGTGCACCAGATTGCCCTTGACGGCGTGCGGGTTGTCACCATCGGTGCCGCCGTGACGTTCCAGCGCCCAGCGCAGCGGGCAGGTGCGCAGTAGCTCGACGGTGGACGGGGACAAGGCGACCGCGGTCTCGTCCTCGTCCCAGAGCGAACGCGATGAGCTGAGATCGGCGGTGCCGTACCACTCGTCCGGATGCGTACCGGGTACGCCCGCATGTGCCAGCCGGGCCAATTGGTGCGCGGCGCGGCGTCTGCGCGCCGGATCGGCCTCGGAATCGCAGACCACACCGCGCAATTCGGCCACCAGCGCATGCATGACCAGGGCCCGCCCCGGATCGGCGATCGGTAATGCGCCGGGTTCGCTGTCATCGTCATGGCCGAGGAGTTCGGCGAGGAATCGGGACGGCACCAGATCGCGTTCGCCCGATACCGATTCCACCGCGGTGACCAGCAGTGAGCGCCGGGCCCGGCTGCACGCGACCAGCAACAGTCTGCGCTCCTCGGCCATGATCGGGGCCGCGCGGCTGACCACATCACCCGCATCGATAATGCCCGCGGTGACGTCGACCAGATCCTCGGTCTGCAGCAGGGTGCCGCGCGGGCGCGGATTCGGCCAAATGCCTTCCTGTACCGCAGCCACCGCGACCACGTCCCACTCCCGGCCCGCCGATGCGTGCGCACTGAGCAGCGAGACCGCATCCCCTGGCGCGGTCAGTGCTCTGGTGTCGTGCGGAATCTCTTGTTGTACAAGGTATTCGACGAAGCCCTCGATACTCGCGCGCGGCAGCCGGTCCACATAGGCGGCCGCGGCGTCGAATAATCCGACCGCGGCATCGAGGTCGCGGTCGGCCTGCATGCCCGCTGCGCCGCCGCGCTCGGACTGCGCGACCCAGCGCCGCTCCAGCCGCGATCCGGTCCACAGCGCCCAGAGCACATCCTCCAGACCGGCACCGCGGCGCCGGGTCTTGGCGGCCCGGTCGAGGGCGTCGAAGACCCGCTTCAGCGGTGCGGCCTCGACATCGGTGAGCCGCTGTGTGATTGCGCGGTCCACGCGCCCGACCAGCAGGTCACGCAGCACCTCCGCGGAGGATTTGTCGACGTAGGCGCGCCAGGAATCGGCCGGGTCGGACGCGGCCTCGGCTGATCCGGTTCGCCCGCCGTTACGTTGCGGCTCCGCGCCACTCTGATCGGCCCGCCACACGACCCCATCGGCGTCGCCGAAACTCGATTCGGCCTCGCCCGACCCGGCATGCTGCGGCTGCGCGCCACTCTGATCGGCTCGCCACACGACCCCATCGGCATCGTCCGTACGCGATTCGGCCGCATTTGGATGGGCGGTCGCAACACCGCTGGGCCCGTCCACGCGGTCCGCGCCGTGCCGGGCCGCTTCGGCATCTCTCTTGGCGGCGCCAGCGTCTTCTGTTGTCGCGCTGTCCGATTCGTACACATCGGCGTCCGATTCGGGACGTTCGCCCTGCCATTCGGACTCGCGCAGATTCCATTCCGGCTCGATGCCGTACCAATCCGCATCGTCGGCGATCCGCTCGGTTTCGCCGATGCTCCGCTCGGCCGTCGCGATATCGCGTCGGACATCGTTATCGCCGACACCCGCCTCGTCCGGCAGCAGATCCGCCGCACCGGGCAGCAACTCCGCCCCATCGGGCGGGAAATCCGCCTCATCGGGCGGCAGCTCCCCACCAACGTCCGACGGGAAATCCGCAGCGGTCCAATCGGGTTCACCGTCGGGCACGGCACTCGCGCGCCCAAGCGTGGTCTTGATTTCAGTGCGTGCGGCCTCCAGCACACTGCGCCGAATACCGCGACGCAATCGACGCAGGGTGATCTGATCGGCTCCGCCCAATGGTCCGGCCAATAGATCCAACGCGTCCTCCGCCGAGAACATCGCCTCGGCCGAGCGCCGCCGTCCACGCCGCTGTGCCTCCTCGGCCAGCACCGCCCGCAGCGCGAGCAGCATCCAGGCCGCACCGCGCCGCCGGGCCAATGGCGCGTCGAGCGCGGGCTGCTGCACCGGCACTCCGGCCGCGAGCAGGGCACGGCGCAGCGGTGCCAGCGACAGCGGCACCGAGCGGACGATCACCGCCATCCGCGACCACGCAACACCGTCGGTGAGGTGCGCGCGCCGCAAATGATCGGCGATCAGGGCGGCCTCCTTGGCCGGGGTGGCCAGCACCCGCACCCGCACCTCGGTGCCGTCATCCGTTGGTTCGACCGTATGACCGGGTGCCGAAAAGCGTTGTGGCGCACTACCGGGCAATTTCGCGGCGATCCGCGCGACGGCCAGTTGTACCTGGCCGCCCGATCGGTGGTTGTCCCGCAGGATGATTCGCTGTCCGTCCGGCGCCGCCAGATCGGCGACGAAGCGCGCGTCGGCACCGCGGAAGGCGAATACCCCCTGATCCGGATCGCCCGCGACGACCGCGGTGTGCGCGGCGGTACCCATTACCTGCACCAGCAGCGCGGCCTGCGGATCCAGATGCTGTGCATCGTCGACCAGCAGGTATCGAATCCGATTCCGTTCGGCCGCAAGCAGATCCGCGTCACCGGCCAGCGCGTCCAAGGCGGCGCCGACGAGTTCGGCCGCATCCAATGCCGGTGCGGTCGCCTCGGGCGCCTCGACCCCGACCGACCAGCGCAGCAGCATCGACTGTTCGTACCGGACCGCGAATTTGCCCGCCGCCACCCACTCCGGCCGACCGTGCTCGCGGCCCAGCCGCACCAGATCCTCGGGTCCGAGTCCGCGTTCGGTGGCCCGCAGCATGAGATCGCGCAACTGTTCGGCGAAGCCACCGAGGCCGAGCGCTGGCTGCAACCTTTCCGGCCAGAGGCCAGCGGCCCCGGCCGCGATATCGGTCAGATCGCCGCGCAGCATTTCACGCACGACGGCATCCTGCTCGGCACCGGTCAGCAAACGCGGCGGCGGATTGCCGTGCGCGCTGGCATGTCTGCGCAAGACCGAGAACGCGTAAGAGTGCAGCGTCCGCACCAGCGGCTCCCTGGTGGCGCCGGGCACACCGCCCTCCGCGGTGTCCGGGCCGCTCAGCCGCGCGGTGATCGCGTCGCGCACCGTACTCGCCGCCTGCTTCGAATGGGTCAGCACCAGCACCGATTCCGGATCGGCGCCCGCGGCGATGCGCTCGGCGGCCAGATCGATCAGCAGCGCCGTCTTACCGGTGCCGGGGCCGCCGAGCACCTGCCAGGGCCGCCAGCCCGGTCGAATCGGGCCAACGGTGGCGGCGGCGTCGAACAGCGCGCGGACATCGGCACCCCAGACCAGAGTCGGGGGTGCCGCCATATTTCGGCGAACAAGTCGCACCGCGCTATCCGATCGCACCACGCGGGCTATTGCAACAGACACCCCCGACACGCCACACGCCCGATTCACGCGTCGGTGAGGTCGAACACACGCCTCGGTCTGCGATGGGTTTCGACATACGTCAATATGAGACTTGTGTCGCCTCTTCATGTGTATCGGTACGGACCTGCCGACGGACCGAAAGTCCTGGCCCTGCATGGTGTGACCGGTCACGGAAAACGCTGGGAAGATCTGGCGACCCGACATCTGCCCGATATCCGGATCATCGCCCCCGACCTGCGCGGACACGGCCGCTCGCCGGCGCTGCCGCCATGGAACTTCGAGGCCATCGTCGAGGATCTGGTCGAACTGCTGACCGCGGAGGCCGACGAGCCGGTGGTGGTGGTCGCGCATTCGTTCGGCGGAGCCTGCGCACTGCACCTGGTTCGTAACCATCCGCACCTGGTGCGCAAACTGATCCTGCTCGATTCGGCCATCGCGCTCGAGCCGGAGCGCCTGATGGATATCGCGCTGTCCAGTCTGGCCTCACCGGACTACGACACCGTCGAGCACGCTCGTCAGGACAAGATCTCCACCGGCTGGGGTGAGGTGGAGCCGCGCCTGCTCGATGCCGAACTCGCCGAACATCTGATGCCGACCGCCGACGGCCGCGTCGGCTGGCGGATCAGCCTGCCCGCCATCAATTCCTATTGGGGCCAGCTGGCCCGGCACTATGTGCTGCCACCCGCTGACCTGCCGACGGTCCTGGTGCAGGCCATGAAGGTGGTGCCGCCCTTCGTGACACCGGAGTTCCGGGCCGCGCTCACCGAGCATCTCGGCGCGAATCTGACCATGCTCGAATGGGACTGCGATCATATGGTCGCCCAGGCCCGACCGGCCGAGACCGCGGCGCTGATCCGATCGGTACTGTGAGTCCGATGGCCACCACCGATGCCGAGGTCGAGCGGGTGCGGGCGCTCGTCGCGACGGTGCCGCCCGGCCGGGTGGTCACCTATGGCGATATCGCTGCGGCCGCCGGGTTGTCCACCCCGCGTACGGTCGGCTGGATCATGCGCACCGACTCCGCGGATCTGCCATGGCATCGGGTGATCGGCGCGGGCGGCCGTCCCGCCGCCCACCTGGCCGATCGCCAGCTGCGCTTGCTGGCCGCCGAGGGCGTCCCGATCCGCGACGGTCGAGTGGACCTGCGCACCGCGCGCTTCCCGCTCCCGTAAACGGCTCCGTCGCCGTCGGGCGGCGGTTACCGTTGAGTCATGTCCACCCGCCTGGCGTGTGTCGCATTCGATGCCGACCGGCCCCGGTCCGTCGCGGACTTCTGGGCCGAGTTACTGGGCTGGACGGTGACGATCGACCGCCGCGACGCGGTCGACGTGGCGGCGCCCGATCCCGACGGCCTCGACCTGGCCCTGACCTTCCGGCCGGCGACGCGCGCGAAGGGCAGTAAGAACCGCATCCACCTGGATCTGGCCAGTCGCTCACTCGAGCATCAGCGGGTGCAGGTCGACCGCGCGCTCGCGCTGGGAGCCCGACACATCGATATCGGCCAGGGCACGGTGCCGTGGGTGGTGCTCGCCGATCCGGAGGGCAACGAATTCTGCGTGCTGGAGCCTCGGGAGGAGTACGTGGACACCGGCGCGGTGGCCGCCATCGTGGTCGACACCAACGACCCGGCGCGGCTGGCCGAGTTCTGGTCCACCGCCTCCGGCTGGCCGGTCGCGCACGGCGGGGCACAGGTGGCGGGGCTGCGTTCGGCGACCGGGCTCGGCTGCTGGCTGGAATTCATTCGTACGCCCGATATCGAGCGCGGCCGCAATCGAGTCCATCTCGACCTGGCGTTCTTCCCCGCCGATGATCCGGCCGCCGAACTGGCCCGGCTCCGCGCGGCGGGCGCCACCGAGGTCGGCCCGGACGTCATCGGCAGCGCACCCGGGCTGGCGCTGGCCGATCCGGAGACCAACGAATTCCGGCTGCTCCGGCTGGCCCACGACCATTCGGCGGTGTAGCGGGTGCGACGGCCCGCCGGTCGCCCGCGGCACCCGGCCCTCCCCGGATCCGTGCCGCCGACGAATTAGCATTTCGGCCATGCTTGCCCACCCGTTGCCCGACCGCCACCCCGCATCGAATCGCGACGCGATGCCACGGGCCATCGCGCCGGGCGCCCACCGGTGATCGCCGCGGATGCGATCGTGCTGGCGGGCGGGCGCGCCAGCAGGATGGGGGGCGTCGACAAACCCGCCATTGTCATCGGCGGTCGGACCATGCTCGATGCGGCGCTGGCGGCGGTGACGTCCTGCAGGCAAACCGTTGTCGTCGGACCGCACCGGCCCGAATTGGACCCGGAAATCATCCAGGTGCGGGAGGTACCGCCGGGCTCGGGTCCGGTCGCCGCGGTGGGGGTCGGGCTGCGCGCGCTCGGTCCCACCGCCGCCCCGCTGGTGGTGGTGCTCGCGGCGGATCTGCCATTCCTGTCGAAAACGACGGTGCCGGAACTGATTCGGCACGGCACCGAATCCGGTGCGGACGCGGTCTTCGCGGCCGATGAATCCGGGCGGCCGCAGTATCTGATCGGTGTATGGCGTCGCACGGCACTGGCGAGCGCGCTGGCGCGGCTGGACTCGCTGATCAATCAGCCGATGAAGGCGTTGATTCCGGCCGATACGGTCACCGTCACCATGGCGGGTATCGCCGATTGCGATACCGAAGAGCAGGTGCGCCGGGCCCGGCTGGCCTTGGATACCGCTGCCACCGAAACCGCCGTGCCGAGTGCTCGTCCCACACCGTCGACCGCCGCCGGTACCGCGCTGCCCCTCGATGAAGCACGGAATATCCTGCGCACCACCGTCTCTCGACTCACCGAATATCGGGCCGAGCTGGGCTCGGTACCCGGTGCCACCCTGGCCGCGGCGCTGACCGCGGTCGGGCCGCTGCCGCGCTTCGACGTCTCGGCAATGGACGGATACGCGGTCTCCGGTGACGGTCCGTGGCGTTTGCGCCGCGATATCGGCTTCGCGGGCGGGCGGCGGCCGGTCGGGTTGCTCTCCGGCGAGGCGGTGCGGATCGCCACCGGCGCCCATGTGCCCGATGGCACCACCCGGGTGCTCCGCGACGAATTCGCGCGCATCGACGAGGACGAAATACTGCACCGACTACCGGATTCCCCGCTGCGCGAGGATATCCGCCGCCGTGGCGAGGACCGCGATCGCGGCGATCTGGTCGCTCCCGAGGGCACCGCCGTCACCGCGGCCCTGATCTCCGCCGCGGCCAGTGTCGAGGTGACCGAGGCGGCCGTGCGCGGTCCGGTCCGGGCCAGAATCATCATGACCGGCGACGAGATCCGCAGCACCGGCCCGCTGCAGACCGGCCAGACCCGCGACTCGATCGGGCTCATTCTGCCGAAGGTGCTGTCCTGGTATGGAATTCACACCATCGATCGGGTGCACCTGCGCGATACTCCGCGCGGCTTCGACGAGGTGCTCGGCGCCGCCGACGATTGCGATCTGCTGGTGATCGTCGGCGCCACCGGCGGTGGGGCGGCGGATCAGTTGCGCGGCGCCATCGCGCGCGCCCAGGCTCGAATCCTGGTGCACCGCTTGGCCATCCGTCCCGGCGGATCCACCGTCGTCGCCGAACTGGCCACCGGCACAACCGTTCTCGGTCTGCCCGGCAACCCCTTCGCGGCCCTGGCCACGCTCATGGCCCTGTCCCCTGCCCTCGTCGAAGGCCGGACCGGCGGCCATCCGCTGCGCCCGCTGGTCGGGCCGCTGCACAACGCGAGCGCGATCTCCGGACCCGTCACCCGCATCGTCCCGGCCCGCATTGCCCCCTACGGCGGCTGGCTCGGCGATCCCCAGGTCCGCACCACCCATCTGGGCGGGCTGGTCGACCGTGACGGACTGGTCATTGTCGCGGCCCAGGCCACCGACGACGATCTGGTCGAATTCCTCCCACTGCGGATGTAAAGAATCGACATTCTTCTTCCACTGCCGATGTCCGCTCGCTATTGTGTCGTTGTTAGGCGAATCCAAATCACTTCGGAAAGGACCGAGTGGAGATGGCTGAAAAGTCGAAGAAGACGCCTAAGAAAATGCCCAAGCAGATGGAGCGGCAGCAGCAACAGCAGCGCCAGGAGGGCATGAACCGATCCGGCTCGATGAGCGATCGCGACCGGATGGACCAGCAGCGTCAGGACCAGGGTTCGGAACGGCGCGGCTCTGAGCAGCGCCGACCCGGACAGCACTGATCTGAAACGGGCCGCCGGATCCTGCTTGGACCGGCGGCCCGTTTGCGCGCACCCCGGCTCCGCTCCGGTTCTTCCGCTCCGGACGCTAATTACGGCATGGTATTTCGGCGGATCACCTCATAAACGTCCCACGTATTCTCGCGAATGCACTGCGCGCGGTTCGAATTAAGCACGGCCACGCGCCAGAGCCGCTTTTCGCCGCCGAAAATACGAAATGCATTGCGGGCCGCCGTGTGGGAATTGCGCGCCGAGGCGCAGTAGCTCCGGGCAGCAGGACCCGAGGCGTGGCGGGCCGGACCGGGAGCGAGGAGGGCATCGTTATGAAGGTTTCTCCGGTGCTCGCACGACCGCCGATTCCACCCCTGCGCGAACCTATCCGCCGACCGCACGGCAGGGCGCACCGAATGTCGTTGTGGTGCCAATCGATGACATGAGCTACAGCGATATCGGCCGCTCGGCTCCGAGATCGAGGCGCCGACGCTGGATCGCCTGGCCGCCACCGGCCTTCGGCTCACCAACTACCACACCATCCCGCTGCGCTCACCATCGCGCGCGTCGCTTTCACCGGAATCCCCACCCACCGTGCAGATTTCGGCTTTGTCGCCAATGCCTATCCCGGATATCCCGTCTGTGACTCGAACTCGCCGACGATGTGCTGGCGCTGCCAGAAGTCCTGCGCGACAACGGTTATGCCACTTATGCGGTCAGCAAATAGCATCTGGTCCGAGATGCCGCTGTGAATCCGGCGGCACACCGGGATTCGTGGCCCACCCAGCGCGGCTTCGACCGCTACTACGGGATGCGTCCGATTACGACGGTGGGGTGAGTGCACGTGCGGCCGAGTGGACCGCTGCCAGTGATGCGGGAAGCAGGACGGCAGCGCCGAGCCAGGTGCGCGCATCGTTCCTGCGGACTCCCTGTCTGCCCAGTTCCCGCCAGGCCCACAGGGAGTACGGGATGACCACGGTCGGCGCGGTTGCCACGCCCGGGGTGTAACCGCGGTGCGCGGCGCTGAGGGCGAGATGGCCGAATCCGTGCACGCCGAAGCCGACGAGGGTGGATTGGAAGAAGCGGGAACGGCCGCCGGTCGCGGCGCCTCGCGCCGCTGCGGCCAGCACGAACGCACCCATCAGCGAGATCGCGACGTGCGACTGGGCAGAAGTGACCGGCTCCCGCAGCCACACCGGGCCGATTTGTCGCTTTCCCGTTCTGGCCGCGTTCTGCTGCGACCACGGTGCCATCGTGAACCATTCCTCGGTGTCATTGGCCAGCCAAGCGAGGAACAATCCCCACGTCACAGCTTTGCGCATGGCAACTACCTCCAGCGATAGATCGTCACGGTCGTTGATGTCGGCGCTCGATAACCGACCAACCGTCTGAGATTGCGTCGTACTCCGGCATCGTTGCGGCCATCAGTGATGGGTGAATTGCGCGGCTCATCAGAGCTGCCCTTCCGATCACATGAATGCAACGCAACGTTGCGTCGCAAATATAGCTCGGCACGCATTGCAACGCAACGTTGCGTTGTAGAGTGACGGGGTGGATATCGACAAGAGGCCCACCATCGGGCCGCGCAAGGCAGAGGAGATCTTCGCGGCGACACTGAAACTGTTGACCGAGAAGGGGTACGACAGCCTGACCATCGAGTCGGTCGCGGCCGAGTCGGGCGTCAACAAGACGACCATCTACCGCTGGTGGCCTTCCAAAGACGCGCTACTGGCCGCCACCCTCGTCGCCTCCCAACCGCTCACCTTCGCGGTGCCGGACACCGGCAGCCTGCGTGGCGACCTCCTCGGGCTGGCACGCAGCATTGCCGAACTGCTCACCGCCGACCGCACTGCCCCGATCATCGCGCCCGTCTTCGCTGCCGCGCCGCGGCGGCCAGAACTCGGCCAGGTCGCGCGGGCGTTCTTCGCCGACCGACTCGCCCGTGAACAACCCATCTTCCAGCGCGCCATCGAGCGAGGCGAGCTGCCGCCCACCGCGGACCCCAAGACGATCATGGACATGCTGGCCGGCTCGATCTGGTTCCGCGTACTGCTGCGGGGCGAGGCCGTTACACCGGAACACCTCGACCACATCGTCGACATGGTGCTGCATGGAGCCGTCGCCGACGCATAAGTTCCGGCACCGCTGTCGACGCGCCGAAATGGCAGCTGTTCGATGTGCGAGAAGGTCGAGCGCAAGGCGGAGTTCGCTGCGGAATGACGCCGGTAGCCCCGTCGGCCGGATTTCCGCCGCCACCGGCGGTCCGATACCGTTGACCAGGGGCAACATCCCCACTCCGCGATACCGAAGGATGCGCCTGATGGACGACAGTTCCCTGATCTGGGACGACGGTGCGCTGGTCACCATCGACCAGCGCGAACTGCCGCACGAGGTGCGCGAGCTGCGGTTGACCACCGTCGACGAGGTCATCGACGCGATCAAGACACTGGCCATCCGCGGCGCGCCCGCCATCGGCATCGCCGGTGCGTTCGGTGTGGTCATCGCCACCGCCGCGCATACGACCGACGGCGTCGTCGAGGTGGCGCGGGCCGAGGCCGATGCCGCGCGGATCGCCGATGCCAGGCCCACCGCGGTCAATCTCGCCTGGGCGGTGCGGCGGGTGGTGCCCAAGGTGCCACTCGGCGCGGACGCGGTACTCGCCGAAACCCTGGACATGCTGGCCGAGGACGGTCGGGTCAATCGGGCCGCCGCCACCCATGCCGCCGATCTCGTGCAACGGCTGTGCCCGGACCGGCCGCTGCGGGTGCTCACCCACTGCAATACCGGGCGACTGGCGACCAGCGCCTTCGGCACCGCGATCGGGGCGATGCGGGTGCTGTCCGAACGCGGGGCGATCGAGAACGTCCTGGTCGACGAGACCCGCCCGCTCTTGCAGGGCGCGCGGCTGACGGCCTGGGAGCTGGCCGAAGCGGGCATACCGTATCGGCTCACCATCGATTCGGCCGCCGCGTGGGCGATGGCGACCGGTCAGGTCGACTGTGTGCTGGTCGGCGCGGACCGGGTGACCGCCAATGGCGATGTCGCGAACAAGATCGGCACCTATGGGCTCGCGATCGCAGCCCGCCACCACGGCATTCCGTTCATTGTGGTGGCGCCGGAGTCCACGCGCGATCCGAAGACCGCGACCGGCGCCGAGATCGTCGTCGAGCAGCGGGCCGCGGCGGAGGTGACCGGATTCGGGGGCGTCGCAACGGCTCCCACCGATACCGAGGCTTTCAATCCGGCCTTCGATGTGACGCCAGCGGAGTTGGTGACCGCGGTCGTCACCGAACTCGGTATCGTGCACGGCGCGAATGCCGAACCGGCCGAAGACGATCCGGGTGCGGCCATTGCCGATATCGCACGCGAGCTGTACGGCCGCGGCTGGATGCCGGGCACGGCGGGCAATATCTCAGTGCGCACCGGCAATACCGCGGTCATCACCGGCAGTGGTCTGTCGAAGGGCGAACTGACCGCGGGTGACATGGTGACCGTCCGCATCGCGGACTCCGCGCCGGTGCCGGACCAGCAGCGCAAACCCTCGGCGGAAACCACAATTCACACGGCGGTGTACCGAACCACCGACGCCACGGCCGTCGTGCACATCCATCCGCCGTACGCGACGACCGCCGCGACCCGCTCGGGCTCTCCCGATGCGGTGACCACCATGCGCATCGCCGACTACGAACTCATCAAGGGCCTGGTGGCCGAGCAGCCGGACGGCACCTATCCGACCGTCCTGGACCTGCCCGTCTTCCCGAACTGGCCCGACGTCGCGCGCATCGGCACCGATATCGAGCGATACCTGCGCGAAAACCCCACCGCGGCACCGGTATTGGCCATCGCGGGGCATGGGATCACCACCTGGGGGGACAATCTCTCCCAGGCACGCGACCGTGCCGAATGCCTCGAAGCCCTGTGCGAGCTGGTGGCCCGCACCGGCCGTCGACAGGCCTTCACCGCTAACGACAGCCTGTAGGTCGCTCGAAACGACCAGCACGCAATCCGAACGAGATCCTCGAGATTGGACTGACATCATGACGCTGCTGCAGGTTATGGCCGCCGACAATGCCGACAAGATCCTGCTGCGCACCACCGACGATGCGGTGATCGCCGCCGAATTGGCTGCCCGGGGAATCACTTTCGACCGCTGGCCGGTGCTGGACAACGCCACCGAAACGGCATCGGAGCAGCTGCTGGCCGAATATGACGACCGGGTGGCCGAACTCAATGCCTCCGGCCGCTACCAGCATATTGATATCGCCCGAATCCACCCCGACGACGCGAATCCGGAGTGGCCGCAGATCGCCAAGGGCGCTCGGGAGAAGTTCCTCAATGAGCATCGGCATGCCGAGGACGAGGTGCGCTTCTTCGCGGCCGGACGCGGCTGCTTCTACCTGCATCTCGGCGACGAGGTCGTGGCGGCGGTCTGCGAAGGCGGCGACCTGCTCTCGGTGCCGGCGGGCACGCTGCACTGGTTCGATATGGGCACCCGCCCCGACTTCATCGCCATCCGATTCTTCGAGGAGGCCGACGGCTGGGTCGGCGATTTCACCGGTGACCCCATCAGCGCGGGTTTCCCGACCCTCGACCAACTGCTGACCGCCTCGTGATCGCCGCCGTCGTCGTCGATATCGAGGGCACCACCAGCCCGACCAGCTCGGTGCGCGAGGACCTGTACGGCTACACCCGTGCGCGGCTGCCCGGGTGGCTGGCCGAAAACCGCACGGGCGCGGCCGCTCCCATTATCGCGGCCACCCGCGAACTCGCCGAACGCCCCGATGCCGATACCGACGAGGTGGCCGCGATTCTGCGCGACTGGCTCGGCTCGGATGTGAAGGCCGAACCGCTCAAGGCCGCGCAGGGCATCATCTGCGCCGAGGGCTTCCGCAATGGCGCGCTGCACGGCGAATTCTTCCCGGATGTCGCGCCCGCCCTCGCCGCCTGGCACACCGCTGGCTTGGCGCTCTACGTCTATTCCTCGGGATCGGTACGCAACCAACAGGATTGGTTCACCTTCGCCCGCGGCGGCGAACTGGCATCGCTCATCAGCGGCTATTTCGACCTGTCCAGCGCGGGGCCGAAACGCGAAGCCGCGTCGTATGCGAAGATCGCGAGCGCCATCGGCACATCCGCCGACCGCATCCTGTTCCTGTCCGACCATCCGGACGAACTCGACGCGGCGGTCGCCGCGGGCTGGTCGGTGACCGGCGTCCATCGTCCCGGCGAGCCGAATCCCGCACGGCCCCCGCATCATTGGATCGCCTCGTTCGCCGAACTGACCCTGCCCTGAGGTATTCGCCTGCCGCAATGGAACATCGCCGGGGCAGGCGCCGGAGATACCGATCGACGGGCGGACCGTGCCTATGCCGTGCTCGGTTGCGAAGATGCGCCGGGCGTGCACGGCCGCCGGATTGATGGCCAGGAGGGCGAGCGCGGTGGTGAACATGAGTTCGCACCAAGACAGCGCTGGCACATCACCCGCGACAAGGGTGCGATAGGCGACATTTCTCTGTCCCGGCCCGCCCAAGCGGCGAGCAGCGAGGCGGCGTCGAGGAATTCCTCAGCATTCTCGGGTGCGCCATGCGGGGTGTCGACGGCCAAATGGACGACGGAGGCGATGGGCGTGACCCATTTTCGCATCCAACCCGACGGCGTCGTGCAACAGCAGCGCCTCCAGTGCGGAACGCAACTCGACGCCCGGTATTCTCAGGCACGCGATGCAGACGGCCCGGTAATCTCGTCCATGAGCATTCGAAGTGTCAGCGAGTGCTTTTCCAGTGGTAGCGCGTCCAGCGCCGCTCTTGCCAGCTTCACACCCTCGGTTCGGTCGCCGTCGCGGACCAGCATCAACCCTTGATGCATGTCCAGGTGTGTGCGGAACCGTGGCAACGAATCTGGAAGATCGGCCCTGGCTGCCTCTTGGGCTGCCACGGCTGTTCGTTCGTCTCCCATACGGGCGGCCAGCAACGACAGGAAGACATTCACGCGCCACCAGGGGACCGCGTAGTCGCTGGCCTGATCTTCCGACCCGGACCGGTCGAATTCCCGTCGGCCCGTGTCGATCAGTCCGCGTGCCGTTTCTTTGTCACCCTGGATCGCGGCGGCGTGCGCTTTGCCCCACAAGGCGTTGAGCCGTCCCAAGCTCGGTCGGTCAGTGATCGCTAATGCTTGATCGGCGAACCGGTGAGCGACCGGCAGTGCAGCACCTTCGTAGCCCAGCGCGATTGCCGCGCGCCCTCGTACCCACACCCGGATATCCCTGTCGTCTGATCGGTCAGCCGCTTCAGCGGCCATCGAGTACCAGTTGATCGCCTTGCGGCCATCGCTACCTGGAAACGTCTTGGCGTACAACGTCATCAGGCGCGCGGCGACAGACCACATCCACGGTGAGTCCAACTGCTGTTGGAGGACGATCATGTCAGCTGCCAGGCGACGTTGGATCTCAGCAGCTCCCGCGCTCATGTAGTCATGGCCGTACGTGACAAGCCGGTCTTCCCACGCCTCGATGCTCGGCCGCGCCGGATTCAACCGAGCCGAAAATCCTTGTGCCAAGAGGTCGGACGCCACCACGGGCGCTATCGACGTCGCGGCTAGGTGACTAAGGAATTCGCGACGGTTCACGTTCGCCTCCAATAACTCAGGGGGGCAATCCAGTACCGCCGCAAGATGACGCAACCAAAACGCGGAGGGCTCCGTAACGTTGGACTCCCAACGCCGAGAAATGTACTCACGGCTGATGTTGGCACCGGATGCCTTGCACAGTTCATCGGCCAGCCTCCCCTGAGACCAGCCCTTAGCCAAGCGCAGTTGGCGGATCAGGTCGCCGGTCCCGCTGCTCATACCTCGATCATTCCCGTCTCCGCGCTCAGGGGAAAGGCGCGAGCCCTCCCGTGGAACGAATGCCACCCTCGATGCCACTACACGGCTGCCTCTGCTGGACCAGGACCAGGACCATGACCAGGCGATGCCACGGTCGTTGCCACTGCACCACACACGGTGCGCCGCGACATGGTTGTAGTCGGTACCTGGTGCCGGGTTGAACCGGCTGGCCCGTCGTGGTCCCCGTCATCGGGTGCCGTAACCAAACCGCAGCGACCAAGGGGGACCAGACCATGACTGCGAGAGATCTGCCGCACCGAAATCCGTTCGTCGGGCCACCACGGCCCGAGGCCAAAGGCTGGCAACCGCCATCCGCCGAAGTAATCGCACTCTTTGTCGTTGCGGTCAATTGGTGGGCCTACCAGACCGATCCCGAAGAATCGTCCCGATGCCGGGGTGTCGAGTCCCCCGGCATCGGGCGCAACAATGGGGAGGCGTGATGCGCCGAGATGAGTTGCGGACGACGCAAACCGATGACGGTCGCAAGGTCGCGGTGTGGCGGCTGGTAGGGCGTATGCCGCGTGTCCTGCGTGTGCAGTTCCCTGCGGAGCATTTCACCGCCTACCGGATGCCCTCGAAGACACCGCTCTACGGAGCACAACCCGGAACGATCCTGTTCGAGGCAGATCCCGATCTGGCCGACGCTCGGGAGATGCTTCCGCAGCACGAAGACCTGTGGAACGTCCTGCGCGATGACTACTGGGCCGCGCTGCTCAGTGCTACCGATCTCTCAAATCCGTTGGGGACGTAGTGATGTCGTCCGATACCGTTCCGTCCAGTTCGCAGGAGATCGCACTGTCCGTGCGTGCGCTTCTCGCTGCCCTCCACGAAGACACCAGAAGCAAGCTCGACCTTGCTCCGACCGATAGTGCACCGCTCTACCAGGGCGCGGACGGTTCGCTGAGCCGAGTTGAGGACGGCTCGATTTCCGACACCGATGCCGAACTAGACAAAGCCGACGCAATCACGATCCAGCCCGTCAGCGTTCGCGATATCGAAGCCAGATCGATCGATTCGGACGGACCGCCGGAGCCAACCCCCTTATGACCGTCCGCACAGCCGCGAGACCACGAGCGTCACCTCATCAAATTGGTACCGGTACAACGCATTTGGTGCTTCTGGCCTGCTACCGCGCGGGCTACTCGCAAACCGACTCCCTCCGAAGGACAGACGCTACCCCGGAGGGAGTCCGAACCACGGACATCGTGCGTCCGATCAGCAATCTAGATTCCTCGAGGGAATCATGCGAAACCTAGTGATCCGGTCCTTAGTCATTCTCGGTATCGGTATATCGGCCGGTCTGCTCGCCACTCCGAACTCGCCTGCTGCACCGCTCGCGGTGCCGCACTGCATGAAGGGCATCGTGCAGGTCAACGGCGTAGACAAAGACGCCTGCGACGCTCACTACTACAACTACCTAGTGCCGGAATGCAATAAGCGCCGGTCAGCCGTCTGCATGCAAGCTGCCAACCAGTGGTATGCGGACTGTCTCTCCGGGAAGATCCCGCCGCCCTGCGGATGTGTGTCAGATCCGATGCGGCCCGAGGACTACGGACCGAACACGCCTGCCGTTCTCGGCACGGCCGGATAGGATGCGGCCCATGGCGATGACCTGGGAGCTTGGGGAACCTATCGCGACCCGCGAACTCCGCAAGGGCGACGATCCAGTGGTCGTCACGTTCGGGAAGCCGAAACCGTCCGAAGGCGGTTCTTACTCATGCCCAGTTCGGATCGAAGGCATGGAGGCAGAGCCGTTGACACGGGCCATCTTCGGTGTCGATGCGGTTCAGGCCATCATCGAGGCAATGACCTTCGCTGGTCGTCTGCTCGAAGCCAGCGAGGGAGAGTACACGTTCCTCGGAGAATCCGACCTCGGATTTCCTCGAAGCTGACAAACGGCCCCAGATACGCACAACCCCCGTCCCATCGGTCGGGGGTTGTCTGTTGAATCCGGAAAGCCCTGGAGACACGCCCCCCATTTCACCGGATGGATAATCCGTAAATCGGTTCCTCTAGCTTTGGAAACTCCTACCCAGGATGACCTAGCCTGCCCCCACGGACCGGCAGGTATTCGCCTGCCGCGCTGGAACTTTGACGGCGGCTAGCTGGCCGCCGCCACCGCCTTCCGGATCCGCCGGGACCGAGTGTCCGGCCGCTTCGCCGCGACGACACCGGTGACGAGTTCGCGACGCGCCGTGAACGACAGTGCGTCGAATGCCGCGCGCACCCCGGCGAGCGCCAGTGCGGCGGCCAGGTCGGCAGGGACGTCGACCGTGCGCTCGGCGTCGTCGCGCTCCACGGTGACCTCGACCGTATCGCCGGGCTGCTTACCCAGTTCGGTGCGGATCGCTTTGAGCATGCCGAGGCACGGCGTCGCACCCATGGACATGATGGATCCGGTGTAGGCGATGCCGTCGAAACTGGCGCGGACCGGTATCCGGCCGCGGCCGCCGAGCGCCGCGATGACCTCGGCGGGCACCGCGACGTAGGCACCGCCTCTGGCGGCGGACTCGATGGTCGCTTCGAAACGCTGCATGCGCCGAAGAATAATCCGCGCATGCGGTAATCACCGAAACTATCGGCAAATTTGTGGCGAATAGCGAATCGGGTCGTGAAAATGGTGCGCGCGGGGCCGTTCGACCGCTCCGCGCGGATGCGAAATGGGCCGCAGCAGGTGTCTCAAAGTGTGTTAACAAATGTAAACCACCTGAGAACCCGCGGTTTCCAAAGCATCACCGGCAAGTCCCCGAAACACCTGCCGCAAGCCGCGTTTCGGCCGGTCAGGGCGGATCTGCCCAGGTCACCTCGATGCCATCGGTGTTCGGGGGCAATCGCGCGGTGACCATCACGTTGCGCCGACCTCACAACTCACCACCGCCCAGCGCGCGCTGTGAGAGATTCGTTTGGACGTGCGTCGTGACGTCCTTACAGTCGGTGCATCAGCCCGAGTTCACAGCTCGAAGGGGACGTCGTGGTTAATTCGCGCATTCCGGCTTCCGCGTCCTCCGATTCGGCCGATCGGCAATCCAGCGACGCGAGTGACGCACTGCTGCGTCTCGGCAAATACTTCCACCGGGGCGAGGTGTCGGCCGATCGGCGCAGCCTGCATCAGGTCGGCGGGCGCAGCGCCGACGAGTTCTACCGCGACCGCTGGTCACACGACAAGGTGGTGCGCTCCACGCACGGGGTGAACTGCACCGGATCCTGCTCCTGGAAGATCTACGTCAAGGACGGCGTGATCACCTGGGAGTCGCAGCAGACGGACTATCCGTCGGTCGGTGCGGACAAGCCCGAGTACGAACCGCGCGGCTGCCCGCGTGGCGCGTCGTTCTCCTGGTACACCTATTCGCCCGCGCGCGTGCGCTATCCGTATGTGCGCGGTGTCCTGCTCGAGCTGTACCGGGCAGCCAAGGAACGGCTCAGGGATCCAGTGCTGGCCTGGGCAGCGATCGTCGAGGATCCGGAAAAGGCCCAGCGCTACAAGTCCGCTCGCGGCAAGGGCGGATTCGTCCGCGCGGAGTGGTGGGAGGCCGCCGAGATCGCCGCCGCCGCGCATGTGCACACGATCAAGAAGTACGGACCCGATCGTGTTGCCGGGTTCTCTCCCATTCCGGCCATGTCGATGGTCAGCCATGCCGTTGGCGCCCGGTTCATTTCGATGCTCGGCGGCTCGATGCTCTCGTTTTACGACTGGTACGCCGACCTGCCGGTGGCCTCCCCGCAGGTCTTCGGCGATCAGACCGATGTGCCGGAATCGGCCGACTGGTTCGACGCGGGCTACCTGATCATGTGGGGATCGAATGTCCCGGTGACCCGGACTCCGGATGCGCACTATATGACCGAGGCCCGCTACCGCGGTCAGAAGGTCGTCGTGGTCTCGCCCGACTACGCGGACAACACCAAATTCGCCGATGAATGGGTGCCCGCGCGGCCGGGAACCGATGCGGCCCTTGCCATGTCGATGGGGCATGTGGTCCTGAAGGAATTCTTCGTCGACCGCGCAACGCCCCGGTTCCTGGACTACGTCAAGCGCTACACCGATCTACCCTTCCTGGTCTGCCTCGACGATCCCGAGGGCTGGGACGCCGATGGCGGCTACCACCACGACGGCGCGCTGCCCGGCAAATTCCTCACCGCGGCCGACCTCGGCCACACCGATGAGACCGCCGCGCACAAGATGGTGCTGCTCGACGCCGCCGGTAATCCGGTGGTGCCCAATGGTTCACTCGGCCACCGCTTCACTGCGGGCGATGCCGGCAAGTGGAATCTGGATCTGGCGGGCGTCGATCCGCTGCTCACCCTGCACGACCGAGCCGACCAGCGCCCGATCACGGTACAGCTGCCGCGATTCGACACCGATACCGCGGGCGTACTGGTGCGCGGCGTGCCGACGATCACCGTCGCGGGCAAGCGGGTCACCACGGTGTTCGACCTGCTGCTCGCGCAGTACGGTGTGGGGCGCGACGGACTGCCGGGCACCTGGCCGACGGGCTACGACGACGCGTCCGAGCCCTACACCCCGGCCTGGCAGGAGGCCATTACCGGCGTACCCGCCGCACAGGCGCAGCGCATCGCCCGCGAATTCGCCGATAACGCCGATAGATCCGGCGGCCGGTCGATGATCCTGATGGGTGCCGGCACCAACCACTGGTTCCACTCCGACCAGATCTACCGCGCCTTCTTCACCCTGACCCTGCTCACCGGCTGCCAGGGCGTCAATGGCGGCGGCTGGGCACATTACGTCGGCCAGGAGAAATGCCGCCCGGTAACCGGTTGGGCGACACTGGCCTTCGGGCTGGACTGGCAGCGGCCGCCGCGCCAGATGCAGGGCACGGTTTTCTGGTACCTCAGCAATGACCAGTGGCGCTACGATCCGTTCACCGCACAGTCGTTCGCCTCCCCGCTGGGCCGTGGCAAATTCGCTGGGCGCACCGCCGCCGACAATATCGCGCTGGCCAGTCGCCTCGGCTGGATGCCGAGTTATCCGACATTCGATCGCAATCCGCTGGATCTGGTGGACGAGGCCGAGGCGGCGGGCAAGACCGCGCCCGAGCATGTGGTGGACGGGCTCGTATCCGGCGACCTGCGCTTCGCGTGTGAGGATCCGGATGCGCCGGAGAACTTTCCGCGCTGCCTGACCGTATGGCGGGCGAATCTGCTCGGTTCCTCCGGGAAGGGCAACGAATACTTCCACAAGCATCTGCTCGGCGCGGATTCCAATCTGCAGACCACCGATGCCGAGGGGGTGCGCCCGCAGGAGCTGGTCTGGCGCGCGGAGGCGCCGACCGGAAAGCTGGATCTGCTGCTGTCACTGGACTTCCGGATGACCAGCACCACACTGTTCTCCGATATCGTGCTGCCCGCCGCCACCTGGTACGAGAAGCACGACCTGTCCTCCACCGATATGCACCCGTTCGTGCACGCCTTCTCCCCCGCCATCTCCCCGCCATGGGAGGCCAAGACGGATTTCGAGGCGTTCCACCGCATCGCGCGCGGATTCTCCTGGATGGCCGAGAAGCACCTCGGCAAGCGCAAGGACATTGTCGCGGTTCCGCTGCAGCACGATTCGCCGGATGCCCTGGCACAGGCGGGTGGACGCGTACTCGACTGGAAAACCGGTGAGTGCGAACCGATTCCGGGCAAGACGATGCCGAAGTTGGTGGTGGTCGAGCGGGACTACCCCAAGCTCGCGGAGAAGATGGCCGCGCTCGGGCCGCTGATCGATACGCTCGGCGTCACCACCAAGGGCGTCACCACCCATCCAGACGAAGAGGTGGCCTACCTCGCCGGTGTGAACGGCACCGTGGTTTCCGGTGTGGCCCAGGGGCGTCCGTCGCTGGCCAAGGACACCCACGCGGCCGAGGCGATCCTGGCGCTCTCGGGCACCACCAATGGCAGGCTCGCGGTCGAAGGGTTCCACGCGCTGGAGCGGCGCACCGGAACCCAGCTCGCCGATCTCGCCGCCGAACATGAGGGCAAGCGAATCACCTTCGCCGACACCCAATCCCGGCCCGTTCCGGTGATCACCTCGCCGGAGTGGTCGGGTAGCGAGACCGGCGGACGGCGGTACTCGCCGTTCACCATCAATACCGAACGACTCAAGCCCTGGCACACCCTGACCGGGCGCCAGCACTTCTACCTCGACCACGACTGGATGGCCGAACTCGGAGAGCAGCTGCCGATCTTTCGGCCGCCGCTCGATATGACCGCGCTGTTCAGTGAGCCGGGGGTGGGGTCCGTCGGTGACAACGGCGTCACCGTTCGGTACCTCACACCGCATTCGAAGTGGTCGATCCACTCGGCGTACCAGGACAACCTGCACATGCTGACGCTCTCGCGCGGCGGGCAGTCGATCTGGATGTCGGATCGGGACGCGGCGAAGATCGGTGTGGCGGATAACGATTGGATCGAGGCTGTCAACCGCAACGGTGTGGTCGTCGCGCGGGCGATCGTCAGCCATCGGATGCCCGAGGGCACGGTATTCATGTACCACGCCCAGGACCGGGCAGTGGACGTGCCGCGCATCGAGGGACTGCCGAATTCGAACGGCAACGGATTCGACTGGGCCGCACCGGATCAGCAGCCGGGTAAGGGTAAGCGCGGCGGTATCCACAACGCGCTCACCCGCATCATGATCAAGCCATCGCATCTCATCGGCGGTTATGCGCAGCAGTCCTTCGCACTGAACTACCACGGGCCCACCGGAAATCAGCGCGACGAGGTCACCACGATTCGTCGCCGCTCGCAGGAAGTGGAGTACTGACATGCAATTCCGACGAGGTCACCACGCTCGGCCCGATGGCCGCTCGCAGGAAGTGGAGTACTGACATGCGTGTCATGGCACAGCTGGCCATGGTGATGAACCTGGACAAGTGCATCGGCTGTCACACCTGCAGTGTCACCTGCAAGCAGGCGTGGACCAACCGCGGCGGCACCGAGTACATGTGGTTCAACAATGTGGAAACCCGTCCGGGACAGGGCTATCCGCGCCAGTACCAGGATCAGGACAAATGGAACGGCGGCTGGACGCTCACCAAGCGCGGCAAGCTCACCCTGAAATCCGGTTCGCGGCTGAAGCGGCTGCTCAATATCTTTGCCAATCCCGATCTGCCGACGGTCTCGGATTATTACGAGCCGTGGAGCTACGACTACGACAATCTGCTCTCGGCGCCCGCGCTGGACACCAGCCCGGTCGCGCGGCCGAAATCGCTGATCACCGGCCAGGACACGAAGATCACCTGGGGCGCCAACTGGGATGACGACCTGGGCTCCGGACCGGAGCAGGTCGGCAAGGATCCGCTGCTGGCCAGGCTCTCCGATCAGGTGAAGCTGGAGTTCGAGCAGACCTTCATGTTCTACCTGCCGCGCATCTGCGAGCACTGCCTCAATCCGTCGTGTGTGGCCTCCTGCCCGTCGGGTGCGATCTACAAGCGGTCCGAGGACGGAATCGTTCTCGTCGACCAGGACAAATGCCGCGGCTGGCGGCAGTGCGTCAGCGGCTGCCCGTACAAGAAGATCTACTTCAACCACAAGACGGGCAAGGCGGAGAAGTGCACATTCTGCTACCCGCGCGTGGAGGTCGGCATCCCGACGGTCTGTTCGGAAACCTGCGTCGGGCGGCTGCGCTACATCGGCGTCATGCTCTACGACGCGGATGCGGTGCAGGCGGCGGCCTCGGTCACCGATACCGAGGATCTGTATCCAGCACAGCTCGGGGTGTTCCTCAACCCACATGATCCCCGGGTGATCGCGGAGGCCGAACGCGCCGGTATCTCGCCCGAATGGCTCGAGGCCGCGCAGAACTCGCCGGTCTACCGGCTGATCGTCGACTACCAGATCGCGCTGCCGCTGCATCCGGAATACCGCACCATGCCGATGGTCTGGTACGTGCCGCCGCTGTCGCCGGTGGTGGATGTGCTCGGGGAGACCGGCCACGATGCCGAGGACGCGTCGAATCTGTTCGGCGCCATCGACGCACTGCGGATTCCGGTCGAGTACCTGGCCGAACTGTTCACCGCCGGGGAGATCGGACCGGTGCGAGCGGCGTTGCAGCGGCTGGCGGCAATGCGGTCGTTCATGCGGTCGGTGAATCTCGGTATGGAACCCGATCCCTCGATCGCGCCGTCGGTGCGCTTGGCGCCCGAGGAGATCGAGGCGATGTACCGGCTGCTGGCCATCGCGAAATACGAACACCGGTATGTGATTCCGCAGGGCGCGACGTCGCAGGCGCACGAGCTGGATTCACTCGCCACCGGATGCAGCCTCGATACCGATGGCGGGCCGGGTATGACGGCCTTCGACACGATGGTGGAGAAGTTTCATCTCACCGATGCCAATGATGCTGCGCCGGAGCAGAAGTCGACGCGGATCAACCTGTTGAACTGGGATGGGCGCAGCACCGATGGACTGGTGCCCGCCGCGACCAGTGGCAATGGCCATGGGACCAACGGCTCGGCGAAAAACGGTGCAGCCAACGGCATGAATGGTTCGACCAACGGTTCGGCGGCCACGAGCGGTTCCGCCACGCCGACCGGAGCAACCCAATGAACGCCACCGGTCGAGCCGCCGTCGGAGGCGTGTCATGGCACTGCTGAAGGTACGCCGCAGGCCGGAGCCCGTCGCCCGGCTGTCCGAGCGCGATTGCCGCCTGGTGTGGCGGATAGCCGCCCTGCTGCTCGACTATCCGAGCGAGCAGATGCTGGCGACCATCGACCAGATCGATGACGCCGCAATGCAATTGCCGGACGAGGTGGGTGCGCAGCTGCTGGAATTCGTCCATCACCTGCGCGCCACCCCGCCGATCACACTGGCCCAGCAGTATGTCGAAACCTTCGATATGCGGCGGCGTTCCAGCATGCACCTGACGTTCTACGCCTACGGCGACACTCGCAAGCGCGGCATGGCACTGCTGCGGTTCAAGCACGCCTACCGGCATGCCGGAGTCGAACTCGGCGACGAAGAGTTGCCCGACCACCTGCCGGTGCTGCTGGAATTCGCCGCCACCGTGGACCCGATCGGCGGCGAACGCCTGCTGGGCGAACACGTCCCGGTGCTCGAACTGCTGCGACTGTCGTTGGCGGACAACGGATCCCCCTACGCGGGAGTAGTCGCCGCGGTGGTCGCCACCCTGCCGCCGCTGACCACCGCGGACCGCCGCCGGATCGCCGAACTCGCCGCGCAGGGACCTCCTGAGGAGGAGGTCGGCCTCGACCCCTTCGCCATGGACCCCGCCCTCCTCGACGGATCGGAAGCCCGCCGATGACCACCACCTGCTGGATGACCCTGCCGTACGTGGCCTGCACCTCGTTCGTACTCGGCCACCTGTGGCGCTACCGCAATGACCAATTCGGCTGGACCACAAGGTCATCGCAGATCTACGAGAGCCGCCTGCTGCGCCTGGGCAGCCCCCTGTTCCACTTCGGCATGCTCGGTGTCATCGGCGGCCATGTGCTCGGCGTGCTGATCCCGGAATCCTGGACCACGGCGGTCGGCATCTCCGAACACACCTACCACCTGGTCGCGGTGGCGGCGGGTTCGGTCGCCGGACTCGCGGTCATCCTCGGCATCGGCATCCTGCTCTACCGCCGCATCACCGTCCCCGCCGTCCGCAGGGCCACCACCCGCAACGACCGGCTCATGTACGCACTGCTGGCCGCCGCCCTGAGCACCGGCCTGCTCAATACCTGGGGCAGCAACCTGCTGTGGGGCACCTATAACTACCGCGAAACCGTATCCCCTTGGTTTCGCAGCCTTTTCACCCTGCACCCGCAGCCCGAGCTGATGGTGGGCACCCCGTGGACCTTCCAGGTCCACGGACTCGTCGTGCTGACCCTCATCGCGATCTGGCCCTACACCCGCCTGGTCCACATGTTCAGCGCACCCGTCGGCTACCTGACCCGCCCCTACATCGTCTACCGCGCCAAGGAATCCAACGCCCCGGACAAGCGCCGCTACGCCCGCGCCTGGGACGCCCCTGTCACGCCCGAAATCTGGCGCTGACCCCGAGTTCGGGTCCTCTCACCCGATGCCCCGCAGCCCCGTCCTCCCACACTGGGAGGGCGGGGCCGTGTCATTTCCCAGCAAACACGCCCGTCGTATCCCGAGACCACACCTGCGGCCGTGATAGGAATTCGACCCATGTACCGGCTCGTGCCCACGCCTCGCGCACATTCGGCCCGCACGATGGGCACCGTGCCGATGATTCGCTCGCTGCGCTCCCTCATTCGATGCCTGGTGTTCCTGTTCGCGGTCTGCGCCGCGATAATTCCCATCGAGGTTCGTCCATTGGGCGGGTGGCAATTCGGTGGGTTCCTATAGCGGCTGTCCGCGCACCAGCGACCCCGCCGCCGCTATGCGCACTCCGAGCTCGCGGTCTTCGGCGGCCGGCCGCCGCTGGCGTGCCCGTCACGGTGAAATTGCGTCGGGGCACCCACCCCTGCGCCAATTGGCAGGGCGACCTGCACGAATCCTTGCCGCTGTGCGCCGCCGCGATCGGCGGGTAGCGGCTGTTCGCCGCCAAGTTGTCGGTGCCGTGGTCGACAATGCGGTATGGCGTATGACAAGGAACTCGCCGATCGGATCCGGGAGCTGATCGAACCCGCACCCGATGTGGTCGAGAAGAGGATGTTCGGCGGTCTGGCCTTCCTGGTCGGCGGCAATATGGCGGTCGCGGCCAGCGGCAAGGGCGGTCTACTGGTGCGTGTCGACCCGCAGGAGAGCACCGCACTGCTCGCCCGCGACTACGTCGGCACGATGGTGATGGGCGGTCGGGAAATGAACAACTGGCTGCGCGTCGACGGCGCGGCGATCACCGACGATGACGCACTCGACGAATGGATCGACCGCGGGGTGAGCTACGCGCGCTCGCTCCCACCGAAGCAGAAGTAGCGGTTCAGCGGACGAGGCGGCGGAAGGTGAGTTTGTCGAATTCCCGGCCGTATTCGTCCACCGCAACCACATCCATTTCGCTGGCGAAGATGCCGGGCCGGACATCGACGCGCAGGAACGAGTAGTTGCGGAACCGCACTCGCGACCACGGTGCGGCCTCGTCTAGCTTCTCTCCGGAGGAGGTCCAGACATAGCTGTTCGGGACCGTGGTGTCCGGCAATTCGTGGCCGCGGAACGATTCCTGTGAGCCGGGCTGGAAGTCGTAGCGCGGGCGACCACCACCGCCGACGGTGTAATAGACGGTGCCGTCGGTCTCCGGGTAGACGATCGAATTGTCACCGGCGACCCTGGTCGCGGCGCCGGCGCGGATCGGATCCGTGCGCTCGAAGACGTGATTGTGCCCTTGCAGCACCAGATCCACCTGATACCTGTCGAACAGTGCGGTCCAGGCATCGCGCAGGCCGCCGTCGCTGGCATGCGATTCGGTGGTCGAATACGCGCAGTGGTGGAAGAAGCAGACCAGGAAGTCGATATCCGGATTCGCGCGATAGGCCGCGAGGGTGCGCTCCACCCAACTCGTCTGTGCCCCACCGGAATATCCGGTATTGGCCTTGATCTCATAGCTGACGTCATTGGCGTCGAGCGAGAGCACCGCGACATTGCCGTAGGTGAACGAGTACGCCGAAGGGCAGCCAGCGGGCCCGTTGCCGGGGAAGTCCAGCCGCGCCAGATGTCCGCCGTAACCGTGCTGACCGTAGGTCGCTTCCATATCGTGGTTGCCGGTGGCGAACATCCACGGCGTCTGCGCGGCGCTGACTTCGATGGCGCCGAAGTAGACATCCCAGACATACGGGTTGTACTTGTCGAAGCCGGAGTCGACCTTCGCGTCGTGTGCGACGAATTCGCCCGGCTTGCCAGCACCGGACGGATCGGCGTAGGCGATATCACCGGCCAGGACGTGGAAATCCGGTTTGGCGGCGGCGATCTGGCGCAGCACATTGGTCGCGTGCGGCGCGGTCGGATCGTTATCGGCCTTGTAGTACTTGTCGTCGTAATCGCCGGGCACCGTGCCCTGCGGCAGCGCCGGGGTGTTGTCGGTGCCCTGATCGCCCATCATGGTGAATCGGAAGGGCAAGATCGCACTGCGCGAACTCGGCATGGCCGGTGCGGCGGCGCGGATATCGCCGGTGAACCCGTCGGAGGTGCGCCACCGATAGAAGTGCGGCAGCCGCCCGGGCAGACCGTCGACCGGCGCGTGTACGTAGAACTGTTCGGCGGCGAGCACTCCGCCGTCGGCGGCGGGCACCTGGGTCAGCAGATTGCGCACCTCGGCCTCGATGGTGCCGCCGAGCGCGGGTGTCGGCCCGTGGTCCAGATAGACCTTGGTACCGGCCGGTGGCCGGGAAAGCTGACCGGCGAACCTGAGCTGGCTGGCCGCGTCCGGTCCGTACCCGACATGCCGACCGCCGACCGCGAGCTGTGCGTCCTCGGCGTAGGCGCGCCTGCCGAACGGCGAGGTTCCGACCGCCGCGACCGCCGCGGCCGCGGCCGCACCGCGCAGGACATTGCGCCGCGAGACGGCATGGCGGCGTAGATAGTTCCGGTGCCACTCGTGCTGCTCGGCCATGGTCATCTGGGCGGCCAGGGCGGCGGGAATTCCGGTATCGGGTAGATCGCCAGCTGGGTTCAGCGCATTGGACGGCACGGCATCCGATGCTCTACGGCCACAGCGCATCCCGCAACTCGACACTGCTTCCCAGGCGCGAACAATTCATGAACTCCGGTCCGAACCCGGGGCCAGGTAGTCGCACGGACCCGGGCAATCAGTACAAAACGAACGAATGCCGCAGCGGCAGTGGCGATCTCGAACCGGCAGCGGCGCGAGGCCCTTTTCTGACCGCGTCGCGGTGGCTAAGCTGCCGCAATGACGCCATTTGCGCGCGGGGCCATCGCGGCGCTCGTGTCGGTCGGTTCGATTCTCGGCGCGACGACTGCCAACGCGACGCCCGGCACCGATATCACCGCGGTCACCCTCGGCCAGGCCCAGATCCCGGCCGGATTGCTGCCCTTCGTCGCGGGCACCGACCTCGTCGTCCGCGAAATCACCATTGCCCCAGGCGGTTCCACCGGCTGGCACTTTCACTACGGTCCGGTCTTCGGCTTCGTCCGCTCGGGCACCCTCACCCACCCCGGCCCCGACTGCGTGGCTCCGGTCTTCCACACCGGCGACTTCATCTACGAACCCGAGGGCGCCTGGAACGTGCACATCGGCCGCAATCTCGGCCCCGACCCGCTCGTGCTCGACGTCGTCTACGCCCCACCCACCGGCAAGCCACTGTTCGAGGATGCCGACGCGCCGGAGTGCGCGTAATCGACACCGGTCAGGTGCCCGGTGCCCGCAAAGTGGGCACCGGGCACCAGACGCGCCCTCCTACTACTGCGTTGCCGTTGTCGTCGTAACGGTCGTAGTCGGCGACGGAGCAGCAGTCGTTGGCGCCAACGTGGTCGTGAGCGGGGGTGCCGCACTGCTGGTCGTCGTCGGATGAATCGGTTCGGGACACTTGCCGTCTCGTTCGCCGATGCTGTTGATCTCGGCGTTGGACCGCGGATCGCCCGCGTAGTTGATCTTGTCGGTGCACTTGACATCGCCGCCGGGCGCCGGAGCGGGATTGCTCGTTGTGCCGCAGAAGGTCACGCCACAGGTGTCCGTGCCACCTGGTGCCGGAGCGGGATTGCTCGTTGTACCGCAGAAGGTCACGCCACAGGTGTCCGTGCCACCTGGTGCCGGCTGGGTTTCGGTGGGTGCGCCGCAGTAGGCGATTCCGCAGTTGTCGACGCCACCGGTGACAGGCTGCCCGGCGGCCGTCGGTCCAGTGCCTGCTCCACCCGCACTGCCCGGCTGTCCGCCGGTCCCGCCGGGGTTGCCCGGTGCCGCGGTGGTGGCCGGGGGCGTTGTTCGCGATGCACTGATCGAGGTGACCGTCACAGTGCCAGAGCCCGGCGCGGCGGAATCCTGCTTGTCAGCCGTGCACGCGGTCACGATCAGCACGGGCGCCACCATGCCCAGCGCCAGTCCGGTGCCGACGCGCCATCGGCGGCCCTTACCCAACATCTGCATGATCCCCACGAACTCTCCTCCTGCGCCTGCCGCCTCGCCTGAAAAGGACAGACGCGCAATGGGCCTGGTGAATTTTGACGGCTGTACGGTACCCCCGCGTAGTCGTTGGATGATCCGCCGTTGTTACCAACCACGGCAAGCTCGAGTCGCTCCGACCTCCAGCCATGACGGTTCACTTTGCCTGATTGAGGGTGCCAAGTGATGGCGGGCCGGGTGCGCGTCGCAGCTGGTAGGCCCAGATGCCGAGTCCGATTGTCATGGCTATTGCTCCGGTTGCCGATACTGCGGCCCAGCCGGATTCGCGGTATCCGGCCGCGCCGACAGCGGCTCCGAGGATGCCACCAAATGTGTAGACGGTCATATATGTGGAGGCGAGGCGTGATCGGGCATGTTCTGTCAGCCGGTAGACGACGCTGGCATTGAGCAGGTGGGTGCCGCGAACGGACACGTCCAGGATGAGGATTCCGGCGATGAGCCAGCCCAGGTGGTGTCCTGCGACCCACAGCACGATGAACGCGGCCATACCGGCGGCGAGCAGCACGCCGGTGGCTGGTTGCTGCCATCCGCGGTCGGCGATGTGGCCGATCAGCTTCGATGAGAGGATCCCGGTGGCCCCGAATAGTCCGAACAGCCCGATCACCGACGCACTGTAGTTGTAGGGCGGCCCGGCCAGCAGGAACGCTACGGTCGCCCAGCACGCCATGGATGCCGCGAACACACACCCGCCGATCAGTGCTCGGTGGCGCAGGACGGGCTCGTGGCAGGCGAGTTGGATCGTGGTCCGGAGCTGGTTGCGGTATCCGATCGTCAGCTCGGCCGGTTCTGGTGCCATAGCCCGGGCCAGTACCCCGGACAGGGTCACCGTTGTCGCGGCGGCGAGTAGGAACACGGTACGCCAGCCGGTCAGCTCGGCGATCAGGCCCGCGACGGTGCGTGACAGCAGCACCCCGGTCATGCCGCTGCTGAGGACTGTGACCACGGCCCGCCCACGCTGGCGGTCATCGACCAAGCCCGCGGCATAGGACACCAGAACGTTGACCACGCTGGCGCTGGTGAGACCGATCATCGTGCCCGCGGCGAGGGCCACCGTGACGTCCGGCGCGATGGCCGTGGCCAGCAATGCCGCTGCGTCCAGACACAGCAGCGCACAGATCAGCCTGCGGCGGCGCACGATATCGCCCAGCGGTACGACCAGCACCAGCCCGACCAGGTACCCGATCTGCCCGAGGGCGGGCAGCAGCGCCGTCGCGGATCCCGCCGCGAACGACCGCGACATCTGCGGCAGCAGCGGCTGGCAGTAGTACAGGTTGGCGATTGTGAGGCTATAGGCGAAGGCCACCAGGGGGATCGTCGGCCGCGTCACCGACCGGTCGGCCCACGATCGTGTTCGGGGTAGGAGTGCGAGCACGTTCACGGTGGCGACCCTAGGAAGAGATTGGTCTACCGATAAGATCCATTGTGATGTCGGAACATTGGCCCAATTCCGGTGTAGATCTGCACTTGGAGCTCGACGCGACAATGGGGCGGCAGTCCGGCCTGGAGAATGCGCTTCGTACCGCCATCCGCAGCGGGCGGCTGGCCGCGGAGTCGAGGCTGCCGGCAACACGCAAGCTCGCGACCGAACTGGGACTGTCCCGTGGCACCGTGCGAGCGGCCTACGACCAGCTCATTGCCGAGGGCTACCTGACCGCCCGCCAAGGATCAGGCACCACGGTCGCTCGTCTTCCCCCACACCAACAAGATCCGCCCGGCCCCGACCCCGTGCCGGACCGGATTCGCCACGATCTGCGTCCGGGCGGGCCCGACGCGTGTGCCTTCCCCACCACGGCCTGGCTGCGCGCCGCCCGTCGGGCATTGACCAGCCTGCCCGCCGACATCTACCGCTACGACGATCCGCGCGGACGCATCGAACTGCGCACCGCACTGACCGAATATCTCGGACGCAGCCGAGGAGTGCTCGCACATCCGGACCACATCGTGATCACCAACGGCTACACCCAAGCGCTGGCACTGCTCACCACGGCGCTCGGTGAAAACAGCACACCTACCATCGCTATGGAAGACCCCGGAGCCGACTTTCACCGCGCAATCGCCCGCCACCACGGAGCTGTGATCGTCCCGCTTCCCGTCGATGAACACGGCGCCCGGACGGACCTGCTCACCAATCCTGAGTTCACAACCATCGATGCTGTGGAAGTCACTGCGGCACACCAATACCCGACCGGCGCGACGCTGCACCCACAGCGCCGCCAACTGTTGATCGCATGGGCTCGATCCCGGGGGGGCCTGATCATCGAAAACGACTATGACGGCGAATTCCGATACGACCGCCAACCGGTGGGAGCGATCCAAGGCACCGCGCCCGACCACGTCGCCTACGTCGGCACCGTCTCCAAAACACTGGGTCCGGCACTACGCCTGGGCTGGATCGTGACGCCACCACGACTCCTCGAACCGGTCATCGAAGCCAAACGTCACGCCGACCGGCACACCGAATCACTCGGACAGCTGACCCTGACCGAACTCATCACCACCCACGCCTACGACCGGCACATCCGCGCATCCCGCCTACGCTACCGCCGACGCCGCGACCTGCTGCTCGACTGCCTGCGACCATGGTCAACCGGACCGCGCAGCACCCTCTCGATCCACGGTATCGCCGCCGGACTCAAAACGCTGGTCCGCTTCGACTCCAGCGAACTCACCGAACACCAGACCAAACGCGTCACCGCCGAATTCGACCTAGCCGTCGGATATCTCGGCGACCGCTGGCACACCCCAGGCAACCACCCCCAGGGCATCGTCCTCGGCTACAGCACACCACCCGAACACGCCTACCCAGCCGCACTCGAAGCACTCACCCACACCCTGCGCGCCCTACACCGAACCCGCTAGACGAAACCCACCCCACAAGCCAACTACAGTTGACCAACCGTTCGGTCGGTGAATCGTTTTCCGGCGGTGCGCATTTCCGCATAACCAGTGCTGTCGGTGGCGCATCGGCCGGTCGCCAGAACACGGCCGATGGCTTCGATGTCAGCGCCGAATTCTGCTCGGCAGCGCACGAATCAATCAGGGGCGGGGGATGTTTCGCAGGTTCAGTCGCGCCATCTCGACGACTTCTCCGATGCCACCGGACAGTACGGTCTTGCCGAGGGTGAGGGCGAACCCGCGTGCCTCTTCGACGGTGAGGTGCGAGGGAACTTCCAGTGCGTCCGGGGTGGTGACCACGTCCAGCAGCGCGGGGCCGTCGTGCTCGAATACGGCTCGCACGGCCGCGCGCAGCTCGCCGGGTTCGGTGACGCGGCGGGTGTAGAAACCTGCGGCAGCGGCGATCGCCGCGTAGTCGACTTCGTCGTGATCGGTTTCGAACGGCGGGTCACCGGCGACCATCATCTCCAGTCGCACCATGCCGAGACTGGAGTTGTTGAACACCACGACCTTCACCGGCAGCCGGTGGGTCTTGACGGTGAGCAGCTCACCCAGCAGCATCGCCAGCCCCCCATCACCGGAGAGCGAGACGACCTGCCTGCCGGGATGAGAGACCTGCGCGCCGATGGCCATCGGCAGCGCATTGGCCATCGAACCGTGCACGAACGAGCCGATCAGCCGACGTCGGCCGTTGGGTGTGAGGTAGCGGGCCGCCCAGGTACAGCACATGCCGGTGTCGACGGTAAAAACCGCATCGGCAGCGGCGAATTCGTCGACGAGTGCGGCCAGGTGCTCGGGGTGAATGGGACGGTGGGTGGCGATGTGGGTGCTGTAGGTGTCGATGCTGTGCCGCAGCGCGCGATGGTGTGCGTGCAGTATCTCGTCGAGGAAGGTGCGGTCGGTGCGCTGCGGCAGACGAGGCAGCAGCGCGTCCAGGGCCGCGCCGATATCGGCGACGATGCCCTGGGCCAGCGGCGCGCGCCGACCCAGCCGCACCGGGGACAGGTCGATCTGAATGTTGTTGTGCTCGGGTAGGAAATCGTCGTAGGGAAAGTCGGTGCCCAGCAACAGCACCAGGTCCGCGGCGTGCAATGCCTCGTAGCAGGCGCCGTAGCCGAGCAAGCCGGTCATCCCCACGTCATAGGGGTTGTCGTATTGCAGTATCTCCTTGCCGCGCAGCGTGTGCCCGATCGGGGCGCACAACCGCTCGGCCAAGCGCAGCACGCGTTCGCGGGCGTCGGCGCACCCGATGCCGCCGAAGATCGCGATGCGCTCGGCATTCCCGATGCGTTCGACGAGTTCGGTGATGGCCCCCTCGTCGGGAACCTGCCGCGACCCTGCCGCGATCGTCACGTTCCCGGCGGGTCGGCCGCTGGAATGATCGGCCAGAATGTCACCCGGCAGCACCAGTACCGCGGCGCCGCGGTCCAGGACCGCACTTTGAATTGCGCTGCGGGCCAGGCGAACCACCTGGTTGGGGTGGGCGACCGTCTCGCAGTAGTGGCTGGTCTGGGCGAACAGCGCCTCGGGTTTGGTTTCCTGGAAGTAGCCGGTGCCGATCTGGCGGCTGGCGATGTGCGAAGCCAAGGCCAGCACCGGAGCTCCGGAGCGGTGCGCGTCCATCACGCCCTGGATCAGGTGGGTGTTGCCGGGCCCGCAGCTACCCGCGCACACCGCGAGGCGACCGGTCAGTTGCGCTTCGGCCGAGGCGGCGAAGGCCGCGGCCTCCTCGTTGTGCACGTGCACCCATTCGACGCGCCCGTCGCGGCGCACTGCGTCACTGAACGCATTCAGACTGTCCCCGACCAGCCCGTAAATCCGATGTACCCCGGCCCGGACGAGTACCTCGAGCAAATCATCGGCCACGGTTCGGCGTAATGCACCCATCAGCGTTATCCGTGCTGGATCGCGTCGGAGGGGGTGCGGCGCAGCAGGTAGGTGTGACTACCGGACAACACGAGGTCCCCGCGTTGGTTGTGGACGGTTACCTGGGTGGTGACCAGGCCATTGTCGCCTTCGGGCGTGAGGTCGATGATCTCGAGCTGCGAGTACAGGGTGTCGCCGGTGTGGACCTCGGCATGGAAGGTGCACGCGAGACCGGTGAACGCGATGAATACCTCGCCGATGATGTGCGGGAACAAGGTTGCGCCCGGTGCGGTAAAGGCCAGCACTTGCAGGCCGTGCACGACCGGGGCGGAATGGCCATGGGCTCGTGCCCATTCGACGTCGTAGTGGACGGGATGGTTGTCGGCGGACACCGCCTGGAACGCGGAGGCGTGAGCGTCGGTGAGGGTGCGGCTGGGAGCGCGGAAGACTTCTCCGATCCGCAACTGCTCGAAGGTACGGGGCGGGACGATTTCGTACCGGGCAGGGTCGAACGTTGTCTCCGACGTTGTCATTTCCACTCTCCTCGGTTTCCGTTGTCGTGCATGGCAATCGGTCCAGCGGGATCTGACCGGGTCGACGTGCACACGATCAGTTTTGGCGGAGGGGACAACGATCGCCCCGCTCGTGGGGCCACAAATCCCTGAAATCAGGACACCGGCGAATGGGCGGCCAGCGCGCGTAGGCCCTTCCGGCATCTGCGGTACCGGGACTCCTCCAGAATACTGGTGGACGTGTCATACTCGCCCACAGCAAAGTCCCCCCGCCGCATCGGCATCCTGATCTACGACGGCATCAAGATGCTCGACTTCGTCGGTCCGGCCGAGGTCTTCGTGGAAGCGAACCAGTCGATTCCGGACTATGAAGTGGTGCTGGTCTCGCCCGACGGCGCCAGCGTGCAGACCTCGATCGGCGGCCCCATCGAGGTGAGCGGCGCGGCCGGCGACGCTGGGCGATTCGACACGGTGATGGTCCCCGGCAGCGAGTTGCCACCTGCACAATTCGTCACCGACAAGGTGCTAGGCGCCACGCGCGTCCTCGCGGCCAACACCCGCCGACTCGCCTCGATCTGCAGCGGCGCGTTCGTGCTGGCCGAGCTCGGACTGCTCAACGGCAGGCAGGCCACCACCCACTGGAAATTCGTACCGGACCTGGCGCGCAACTATCCGCAGATCGACGTGCAGCCGGACGCGATCTTCGTGCGCGACGGGAACCTGTACAGCTCGGCCGGGGTGGTGGCCGGGGTCGATCTCGCGCTCGCGCTGGTTGAGCAGGACCATGGCTCGGAGGCCGCGCGGCGGGTGGCACAGTCACTGGTCGTCTACACGCAGCGCGCGGGCGGCCAATCGCAGTTCTCGGCGTCGCTGACCGGACCCGCTCCACGCAGCGCACTGGTACGGCGTGTAGTGGATCTGATCTGTGCGGATCCGGCCTTCCCGCACACTGTGCAAACGCTGGCCGCCCACGCCCACATCAGCCCACGCCACCTGACCCGGCTGTTCCGCACCGAGCTGGAACGCGCACCGGCGGAGTACGTCGGGTTCATCCGCTTCTGCGCCGCACGAGATCTCCTGCACGCCGGGCATTCGGTGACCGAGGCCGCGATATCCGCCGGATTCGGCAACAGCGAGGCCCTACGCCGGGCATTTGTCGCGCGCCTCGGCGTCTCGCCACAGAAGTATCAGCAGCGATTCCGCTCCACCGGGTCGGCCACATTCGAGCACGATGCCGATGCGGCGGTGTCCTGATCTGCGGGATTCGCGGCCCGCGGCGAGGGGCGCGTCGCGCATCGTCGGCCGAAACTCATTGGTGCACGGACACTCATCCATTGTCCACTCCGCCCAATGAAAAAGGGGAAGCTATGGCCGCCTCGGCCCAACCAACTGTCATCCTGGTCCACGGCGCGTTCGCCGATGCTGCCAGCTGGTCCCCGGTGACCGAACGTCTTCTCGCACAGGATGTTCCGGTACTGGTCCCGCCGGTCTACAACCGGAGCCTTTCCGCCGACGCCGCTGCCATCCGCGCGGTCGTGGAGCGGATCGACGGCCCGGTGCTGCTGGCCGGCCACTCCTACGGCGGCGCGGTCATCACCATCGCCGGTATGGCCGACAATGTGATCGGCTTGGTCTACGTCTCCGGATACGCGCTCGAAGTAGGCGAGAGTCTCGGCCAGCTGCAGGGCGGATTCCCGGATTCCGATCTCGCGGCCCACCTGGTGTATACCCCGTATCCGGTCGAGGGTGGCGAACCCGGTACCGACGTGTCGGTCGAGATCGACGCGTTCCCCGCTGTTTTCGCCGCCGGTATGGATCCTGTTCGAGCTCGGGTATTCGCCGTATCCCAACGCCCGCTGTCGGCGTTCGCCTTCACCGAGCCGGCGTCGGCGGCGGCGTGGAAGACCAAGCCCGGCTGGGGAATTGTCTCCAGCGCTGACCACACCATCAATCCGGAGGTGGAGCGCTTCGGCTACCGTCGCGCCGATCTGCGCAAGGTTGTCGAACTCGACGCCCCCCACCTGGTCATGCAGACCCATCCCGATGAGGTCACCGGCGTGATCACCGCGGCCCTGGCCGAACTCTCCTGACCAACACCCCGAGGCGCGCGGAACAGGGTCGCTCGATCACGACGTTGGTCTGCGACGACCGGACCCGGGTGCGGATGTGCCGCAGCAGCGGGTCCGGTCCGTCGAATGCGGTCTCTAACGTGGTAATGGTGACACCGGGCCGATATCCAGTGCCGCCGCTTCCCTATTAACTCTGTGTGTTGCAGCTGATCATGTTGCAGTACATGGAGGAAGGTGATGTCCAGGTTGTGGACGGTGCATTGGGTGTCTGCGGAGCTGGTTGCGCCGCCTGGTCGGCATCCGCTGCTGGATGAGTGGCGGGATCTCGTCGAGCGGGAGGAGTCCTTCGGGCCGGATCCGGGTGACCCGTTCATGGTGGATCCGGATTTCCGGGTGGATGCGCGGCTGACACGCTATTTCGGCCGGTCGTCGTTCGCGAATCTTCGCAAGACGACGAAGCGCTCGTACACCACGAATTATCGGGTGTTCTTCAATTTCTTGTGGGGGCTCGCGCAACTGGACCCCCCACCACAGTCCATCGCCGACATCACTCCGGCGGTCTGGAGCCAGTGGAGGATCAGTCGCCCACAGAAGCCGTTGAGACAAAGGCAGATTCGCAAGATCGCGGCACTGCTGAAGCACGATGATCAGCTTCCCGAAGCGACTCGCGACCCCGGCTCCCGCAGCCTGCCTGGCGCACACTCGAACGGGAGTTGGCCGGTGAGCATCCGCCCGCCCGCTGAGGGCTCGATCGGGAGTCGTGGCAGACGCTGATCGATGTTCTGATCGCGTGGTCCCCTGACGGTGCTGGCACCCTGTGCGTGGCGTACTTCGGCCCCGCGGTCAAGGATCTCGCGGGTGCTGTGCGGCCTGCGTTTGCTCGATGCAGCGTTCGCGGACCTCGGCTTCGAGTTTCTCCACGGTGCGGCCCCAGCCGCCCTCCCATTCGTCGGCGAGGCCGTAGAGATCGCCAAGGGGAAGCGCGTGGACTTCGGCGTCGTAGTCGGCGTGGAAGACGATCTGCTCGACCTGTTGGCCGACCCATAGTGCGCTGACCTGCCCGGTCAGGTGCAGTTCGGCGATGAGCCCGAAGGCTTCACTCGCCGCGGCCGTGAGCGTCATGGGCAGTTCGACACCGGTCTCGGCCAAGGCCGCGGGCAGCAAGTCGCGCACGGCATGGGGTTCGCGCCCGTTCAGACCCGCCAGTTCCCGTAGCGCTGGGCCGTCGTGGCCGTCTGCGAGCCACTGCGCGGCCCACCAGGGGACGCGTTCGGAGGGTGCGGTGCCGAGTACGAGCCAGGCTGCGACGGTTCCCGGTGCCGGAGTCCGGCTCTCGTAGTGGTCGAAATGGCGGGCCATTGGTGATCCTCTCAACGGATCCAGGCTAAGTCCGGATAACCCCGCGACACCCGTGTGACAAAGAAGCTCGCGGACCTGATTCCTATAACCACGGTGCCGGCGACCTTCTCGCGCGAGGCCGCAACGCGGTTTGTCGAACGCCAGTGGCAACTAGCGACCGATCGAACCGGATACCCGATGGTGATCGTCCGGCGACGGGACAACACACCACTGGGAAGTATCGGCCTGTGGTTGAAGGACATCGACGAAGGCCGCGCATCGCTCGGCTACTGGGTGGTCCGCTCTGCCCGCGGCCATGGCATCGCCGCGCATGCTCTGGCGGCAATGGCTACCTGGGCGCTGGAAGAGCTGCACAGCAGTATTTCGTCGCGTAGTCGATGACCGCGCAGATCCGCCAGATGCCACCACCGCTGGTTTCGAATTCGCTGAAATCGGTTTGCCAGACTCGATTGCGTTGTGTCGGTAGATCGTGGAACACCATGCGCCGCAGCATCGCCCATGACTTGCGGTCCGCCCGATAGCCCTGCGGCAGCAACAGTCCGCGCCGCCGCAGTGCCCGCTGCACCGTCGAAGTCGAGACCTCGTAGCTGTCGGCGCGCATCAGCGCCGCGATCTTGCGATGCCCCCACGCCGGCCATTCCTCGGCGTATTTCGCTGCTTCCACTTACCGACCGATGCCGTGTTCACCCCGCGAGTGGCCTTGGCGGCACTCATCTCCCCGGCCAGCACCGACAACACCACTCGCACCTTGTCCTCGACCGGAATCTTCAACCGCCGTGATCTCGCCGCAGACCTGCTCCTTCCTGGTTCGATGTGCCCGGAGCGTAAACCGAGCAACCCTGCCAGAAAGTTCGACTCGCTAGAACGAGGTAGACTCGAACATAGGTTCGAATCGAGGGGGTTGGAGATGCGGACGCTACGTCCTGCCGAGATCGCCGGTTTGCTGGCCAGCGATATCGTCGCGCACCTGGCCACCATTGACGCGGCCGGATATCCGCATGTCACGCCCATCTGGTTTCTGTGGGATCAGCATGCTTTCCGGCTCACCAGTTGGGCCGGGCGTCCGCATCTGCGGCGGATACGGGCGAATCCGCGGGTCGGGTTGGTGATCGATCGGGAGGTCGGCAGGCGCGCGGACGGCCAGCGGCCGAACCGGCAGGTCCGGATCATTGGCGACGCCGAGTTGACCATCGATCCGGACGGTGTGTGGACCCAGCGCATCTGGGAGAAGTACGGCGGATCGGCGCTGGATCAGCAGGATCGCGCGCGGGTGCTGATCACCATTACTCCCGATCAGTTCGTCGCCATCGCGAGCGTCTGAGGCGGCGGCGAAAAATCTCGAGAAATCCGTGGCGATAGGTCGAAGGTGTCCGATCGGCTCCGACCAGTGGGTGACAGTAGGTCATCGACAACCCCAGGAGCCCACCATGTCGGTCAACACCTTCCTCTGGTTCGACAGCGACGCCGAGGAAGCCGCCGCACGCTACACCGCCCTGATCCCCAACTCCCGCATCGTCGAGGTGAACCGCCACCCCGACGGTTCGGCCTTCATCGTGGCCATCGAACTCGACGGCCACCCCTACACGCTGATGAACGGCGGGCCCGGCCACCCGTTCACCGATGCCGCCTCGATCCAGGTCGTCGTCGAAACCCAAGCCGAGGTCGACCAACTCTGGGACGCCCTGGTCGACGGCGGCGAACCCGGCCCGTGCGGCTGGCTGACCGACCGCTACGGACTGTCCTGGCAGGTGGTTCCCGCCACCCTGCTCACCCTCATGAACGGCGAGAATCCCACCAAAACCGCCGCGGTCGCCACTGCCCTGCGGTCCATGTCCAAACTCGACGTGAAGGTTCTCCAGGACGCCCACGACCAGGCCTGACGCTCAACTCCGCGCACCGGGCACCCGTCTGAACCTCGACTCACGGGCTGCCCGGCGCACGGCGTCCAACTCCCGATAGGTCATCGCGCGCCCACCGTCGCACAGGGCGACCGCGTCCGGAACCGCACCTGCCCAACGCAACTCGGGCAGCAGCACTATCGGACCACCCCGCAGAGCGACCGCGCCCAGAACCACGCCCGCCCAACGCAACTCGCGTAGCAGCACTATCGGACCGCTGCGCCGCGAACCGCCGGTCGGCGCGACGAGTTCCGAAGTCCTTATCCGACAATTGGCTTCGGTGGCGAGGAACTACGGGTGGCCGCCGCAGACCGTGACATCGCGCGCCGCCTGGATGTCGGCGTGGCACCGGGGACCGCGGCGACCCGTTCAGGACGCCGAAACCACCTCCGCGAAGACCGTGTCGAGGTCGCTCGCGGTGACCCCGAACGTCTCCCGGATCGCCGCATCGTCAACGGTGAACTTCCGGTGCGACATGTGATAGGTCTCGAACAACTCGCCCCAGAACGGATCGGTGAGGCCGAGCAGGGTCAGTTCGCGGTCGGACATCTCCGCCAGGCGCGGACTCGCGGCCGCGGCCGCGGCGGCAAAGCGTTCGGCGGCTTCGCGCAGGGTGCTGGTGATGGTCGGGGCGAGCCAGGCACGGCCCCAGGCGATTTCGCTGCGCGTGACCGCCACCAGGGCGTCGGCGGCATCGCCGATCGCGGTGTAGGCGTGCGGCAGGTCCAGGTTCTGCGGGACCAGAGCGAGTTGGCCCGCGACCACTTTCGGCTGCACCAGCAGCGAGAACACCGATATCGCACCGGCGCCGAGGAACTGGCCGGCCCTGACCTCGGTGACCCGCACCCGACCCGCATCGTGTGCCGCCTTGGCCTCGAGCCACATCCGGGCGCGCACCCGTCCTTTGTGTCCGGTAGCGGCCAAGGGCGTGTGATCGGTGACCACTCCGTCCACCGGGCCGTAGCCGTACAGGTTGCCGAGCATCACGTAGTTCGCACCGGTCTGCTCGGCGGCCGACAGTATGGCGCCGAACAGCGGCGGCACCGCCTCCGGCCAGGTGTGATACGCGGGCATGGCGGCATTGATGACGGTATCGGCGCCCTTGGCGAGGTCGGCGAGCGCGGCCGCGTCGACGGCATCGGCCGCGATGCGCTCGATATCCGGATGCTCCGGACCCGCGCCGCTGCGGCTGATCATCCGCACCCGGTCACCGGATTCGGCCAACCGGACGGCGGTTGCCGAGGCGGTGCCACCCCGGCCGATGATGACATGCGAAGGCATGCGACTTCCCTTCTCGGACAAGATAATTCACACAATCGACGGGGACTTCGGAGCCGGTTGTCGATCGCGTGCCATCAACATTGCCGGGAGCGGGACCGCTAGACTAGTGGCCGGTTAGCCATCTATCCCAAGGATCCAGCCATGAAGACCGTGGCCGTTGTCGCCGTCGCGCCGGTGAAGCCCTTCGAACTCGCCATGCCCGGAACCATGCTCGGCACGGTGACGGTGGACGGTGAGCTGTGTTATCGGATGGTTGTCTGCACCGCCGAACCCGGCGTGGTTCCCGGTGCGCTGGGCGGCTTCGATGTCGTGGTGCCGCGCGGACTGGATGCGCTCGACGAGGCGGATACCGTCATCGTGCCGAGCACCGGCAGTCGCGGCACCGCCGATGCGGCCACCATCGCGGCACTGCACAAAGCCGTCGAACAAGGCAAGCGCGTCACCTCGATCTGCAGCGGCGCATTCGTATTGGCGCAGGCCGGGCTGTTGTCCGGACGCACCGCCACCACGCACTGGGGTCTGGCCGACGAACTCGCAGCGATGTTCCCGGACGTGACCGTGCGTTCCGACGCCCTGTTCATCGAGGACGGACCGGTGACCACCGCCGCCGGTGCCGCCGCCGGAATCGACCTGTGCCTGCACCTGATTCGCACCGACTACGGTGCGACGGTCGCCAATGCCGCCGCCCGCGCCGCTGTGGTGACACCGGTACGCCCCGGCGGCCAAGCCCAATTCGTCGACTCGCCACTGCCGCCCGAAAACGGCCTGTCCCTCTCGGCCACCCGCACCTGGGCCCTGGAACGCCTCGACACTCCCCTATCCCTGGACGATCTGGCCACCCACGCCCGCACCAGCGTGCGCACCCTCACCCGCCGCTTCCACGAGGAAACCGGCCTCAGCCCGCAGAAATGGCTACTGCACCAACGCATTCAGCGCGCCCGCGAACTCCTGGAATCCACCACCCTGCCCATGGACCAGGTCGCCCGCCACAGCGGCATCGGCTCCGCAGAATCCCTGCGCCAACACATGATCCGCCACGTGGGCCTTCCCCCGAGCGCCTACCGCGCCTCCTTCACCCGCACCCCACACCGATCCGCGTAAGCAAACCCCGGGGCGGCCACGCTACACCTGAATGACAGTCAGCCCCGGCACGACAGAGGGAAATCCGGTGTCCTGAGTCACGACCGGCCATCCGTGTGCCATCGCAGTCGCGGCAATCCACGAATCGTTGATCTCCATCTTCGTCCCTGCCGCCTTGGGCCGCTGTCGCAGCAGCGCCCACGCCGCCACCACGCGCTCATCGATCGGAATCGGTTGCAAGCGTTGCACAGCTGTCAAGGTATCAAGCCTGCGGGAACGGGACTCGTCATCGACGGACATCAGCACACCCCACCGCAACTCAGCGAAGGTGACCACGCTGACTGCCGATTCCTCCGGAAGCAGGCCGATGTCGATGCGGCGGTTACTGTTTGGGAGGTCAGGCCAGAGCACGTGTCGGCGCCGACGCGCGGCGACGCCGGCGCCGACGGGATTCCCAGGACCGGTAAGGCATGCAGGCCATGTCCGGGGACGATGCTCGACATGTCGAGCAGTCATCTCATGCCCACGCGGTGGGCCGATATCGCTCAGCGGACCAGCAAGGTGATCGGCATGGTCGGGGCAAGAAGCCGATTGGTGCGGGCCGTCACCGTCACCGTCGCTGTGTCGGGGCTGGCCCTCGGCTGCGGTGCGGATCTCGACCAGTCGCCGCCTCCGGGCAAGATCGTATTCGCTGGTGACCGGAACTCGATCTTCGTGATGAATCCCGACGGGACCGGGGTCACCCGCATCAGTTACGGCGCCTGTCCGAGCTTCGCCCCCGATGGCTCGAAAATCGTCGTCGGCGGGTACACGATCGCGGTCATGGATCCCGACGGCAGCAATGTCAGGAAACTCACCCACGGTGCGTCCACCTACCCCACGTTCTCCCCCGACGGCACCAAGATCGCGTTCACGCGTGGTCATATCGTCTACATAATGAATGCCGATGGCGGCGAGCCGAAGCAACTCAACCCAGACCCCGAACCGACCGGCCCCGTCACCAGCATCGACACCCCTTACGGCCCCATCCCCCTTCCAGCCCCTTACTTCCCCGTCGCGAACCCTAACGTCGACGGATCGACGGATCGTCCCGCATTCTCACCGGACGGTTCCAAGATCCTGTTCGCCCCCTCCTCCGGAGTTATCTGGGTGATGGCATCCGACGGAACCGGTGCACGGCCGCTGCTGCCGGACGATCCGAATACCAATCTCGCGCCGGTCTTCACCCCGGACGGAGCCGGGATCGTCTTCACCAGCTATCGCGCTCACAATGGCCGGTCCGGGATCTACGTGGTGGATGTTGATGGTCACAACATCCGACTGCTCAACGACGACGCGGCCTACCCGTCGTTCTCGCCGGACGGCACGAAAATCGTCTACACCCGATTCACCCCAGATCCAGCGTCCGACCAGGGAGCCGAGTTCCAGGAATTCTGGGTGATGAACCGCGATGGCAGCAACCCACACCGTCTCACCGATCCGAAACAGTCTGCGCAGCACGATGTTTGCGCCAGCTGGGGCAGAGGAACCGATTCGTGATCGGGCCACGGAGGCCGCCGCCCTCTCTGGACAGTCGGAACTCGGTCCGCCCAGATCTACTCGGCGAACCACAGCTCGCCAGCGCCCGCCGCGTTCCCGCGGAACGGACAGTCCAGAGCAAGGGACGGCCCGGCTATCTCCATCTTCGTCGCTGCTGCGTTCAGCTGCTGCCGCAGCAACGCACGGCCACAGAGGGACGCGATTTACACCGTCGCTCCGAGCCACGACGTGAACCCCAGCAACCCATCCGACTGCCGTCGCTGCGCCGATGCGATGCCGCATACGGTTTCACGCACCGAGGGATGCAGCCGGGTCTGTTGGGGTGCGGCGGCGCGAGCCTTGTTCAACGCCGCGAGCGCCTTGTCCGGTTTCCCGGACATCAACCAGGCGCGGGCGTTGTCCTGCCAGTGGTGCGCGACCCTGGTCGGCGCGGCGTCGGCCGGGTAAGTGAGTTTCGCCCCCTCAATGGCGGCTTTGTTCGGGTCGCCCGCTTCCAACTCGATTGCGTGGGAGTGGATCTCGACATTCAACGGCCCGAACGCCGTCATGTACAGGTCTGTTTCCCCAGTATGGCGGGCATAGTCGCGGGCCGCCGTCACGTGATCCAACGCCCCGGCGTAGTCGAGGGTGCGAGCCTGATTGATCGCCCCCGCGAGATGGGAGTATCCGGCCATCACATGCCCCGCGTGGGAGTCGCCGGCGGTAGCTATGGCCGTGTCGACCAAATGGGCGGCGACACCGGTTTCTCCGTAGTGGGTGAGCACGCGGGCACGCGCCAACGCCGAGAACGCCGCATAGTTCGGGTCGTCGGCATGCGGGGCGTACATGTCGGCCAGATCCAGCGCGGGAAGCGCGAGCATCAAATGCCCAGTGCGCCGCACTGACCATTCCGCGAGCACATACGCTGAGGTCAATAGGGTGTAGGCGTGGGCTTTTCGGTCGCCGGTTTCCTCCCGCACCGCGCCGTGTATCCGTCGGATGACGCCGGGCAGCACTTCGATGGTTTGGCGGGTTCGGTCGCTGCGGTACAACCGTTGCGCCGCAGCCAGGTCGGTTTCTATCTCGGCGAGATCGCCGGGTTCGGTGGCGCGGGCGTACCGGCCCTCGGTGAGTAGCACCGAGAGGTTGTTCACGGCGTCGGAGAGTGGTTTCCCGTCCGCGTAGGGCGCGCCGGTCAACTGCTCCGGGGTAATGCGCAGCACCTTCGCCACGGCCGACAGGAAACCGGGTGACGCCGGTTCCCGGCCCTGTTCCACCGCCTTGACCATCGACAGCGAATAGTTGGTGCGGGTCGCTAATGCGCGTTGCGTAAGCCCAGCTATTTTGCGCTCGTTCGCGACGGCTTCGCCTGCATGATGCCCCATGACCCGAGCGTAGACCGATGGTCGAATGGTGTCTTGCTGTCCCTTCCCTGTCCTTCCATCGGCTTATAGACGGCGAAGGTTGATGCCACACCAGCCGGGCGCAGCAAGGGGGCGAGCATTGGACATACCGAAACTTCCGCAGCGGGCCGTGGTCTGGGTCGATTTCGCCACCGGGCCACGACATCCCGCGGTCACCTACACCGCCCCGGCCGATGTGATCGTGCGGTTCGTCGCAGCCCTACGGCAGTGGAACCCGGCCACAGGGTGCAGGTGGAAACCGTCGATCCCGACGGTATGGAACACCCGCCGCAGCAGCTCCCGAAGTGGCGGCTTTTCGCGTGGGACGAGGGCAGTCAGCGCCGGGCACAACTACAACCATCGAGGTCCGGGAGGTCGGCAGATGCCGAACCATGAGCTTCCCCAACGAGATCCATTCATTGGGCCACCCACCAGCTACGTCGGTGCGTCGGCCAAAGTGGTCGAGTTGTTCGCCCATGCGATTCACGAGTGGGCAGCTCAGATCACGCCCACCGAGTCGTCCCGGTGCCGGGGTGTCAATTCCCCCGGCATCGGGCGTGCCAGCAGTGAGGTGCTGTGATGCGGCGAGATATGTTGCGAACCACCCGAACTCGGGACGGCGACAAGATTGCGGTGTGGCAGCTGGTCAGTAGCTCGGCGCGCGTACTGCGGGTGCAGTTTCCCCGCGAGTCGTTCACCGCGCACCGGCTCCCATCACGCACGCCGCTTCCGGAGGCACAGCCCGGAACAATCCTGTTCGACGTAAATCCGGATCTAGCCGACGCGCGCGAGTTGCTGCCCGCGCACGACGACCTCTGGGACGTGGTGCGCAATGACTACTGGACCGCGCTGCTGTGCGCGGCGGGCCTCCCGAACTCGTTGGAGCACAATGCTGAAGAATGAAATCGAGCGTCGCCGAGACGAAATCGCCCCCGCCGTAGAGCTGCTGCTCACCGTCTTCCACGAAGACACCCGACGCAAACTCGAACTGGCTCCCACGAATAGCGTCCCGCTGTGTCATTCCGCGGACGGCTCGCTGTACGCAGTGGGCACGGACGGCTGGCTCGTCGAATATGACGACCTGGACGAAACCGAAGTAGTCGATGCCGAGCAGACCAGCGCACTGCCGGATGCGCCATGATCGCCGGACAGTCCGGGTCGGGCCACAGACGATGAGGCGTCTCCGTCTGTGGCCTGCCCGGTGTCGTCGACCATCCCTACGTGCGGGCTGACCAGATCACCTGCCTTGCGCGACAGCGTCTTCCACGCCAGAGCCGCATCCCGGGACGAGGTCGTCACGAACGGCCGCCTACGAACCAAAGCGGCCGCCCGCTACTTCGAATCAGCCTGCACCACAGCACATTTGGCGCTGGCCCGGACAGCCGCCCCAGGTTCTTGCATACACTCCCGAGCCACATGGATGTCGCTGGGCGTTCAACCAAATGTTTCCATACTCGTCTCTAATACCCCAAGTGAGACGAGGATCCCGGCTTGTCAATACCGTTCGTGCACAACCCGTTTCAGAATTCACAGACAATCGCGCGCCCAGGAACGGGGCAAAGGACTCTTCTGTGCACATCTGCTCCCCGGCGGTGCGAACATTCACTGCCAGCCGCAGTTCATCCAGGCCGCATTCGGTTGAAGTTCCCGGCACGTTCGGCCGACGCCGATATGCACACCGCGATGCGACGGGCAGGCGGCTGCGCCTGGAGACCGGCGCCCGGCGGCGGTTGGCCTGGCTCGCGCTGATCACCTTCGCGCTCTTCGTATTCCCCGGCTTCGTCGGTGCGATAGCCGTCGCCCAGGACGCGGCGGGCACGGTGGCCGGGACATCTCGGACATCCGGGATCGACGGACTCAGCTGGATGAATATCCGTGACTCGTCGGGTATTCGGCTGTCCGACTATAGGTTCGCGACCGGCGACGAAAGCCTGTTCAAGCCGCGCGCCACCATCCTGTGGGCGGTGCTGGGCTTCGAATTCATCGGCTACATAGCCATTGTGACGACCGCGATCTGGTTGATCGGTTACGCGTTGAGCTTCCGGTGGCTGGATATGTTCAGTGCGGCGTTGCGTGGCGTGGCCGATGCTCTGGCGGGGCAGCTCGCGACTCCGATCATGCTGGTCACCGCGGCGAGTATCGGCGCGTTCTTCGTCGCGTGGTTCATCGTGCGCGGCTACCACGCGAAGGCCACCATGCAGGTGGTGACGATGGTCGGGGTGGCCGTGCTGGGGCCGGTGTTCCTGGCCGAGCCGCTGGCTGATGTGCTGTCCTCGGATGGGCTGCTGGCGCACGGCCGCGATCTGGGCATCTCTGTGGCGGCCGGCTTGAACGGGAACGCCAACCCGAATCCGACCCAGCTGGTGGCGACCATGCAGAGCGATCTGGCCGACAATTTCGCCCGTCAACCGCTGCAAGTGTGGAATTTCGGGCATACGGTCGACCAGCGGCCCGCCTGCCGGTCGGCATGGTCGGCAGGGGTGACGGCCGGTGACGACGGTAGGGTGATCAACGGCATGAAGGCATGCGGAGACACTGCCGCGTATGCCAACGCCGACAATCCCACGATGGGGCAGGTCGCCACCGGGCTGATGCTGCTGATCTGCGGCGGCATCCTCTTGTTATTCGCGATGTTCCTCGGACTCAAGGTCATCAAGGCCGCCCTGGACACTATCTATCACGGGATTATGTCGATATTCGGCTTCGCCGCGGGCGGATTCGTGTACGGCCCGACGCAGACGTTCCTGGTCCGCAACCTCGTGGACAGCTTCGTCGCGGCGGCGCGGATGACCGCGTACACCATATTCCTCGGTGTCTACGTGCTGTTCATGGGCAACCTGTTCGCGCAAGCGCGCGGCCAGGTCATCGCTGTGATCATCATCGCCGGCACCGTCGAGATCGTCGCCATCCTCCAGCTGAAACGACTCAGCAGCGGCCTGTCCCGTGGCAACGACTGGATCGCCAACCGATTCTCCCTGGCGATCCAGGGCAGTCAGACCAAGTCGTCGAGCAGCGGCGGTGTGGCCCTCGGCATGGCCGGTGGTAACGCGAAAGCCGCACCCGGCATGGGATTCGTGAACACACTCGGCAGGCTCAATACCGTCAACACCTCGCCCGTTACGGCTTGGCTCGCCGGAGGAACCATCAATCCGTTGAATCCCTTGGCCAACACACGGAAGAGGATCGAACGGTCCACCAGGAGAATCTTGGCCAGCCGCGAGGCGGGCTACGTCGAGCACGAGCTGTCCCGCACGAACTGGCGGGGCATTGCGGTTGCCGCGGCTGGGCAACACGGGGGCATGAACAGCCAAATGGGTGTTTCCCGCGCTCTGAAGGCCCTGCGCGACAGCAAGGTTCCCGAATCGCGTGTGCATCACGTCCTGCTCGCCGCGGGTGCCAGCGACGAGATGGTCAACCACTCGCTGAACGCGCTGTCGACCCAGGAATCGACCATGTCGCAGAATCCGTACGGCTTCGCACCGTTGCAGAAGGCGATCGCGACAGCGTTTGCCGTCGAGAACCATGTCGACCACGAGGCGCACGATGCCTTCGCCGCCCAAGCGGTCATCGCGGCAGACAGCTTCCTCCGGCACAGTAACGCGCCGGCCCAGGGCGCCGCGATCGACCAAGCGTTCGTGCAAAGGGTCGAGAGCAACTGGCATTCGGACCGGGCACTGCGCGCGGCGATCACCCCGGCCGAGTGGGACGGCGCGGGCCGTGACACCCGCTGGCACATCGGACACCAAGTGGCGACCATGCACCGGGACGCGGCGCGTGCCTACCACGCGAATCCGACCGAAGCCAACCGCGAGGCTCTGCTGCACTCGGCCAGGCGCGTCGCCAATCTCGATCACCTGGATCCCGACGGTGGACTCGACCCCTGGACGCCGTGATCAGGCTGGATCTCTTCGGGCCGAACAGGTCTGTTCCGATCCCGCAATCGGTCCGAGGCGAGCTCACACCGCTCGGGTAGGTCGCCGATCAGCCGCCCAGCGCGGCGGCGAACAGCGGCCGGGACTCGTGCACGTCGTCCCACCAGTACGTCCAGGCATGGGCGCCCACCGGGCGAGGTTTGGCCATGACCGGGACGCCGAGCGCGCCCAACCGACCGACGAACTGACGGGTGCAGCCGCCGATCACCGTTTCCCGAATTCGTGTGCGGCGCGAGAAATGGTGCGCGACACAATCCCGTCGCTACCGGACGCGCTTTCGTATTGGATCGCGAATGTGGTCAGCACCGCTGATCTCCACAGGAAAGGCTTTGGCACGCACCAGCTCTCGGGCGGCGGCCTGATAGCGGTCGGCGATCAGACGATTACGACGACCTGGACGAAACCGACGTAATCGATGCCAATTGCCTCGCCTATGCGCTACGCCCCTCTGACTTCCACAGGTAATGCGTTGGCCCGCATCAATTCTCGGGCGGCGGCGCGATACCGGTCGGCGATCAGACGGACAACAGCCGGGTGCACACCGATCGGCTCGGCAACACCATCGGCTCCAGCCTCATGCAGGCGCTGCTGGAATAGCCCATGAGCCAGCAGATACGACGCGATGAAGACTCGCTGCGCACCCGACTCACGAAGTTCGGCGACAACTTCCGGTACCCGCGGAGCTCCGGTGGCGACATAGCCGATGCGAACCGCGACACCGAGATGTTCGGCCAGCATGGCCGCCGCGCGCCGAACATCTCTGCGCGCACGGGCATCCGATGATCCGGCCGCCGCGAAGACCACCGCATCACCTGGCCGCCATCCGGCGGCACGCAGCCGCATGGCCATGATGCGGGCCAGGGCCGGATCCGGTCCCATCGCGGGCGTGACGGCGACCCCGGGATGACCGCTCTCCGCCACCTCGCGCGGCACATCCTGATAGACGTGATATCCGGAGGCAAGAAATGCCGGGACCACCACTGCGGGAACCGATTCCCCCTCGGCATCGGTGAGATCGCGCAGCACCTCGGCTGGCGATGGACCGAGTACGTCCACGAAAGCGGTACGCACCCAAGGCTTCTCGTCGGTCTCCGCCCCACGGACGACGGCGCGATGTTCGCCGACCGGAGCCGTACCGGCGCAAGCCTCGCCGCCGCCCGAAATCGCGGCGCCGTGCTCCCCCACCCCGCCGGCTGCCATCCCTCTGAGCTCCCGTGTCACCGCCTCGGCGAGCGCGGCGATCATCTGCACACCCCTGGTACTCCTGGTGCCGTGTGCGACCAGGACCAGGGCCGGAGCCGTCACCAGCTCCCCGCCGTCTGGGCGTACCTCGGCGCACGCGCCGGGGTTGCGATACCGGCGACCCGCGGACGTTCGGTAGCCACAGTGCGCGGGAAGTCGTCGGCGCATTCCGCGGCGTCCAGCGCGAGTCGGTAGCCCCGTTTGACCACGGTCTGAATGGCTTTCGGCGTACCCAGCCCCGCGCGCAGCCGCGCGATCGCGGTTTCCACGGCATGGGTGTCGTCACCGCCGCCGGGCAGCGCCGCGAGCAGGTCCTCCCGGGAGACGACCCGGCCGGGCTGCCGTGCCAGCGACCGCATCAGCGCCATCGGCGCCGGTGCGAGCTGACGCACCGAACCGTCGACCACCACGCAGGCACCGCGCACGCTGATCGTATGTCCGGCGGCCTGAATGCGATTGGCGCGCCGCGGCAATTCCTCGGCGACGTGCCGGGCCAGCGCACCGAGCCGGGCGCGTCCCGGCATCGAGGTCGGCACGCCGAGCTCCTCCAGCGGTGCCGCGGTGATCGGTCCGACGCAGGCGGGCAGCACCCGGCCGCGCAGGCTGTGCAGCACACTCTCGAGCAGCCCGGTTTCCTTGGCGCGCATCAACATCGATGCGACGGCGGGCGCACTGGTGAAGGTCACACAGTCCAGGCTGGAGGTAACGGTGGCCTCGATGAGCTGGTCCATCGGCCCCTGATCATCCGGCGGCACCCAGCGATACACCGGGACAGCAACGACATCCGCACCCGCGCACCGCAATACCTCACAGAAGTCCGGTACCGGCTCCCATTCCGTTGTCGCGCCGTGCAATTGGACCGCGATCCGCACGCCCTCCACGCCCTCGGCGAGCAGATGGTCGAGCACCTCCGCGGAGGATTCCGAGGCCGGGGACCACTCCTCGCGCAGTTCGGCAGCGCGGATGGCGCCCTTGGCCTTCGGTCCGCGCGCCAGCATCCTGGTCGCGCCCAGCGTCGTGCGCAGATCCTCGGCGATGCCCCAGCCCTCGGCCGCTTCCATCCAACCGCGGAAGCCGATGCCGGTGGTGGCGACCACCAGTTGCGGTGGATCGGCGACGATCTCGCGGGTCACCCGCTCCAGCTCGTTGTCATCGGCCAGCGGAATGATCCGGATCGCGGGGGCCGCGACGATACCGGCACCCCGTCGAACGAGCAGCGTAGCGAACTCGTCGGCCCGCCTGGCCGCGGTGACGCCGACCGTGAATCCGGCCAGACAGGCGCCCGTATCGATTGTTGTCATGCCGATCCACCGTCCGTGGCGTCGAGTCCGGCGGCGACCAGCTCATTGGATACCGAAACGATGCCGTCGTCGACGCGCACCGCGTAAACCGGCAGCGCTGCCGAATCGTCGTCCAGGCAGCGCCCGTCCAACAGCGAGAAGGCCTGCTTCAGCAGCGGCGACGCGACGACGGGGATCCCGCCGCGATCGCCGACGATCCCGCGCGACATGACCGCCGCCCGACCGATCGGATCGATATTGCCGACGGCGTACAGGGTGCCATCGGTCAGCAGGAACAGCGCGGCTTGACGGCCGCCTTTCAGCAATACCGCGACGCCGCGGCCGGGGATCAGGTAGTCGAGTCGGCACGCCTGCGTCCAACCCGAGGGGGATGGCAAGTCGGCGGAGCCGACGGGGTGGGTAAACACAGCGGTAGCTGTGGCTATGCCGGGGGTGTCCATCACGGTCATCGGTGTCATCCTCCAAACGCCTTACCCATTGGTACCGGCGCCCTGTTTCTTCGGGGTTAAGCGGCTATTGCCCGCGTGTGGCGACCGGGACGTCCGGCATGCCCAACAAGACGGGCACCTTCCGTTCCCCGCTCTCATCGAACGAAATGGTCGGATCGGCCGCTTCGGGGGCATTGACAAAGGACACGAAGCGCGACAACTTCTGCTCGTCGTCGAGCACCGCGGCCCATTCGTCGCGGTAGCCGGCGACATGCTGGGCCATGGCCGCCTCCAGATCGTCGGCGATGCCGAGACTGTCCTCGCAGATGACCTGCTTCAGGTAGTCGATACCGCCCTCGAGCGATTCCTGCCACGGCGCGGTGCGCTGCAACCGGTCGGCGGTGCGCACGTAGAACATCAGGTACCGGTCGATGTACTTGATCAGCGTCTCGTCATCGAGATCACCGGCGAGCAGTACCGCATGCTTCGGGGTCAGACCGCCGTTGCCGCCGACGTAGAGGTTCCAGCCGTGCTCGGTCGCGATGACGCCGACGTCCTTGCCACGGGCCTCGGCGCATTCCCTGGCGCAGCCCGAGACGGCCAACTTCAGCTTGTGCGGCGAGCGCAGGCCGCGGTAGCGCTTCTCCAGCAGCACCGCCATGCCGACCGAATCCTGCTGGCCGTAGCGGCACCAGGTGGAACCGACGCAGCTCTTCACGGTGCGCAGCGATTTGCCGTAGGCGTGGCCGGACTCCATGCCCACATCCACCAGCCGCTTCCAGATCAGCGGCAGCTGTTCGACCCGCGCGCCGAACAGGTCGATCCGCTGACCGCCGGTGACCTTGACGTAGAGGTCGAATTCCTTGGCGATCTGGCCGATGGTGATCAGCTGATCCGCGGTGACCTCACCGCCGGGCATCCGCGGCACCACCGAATAGGTGCCGTTCTTCTGCATATTCGCCAGGAAGTGGTCATTGGTGTCCTGCAGCGCGGCCTGTTCGCCGTCGAGGATGTGCTCGCTCGAGGTCGAGGCCAGGATGGAGGCGACTGTCGGCTTGCAGATATCGCAGCCGGTGCCCTTGCCGTGCTTGGCGATCAGGGCGGAGAAGGTGCGAATCCCGGTGACCTGGACGATCTGGAACAGCTCGGCGCGCGACTGCGCGAAGTGCTCGCACAGCGCCTTGGACATCTGCACACCGGACTGCTCGAGCAGCTTCTTGAGCATGGGCACGCAGCCACCGCAGGAGGTACCCGCGGACGTGCACTTCTTGATGCCCGGGATATCGCAGGCGCCCTCGTCGATGGCCCCGCAGATCGCGCCCTTGGAAACGTTGTTGCAGGAGCAGATCTGGGCGTCGTCGGGCAGCGAATCGGCCCCGAGTTCGGCACCCGCCGGGGAGATCAGCGCGGCGGGCTCGGCGGGCAGCGGACGCCCGACCAGCGGACGCAGCGCCGAGTACGCGGTCGCATCGCCGACCAGGATGCCGCCGAGGAGGGTCTGCGCGTCATCGGAGACAACGAGTTTCGCGTAGGTGCCCTTTGCGGCATCGTGCAGCACCACCGATAGCGCGCCCTCGGTGCTGCCGTGTGCGTCACCGAAGCTGGCCACGTCGACACCGAGCAGCTTCAGCTTGGTCGACATATCCGCGCCGGGGAATTCGCCAGCGCCACCGAGCAATCGGTCCGCGACGATCTCGGCGGTGGTGTAGCCCGGAGCGACCAGGCCGTAGCAAACGCCTTCCACCGCGGCGCATTCGCCGATCGCGTAGATATTCGGATCCGAGGTCCGCAGACCCAGATCGGTAATGATGCCGCCGCGCGGACCGACCTCGATGCCGCTGTCGCGGGCGATCTGGTCGCGCGGGCGGACACCGGCGGAGAAGACCACGAGTCCGGCCTTGATCACCGACTCGTCGGAGAGCGTAATCGTCAGGCGCTCCGCCGTTTCCGCGGCCGGATCGGCTTCGATCGACGCGGTCCCGACACCGGTGTGCACATGCAGTCCGAGGTCGGTGACCAGCTTCTCCAGGATGGCGCCGCCACCCTCGTCGATCTGGGCGGGCATCAGGCGGGCATTGAACTCGACCACATGCGGTGTCATGCCGAGCAGCCGCAGCGCGTTGGCCGCCTCCAATCCGAGCAGACCACCACCGACGACCACGCCGACCGCACCGGGTCCGGCCGCGGCGGCGGCCGCGCGGATGCCGTCGAGGTCATCGATGGTCCGGTAGACGAAGCATTCCGGCTGATCGTGGCCGGGCACCGGCGGCACGAAGGGGTACGAGCCGGTCGCCAGCACCAGCGCGTCGTAGGCGATGATGTCGCCCGCCGACGTGGTGACCTTGCGGGCCTCCCGGGCGATGGTCTGCGCGGCCTGACCGAGCCGCAGCTCGACCAGGTCGTCCCCGGCGTACTCGTTGCCGGGCAGGGCGAGCGTGCTGGCTTCCCAGTTGCCGACGTAGGACGAGAGTCCGACGCGGTCGTAGGCGGGCAGCTTTTCCTCACTGAGGATGACCACCTGCCACTGACCGGCCTCATCGCGGGACCGCAGCGCCTCCACGAATCGGTGCCCGACCATGCCGTGGCCGACGACCACGGCGGTCTTGCGCAGGGTGGGGTCGACTGTCGAGTTCATGACTGTCCTCCGTTGATGGTTCGGCGTCAGGCTCGGGCCGACGGGCTGGCGGACTGGGATGTGGTGCCGACGGATTCGGCTTCGAGCACGAGTGCCTCGGCCTCGACGACGACCTCGGAGTCGATCGCGATGCGCGGGCGGCGCAGGAACACCACATAGGTGACTGCGGCGCAGGCCACGTAGAAGGCCATGAAGACCCAGAACGCGGTGGTCGCGGATTTGGTTGCGGCGTAGGAGGAGCGCAGCATCAGGTTGATTCCGACGCCGCCGAGCGCACCGATCGCGCCGACGAAACCGATGAGCGCGCCGGAGGTGTTCTGCGACCATGCGGCCCGGTCGGCCGGACTCGCCTCCAGGCTCTTGGATTTGGCGTCGAAGACCGACGGGATGATCTTGGTGACCGCCCCGTTGCCGATGCCCGATACGACGAACAGTGCGATGAATCCGACCACCAGCGCGACCATCGCGGCACCGCTCGGCACGCCGCCGCTACGGTCACCGGCGGCGCTCGCCACGGCCACCAACACCGCGGCGGCGGTCATCGCGGCGAAGGTGTACATGGCGACCCGGCTGCCGCCGATCCGGTCGGCCAACTTGCCGCCATACGGGCGGGCCAGCGAACCGAGCAGCGGACCGATGAACGCGATCTGCGCGGCGTGCAGTGCGGCCTGCGCGACGGTGTCACCGCCGGCCTTGAAGCTGATCTGCAGCACCTGGCCGAAGGCGAAGCTGTAGCCGATGAACGAACCGAAGGTGCCGATGTAGAGGAAGGCGATTGCCCAGGACTGCGGCACCTTCAGCGCCGTGATCATGTAGGAGAGATCGGCCTTCTGGTTGCGCAGGTTGTCCATGTACAGCGCCGCGCCGACACCAGCCAGCGCGACGAGTACCAGGTAGAACGCGCAGATCACCGAGGCGCAGCCATTGCCGAGGGTGGCGATGACCAGCAGGCCGACCAGCTGGACGACGGGTACGCCGATATTTCCGCCGCCCGCGTTCAGGCCGAGCGCCCAGCCCTTCAACCGCTGCGGGTAGAAGGCGTTGATATTGGTCATCGAGGAGGCGAAGTTGCCGCCACCGAATCCGGCGAAGGCCGCGACGATCAGGAAGGTCGTGTACGAGGTGCCCGGCTGGTTGATGAAGTACAGCGTGAGCAGCGTCGGAACGAGCAGCAGCAGCGCACTGAAGATGGTCCAGTTGCGGCCGCCGAAACGCGCCGTGGCGACGGTGTACGGAATCCGCAGCACCGCACCCACCAGGGTCGGCATGGCGACGAGGAAGAACTTGCCCGCCGGATCGATGCCGAACTTATCGGTGGGCATGAACAGCACCATGACCGACCAGATGGACCACACCGAGAAACCGACATGCTCTGCGAAAACAGACCAGATCAGATTGCGCTTGGCAATGTCCTTGCCGCCGGCCGCCCAGGCCGCGACGTCTTCGGCATCCCAATGCTCGATGTTGTGGTTACGCGTCAGCGTGCTCAACAGGGGCCTCCCAAAATCGGTTAGCCCCACGGTAGGAAACGGGTATTGCCGAAATGCTGCCCAGAATGACCGTCAAATCAACGGTTGCTCACGATTACCGGGGACCCCGGGTGAGTTTCAATAAAATGTTTCGGGCGCGTGACACAGCGGTTTCCGCGCGTCACAAACCGCCGACTTCTCGATCAGCGGCCGGTGAGGTGTGACGAAATCAGCTGTCACGGTGGGATCGATCAGGCCCAGAATGACGGTCATCGCACAGGGGCGCAACTCGAGCGGTGAGATCCGCCGAGCTACTAATTCCAGGTGTCTTCGAGCATGCGCGGTTTGCATGCCTGCCAGGCACCGGCGAGCAGCACCAGCACCGCGACGACCAGCATCGCGAACGGCGCGGCCCAGCCGTCGGTCGCGCTGTGCAGCATGCCGAACAGCACCGGACCGATGCAGGCCACCGCGTATCCGACGCCCTGGGTGAAACCCGAAAGGGCGGCCGAGCCCTGCGGCGTCCTGGTGCGCATATTGATCAGCGTCAGCGCCATCGGGAAGGTGCTCGGACCGAGTCCGAGCAGGACGACCCACAGCAGGGTCGCGGTCATCGGCGCGATCAGCAGTCCGGCGAACGCGGTGAAAAAGAAGACGGCGCAACCGACTACGAAGGGAAAGGGGTTAAGGAACCGCGCGACGATCGTTGGTGCGGTGAATGCCGACACCAGACCGACCAGCGCGAACAGGCCCACCATGGTCCCGCCGTACCCGGCGCTCGCGCCAGCTTCGGACAGGATCTTCGGCAGCCAGGTGAATATCGAGTAGGTGGTCAACGAGGTCATACCGAACATGCCCGCCATGCCCCAGGCCACCGGCGAACGCCACACCTTGCCCTTGGGCTCGTGCGTCCGCGTCGGCACAGCGGTGCTGTCGACTCGATCGTGGCCCCGACGGTCCCGCAGCACACCGATCCACGGCAGTGCGGCGGCGAAGCCGAGCACCGCCCACAGCCCCAGCGAGATCCGCCAGCCATGCGCCTCGGCAACGGGCACCGCGATCAGCGCGGGCACCACGGTGCCGAGCTGGACCATGGTGATGTACAGCGAGCTGACCACCGCGAGCCGGTCCGAAAAGTACCGCTTGACCAGCGGCGGGATCACCACATTGCCGATGCCCATGCCGCCGAGGGCCAGCCCGGAGAAGATCAGCAGTTCGGCGGTGCCGCCGACCAGAGCCCGGACCAGCATGCCGAATCCGGCCAGCAACATCGCGACCAGTGCGGTGCGCTCCAGCCCGAGTCTGCGCACGAACAGCGGGGTGAGCAGACCCGAAACCGCGAACATCAGGGTCGGGATCATGCCGAAGACACCGACGACGGCCGTCGAGTACCCGATATCGGCGCCGATGCGCTCGGCGAGCGGAGAGAATGCGGTGACGGCGACTCGGAGGGTGAGCGCGGACATCACAATGGCGGCGAGTACGAGCGCTCGCCCTTCCGTCAGCGCACGTTTACGCCGCTCGACCCGGGCGTATTCCGGGCGGGTCGCAGTTTCCGAGAGAGTCGCAGTCACCGCAAAATCATAGGATGACCCGATGATGGGAGGCGAGGATTTGTGATGGACGGTACTCTGTTGCACGTGCAACCCGTCCGGCGGACCAGCCTCATTGCCCAGGTAACCGAGCAGCTGCGTGCCGAAATTCGCTCCGGCCGTTGGCCGATCGGCTCCCGCATCCCCACCGAACCGGAGCTCACCGAGCTCACCGGAACCGGTCGAAACACGGTTCGCGAAGCGGTTCAGGCCCTCGTCCATGCCGGGATGCTGGAACGTCGCCAAGGGTCGGGCACCTATGTCATCGCCGCCTCGGAGGTCGGTGGCACGCTCGCGAAGTACTTCGCCGATGCGGAGGAACGCGATGTCCTCGAGCTGCGCATGGCACTGGACACCAATGCCGCCGCACTGGCCGCACGCCGCCGCGACGAGGGCGATATTGCGAATCTGCAACGGCTGCTGGAGGAACGCAGCCAACAGCGTTGGGACGTGGACAATTTCGCGGCCATCGAGGCCGATGTGGAGTTGCACCGCGCGATCGTCGTCGCCAGTCACAACGCGGTATATCTGGAGTTCTACGATTCGCTGCTGCCCATTATCGAGCAGGGGATCCGCGCCCGGACCGCAAAATCCGACGACGCCTACGATGCCGAGCACATTGAATTGGTGCAGGCCGTCATCGATGGCAATCCGGAGCAAGCCGCCCAGGCCGCGCGCTGCTTCCTCGGCTCGCTCATCGCGGAGTATCCGGACCGGTAAAATCCTGGTCGGATGACCGAAAGATCCCGCCGATCACCAGGTAACCAACTGGTCACCGAGCGACGTCCCGGTGTGTGAGTTGGATTTGCCGCGAACGTCATCGAGCGCCATTCACCCGCAACAACCGGCTCCTACCTTTGTCTCGACCGTAGCTCGGCAACCCACCGAGCCAGATCGAGAGGAAGCCGATGACCGCCGCAGTAGCTGCCACCGGCCAGCAGTCGGACACCCCAGCATTCACACACCAGACAAAGGGGCGCTGGTTGGAGCACTGGGAGCCCGACAACACCGAATTCTGGGAATCGGGCGGCAAACTCACCGCTCGCAAGAACCTGATCTTCTCCGTCTTCGCCGAGAATCTCGGCTTCAGCGTATGGGTCATCTGGGGCACCGTGGTGACCAGCATGGGCCTGGCGGGTTTCGACTTCCTCGCCGGACTCGGCAAGGGCAACCCGACCGCGGTCAGCAACGCCCTGCTGCTGACCTCCACTCCGACGCTTGTCGGTGCGGCACTGCGCATTCCGTACACCTTTGCCATTCCGAAGTTCGGCGGGCGCGCGTTCACGGCATTCAGTGCGGCCATGCTGCTCATCCCGACGCTGGGCCTGGCCTACTTCGTCAACCACCCGGGCACCCCCATGTGGGTGTTCATGATCCTGGCCGCACTGGCCGGCTTCGGCGGCGGCAACTTCTCGTCCTCGATGGCCAATATCTCGTTCTTCTTCCCGGAAGGGAAAAAGGGTGCGGCCCTTGGCATCAACGCCGCCGGTGGCAATCTCGGCGTCGCGCAGACCCAGCTGGTGCTGCCGCTGCTGATCACGCTCGGCACGCACATCATGGCCAAGGACACGGCGGGCTACCGCTTCGGCATCACGCTGTCGGTGCTGGTCTGGATCCCGTTCATCCTGGTCGCCCTGGTCGGGGCACTGCGCTACATGGACAGCATCAGCACGGCAAAGGCGGACGGCAAGTCCTACCGGCTGGCGCTGACCAATAGGCACACCTGGGTGATGTCGTTCCTCTACATCGGCACCTTTGGTTCGTTCATCGGCTTCTCCTTCGCCTTCCCGACCCTGATCAAGGCCAACTTCCCGGATCTGGCCAAGATCGGCTGGATCACCACACTCGGCAACCTCGCTTTCCTCGGCGCACTGGTCGGCTCGTTCAGCCGTCCGTTCGGCGGCTGGATCTCCGATAAGGTCGGCGGCGCCAAGATCACCATCTATGTCTTCAGCGGTATGGCGGTCGCCTGCGTGCTGATCATGGCCGGCTTGAAGGCGAAGAGCTTCCCGCTCTACCTGGTCGCATTCCTGCTGCTGTTCGTCCTGACCGGCATCGGCAATGGTTCGACCTACCGGATGATCCCGTCCATCTTCAACGCCGAAGCCAAGAAGTACGCCTCCGAACACGGCCTCGACCTCACCGACGCGACGGCCTCGGCCAAGCGGCAGGCCGGTGCCGCGATCGGTGTCATCGGTGCGGTCGGCGCCTCCGGCGGCTACCTGCTCCAGCAGGCACTTCGCTTGTCCAACATCAACTTCCACAGCATGAACCCGGCATTCTGGGCCTACACCGGAGCCTTCCTGGTCATGGCCGCGGTCACCTGGTTCTTCTATCTGCGGTCCTCGTTCGCCGTATCCCGCGTTTCCTCGCTGGCCTACGCCAACGTGTAACCGCCTGCGCCGCCTGCCTTTCGGCCGGAACCCCCGATCGGCAGGCCCGGTGCGGTTGAGCCCGACCCTCTGCGGGCCAGCAACCGCGCCACAGATAGATCCGAATGCCGCTCCGGGAAGGTCCTCCGGCGCGGCATTCGGCGTTTTCGCGAACTTCATAAGCGGCGAAGGGAATACAGCGAAGCGACCGATCGGCCGCAGATCACGCGGATTCCATTGTCGCACTTGCCGATCGAGGGCGGACACTTCGATCCAACGATTTCACCGGCGACATCGACCCGGTGCAGGCGGAGTTCCGTCGCGTTGTTCGATCCCGAGTCGGGCTCGGTCCGCGAATCCCATTGCTATGGTTGATATCACGCCGAGCGGGCATGCGGCGTAAGGGGGCGCTGCGCATTGGATATTTCCAAGGGGCCGGGGGAACCGGTGTTCCGGGCCGCGAGGCTGGCGGATCTCGACGATATCGCTCAGCTCGAACGAGAACACTTCGGCGACCTGTGCTACCAGTACGTCGTACTGCGCCAATTGTTCGATCTACACGGATCGGAGTGGGTGGTGGCGGAGGTCGGCGGCAGTGTCTGTGGATACGCGCTCGTCGGAGTCGGTACCCGGCGACGCGGTTGGGTAATCGGGCTGGCGGTCGCGCCGAAATACCGACACCGCGGCGTCGGGCGGGCGTTACTGGAACGAGCCGTATCCAGCTGTCGCAGCGCCCTGGCGGATTCGGTGTATCTCACCGTGCGGCCGACCGATCAGCGCGCGGTAAATCTGTACAAGACTTCAGGATTCCGCTGGGCCGGGCACGAAGGACGATATTTCGGCGATGGCGAACCGCGCGATGTGCTGGTGCACTCCATCGAACGCCAGCCGCTCGGCGCACCGTTCCCCGGACCCGACGACAAGCGCTGGCTCAAGGGCGGCCGCGCGCCCGATTGATAGTCGAATTCCGTTGGTATGGTGGGTATCACGTCGCTATCGACGGCAGCACCCCGGGGGAATTACCACATGACCGAATACGCCGGCCTGTCACAGCTTCCACATGCGATTATGTCGATCACGACACTGATCGACCGGCACGCCGACCGCTACTATGCGGAAGAGGTTGCCGAACACTTCGACCGGACCAGACCCGAATCCGAACGACCTTCCGAACAATTTCTCCTTGACCTCTTCAACGACCACGTCGAAAAGTTGCTCGACTATGAGGAGGCCAAGAAGATTCCACAGCGCCGGGACAGTCTGGTGTTCGCCCACATCTACACCGCGGCCGAACGGCCCACGGCCGACGGCGACGACTCGGAGCACCCACCGATCGCAGTGCTGACCGCACTGCTGGCGGCCGAATTCGAATTCCGCGGCCCGCGGCGACTGAGCCGGATCCAGAACATGCGTCTCGCCGAAACGTACGAGGACCTCGGCCGGAGCCTGATCGCATCGGCGCTGCCCGAACACGCCGCGCTGGCATTCAAACGCGCCGTGGGCCTACACCGACTCGAGGAAGATTTCGACGCACAGGACCGCTGCGGGCTCGCGCTGGCGCAGGCCCGCCGCCGCTCCATCTCCCCGACCTGGCGCCGAATCCCGTATTGGACCTTGGAAGTGTTGTGCGGCTATGGTTTTCGGCCGTTCCGACTGCTCTTCTGGATCGCTGCGATCCTGCTGATCGGCACGGTGGTGCTGCGCCTGACCGATAGCCTGCCGATCGCGACGACGCTGCACATGTGCCTGATCAACTACCTCAACCCGCTGGGCCGGGGTGACCTCGACGACGTCAAGGGTGCCGGGCGCACCCTGCTGATCGTCGAGGCCTACTGCGGCCTCGTATTCAACTCGCTGTTCTTCGCACTACTGGTGCGGCGATGGTTCCGTATCTGATATCGCCCCTCCCCTAGTCGGGGGAGTAGTCCTTGGTCTCGGCCCTGCGCTGCGCCGCATCCAGGGCCGCCACCAGTACCCGGTTGCGCACCTGGTCGATCAACCCCTGTCGGTCCGCGGTGAAGTCGGGGTCTTCCTGCAACTGCGCCCACAGCCCCCGCAGGGGCCGGGGCGTGTGCGCGCCGGGCACCCACAGATGTGCCAAATGGTGTAGGACGGGCGCCAGCACCGCCACCGACTCATCGCTGCCCGGGTCGAATAGATCGGACTGCACCAGGGCTGCCGCTATGACGGTCAGCAGCCAGTCGTGCACCGCGAGATCCTCACAGAACCACTGCGCCTGTGCCAGCTCATCCTCGTCGCGCACGGTGAGCAGCACCGTGCGAACAGTATCGTTCTGCAACCGGAAGGCCACCCGCGGCCGTTCCACGGCATCGATGCGCACCGCCCAGCGCAGCTGTGTCGTCCCCGTCTGCAGGGGTACGTTCTGATCGAGATGCGGATTCATGCGGACGCGGCCGAGCAGCCGGTTGACGATCGACGCCAGATCGAGGGTGCCGGCCGGTGCGGCGCCGGCCGCCAGGAAGCCCTCGGCGAGCCGGGCACCGGTCTCGCCGTTGACCTTGGAGATCACCTCTATCACCCCGGGGTTGCTCAGATAATGAGACCAGTTCCGGCGCTGATCGTTCCCGGCCCGCACCACACTGGACCACGCCGAACTCTGCAGCACCCGCCCACCGACGACGACCGCACGTGTCGCGACCGTCCCGATTCCGCGCACGCTCGGGTGCGCCGGAGCGGCGAGCAGGCAATCCACTCCCTCCGCGGTGGTCGGCGAGACGGCCAGCGACATCGGCCGCTCCCGCCACAGCATCGGGCGCCCTGGCATCAGCTCGAGCAGCCCCTCCAGGTCATCGCGCGACCACGGGGTGGCGGCGGGCAGCAGACAGGTGTCGATCTGCCCCAGCGCGATCAGCGGGCCGGAGGGGCGCACCGGCATGCGCGGCTGCCCCTCGGCGGCGCGGACGAGTAATCGCACGGCCCGCGCGCGCCGCCGCTCCCGATCGAGTGGCGTCGCGCGAACCGCACGTATCCGGCGTGCGGCCGTCGCATTCGATTCGGTCACCTCAGGACCCATCCAGCAGGAAATGGGTGAGGCGCGCGGTCACCTTGGGCGGCACGATGATTCCCTCTTCCAGGCCCCGCTCGACGATCTGCTCGATCACCTCGGCATCGAGCTGGACGTGGTCCAGGATTACCCGCACCGCATGCTCGATACCCAAATATCGCTGCGGTAGCAGCGATAGGGAACGGTAGGCGGCAAAGGGTTTCGCCCGCGGATTCAGCTGCAGCACCGCAGGCATCTCCCACCACCGGGCCGGCCACCCGTCGCTCGGCTGCCACAGCTGTGGTTCGACCACCGGCTGTCCGTTGAAGCGCAGCATTCCCAGGCGCAGCAATTGCCAGATCGAGGCGAGGTACGGACAGGACCATTTGATGGATACCTCGTCACGCCCGTTCACCTTCCGAACGTACGAACTCCACATCTGGACATCCAGAAAAATAGAATGCTCGCGACGACCGAACTCCTCGGGTGGCACATAGGGTTCGTCGTGCAGCGCTTGCCCCTCGGAATCATCGGAGGCACGGCGACCATTGCACAACCAGCCGGATTCAGCGGTGGGCGGCCTGCGGCCGTTCGAGCCTTCGGGCGGCTCGGCCACGATGCGCGACCGGACCATCTCGGCCAACTTGATGCGCGGTGTGCTCGCGGCACTGTCACCCGTTTCCGGGACCTCCCAGCATCCCGCCTCGCGGGCGAGATAGTCGATGGTCAGGCCGCACTCATCTGCGTTGCGCAGCAACTTGTCCAGAATCTCGGCGGGGTCGGTGTCGGACCGAAAATAGTCGTCGATAAGAAAGCAGGTGCTGACCCTGGCCCGCGGTCCGAATTCGTCCTTCGCGGCCTCGGTGAATGCCCGGACCAACGGAACGATCCGGCGAAACTGTGCCCGAATCCTTTCCTCGCCATTGCTGAGGTCGTTCATGTAGAAATGTCCCACCTCGATGGATAAATGGGACAGCGGTACCTTGGCGACCCGCGTGCGCTCGGTCGCCTCGATGTAGCCCGGGACATTATCCACTGTGCTCGAAATCCCTTTCCAGGATGTTGTTCTCGAGAGCCGTCGGTTCAGACTGGCTTCCAGCTCGCGGGATCGAGCACGCGATCGGCTAGCTTTTCGAAAGCCTCGACGGTCGCCCTGTTGGCGATTTTCCTATCCACATCGATATCCAGAATCAGCTGTTCGCGCCATTGCAGGATCGGTTCGACCGGTGTCTCCCCGAGCAGCGCGCTCGCGCCGACCTTGTTCGTCAGTGCCAGGCGCTTCAGTTCGGTGTGCTGCTCGTGCAGCCACGCGGCCTGCGGCCCTGATCCCTCGGTCTCATCGTTCAGCACCGGCACCGCGGTGCGTATGTATCGGACCCGGTCCAGTAACGCATCCGGATCGTGCCCGACCCTCTTGCCGCCGTCCAATAAGCCATGCTCGCCGCGCACCAATCCGTGCGCCGCGATGATGTGCTGGCGGGTCCACCGGTGAAATACCAACCAGCGCACCATCCGTTCGGCGAGCTGCGGTAGCGCGGTCGCCTTCAGTGCGAGCTCCATGGCCACCGAGCGCCCCGCGCTGAGGTCGACGATGCACACATCGAAACTCTGATCCACCTCCAGCAGCAGCTGGGCGCATTTCGCGACGATGCCGTTGTCGATCTGCTTGAACTCCGCGCCACCGGAATCACCGGGCAATAGGACCAGTTTGCCTGTCCTGTTTCGCAATTTGCGCAGCTGGTGACGATCGGTGTTGTCCCGCACGTCGATTCGGGTGGCGACCCCGGTTTTCCCTTGCAGATACGAATGCAGCCCCGCATTGTCGGGGACCCCACGCTCCGCACCACTGATCTCGAACAACGCACCCGCGGTCGGCGAGCCGAAGTCGAAGTCCAGATAGGCGACTCGCTTACCCTTGACGCACATGCGGTAGCCCAGATTGCAGCTGGTTACCGAACGGCCGGTGCCGCCCTTATCCGAAGTCGCGAACACGATCATGTGCTCAGACGTTCCTGGTCGCGTCGCGGCGCCCGGTCGCCAGACCGTCGAGTTCGCGCAGGGCATCGAGGGTATGTACGAGCGTCGTCGCGGCATCCTCGCGAATCTGCTGCCTGGCCTCGTCGATATGTTCCTCGACGCGGTTGAGCGTCTTACGCCGGGGCGATTTGTCATCGATGCTGATGCCGAGCATCTCCTGATGGAACCGGTGCTCGGCGGTATTCAGGGTGACCCGCGCCACCGTCTGCAATTCGGTCCAATTGGGCGGGGGTTCCCGATAGGTCCGATCCGCGGCCACCAGGCACTCGACCACTCGCTCGGTCATATACCAAGAAGGTTCGGTCACCGTCGGGTCGCCATTGACGCCGAATACGCCCGCCGGATCGTCCCACAACCCCGCCGCGCCCGCCCGGAGCATGCGCCGATCGAGATGCTCCATCGCCGATTTGGACAATTCCATCAGTTTGTCGCGGGCCGCGACATTGTTGGACAACCGGGCCGCCTGCAGCATTCGTTTGAGCAGCACCGCCGAGAAGTCCGAAACCTCCCACTGCAGCACCGGACCACTATCGACCACCTCGCTGCCCCGCAGCGTCAGCCGCACCCCGGGTGTGTGCAGCTGGACAGCCGGATCGTCCCCGGCGGCTCGACGAATGATTCGGCCACGACCGGCCAATTCGTCGAAAATGGCCACCGCCCTTGTCAGATCGTCGTCGGAGGCGGTGCGGGCTACGAGGTCCTGGATCAGCACGGCCGACACGATGAGACTGAAGTAGTCCGACTGCTCACCGTCGGAAGTCCGCCATGGAATGTCCTCCAATGGCCAACTGCCCGAGCCGAATCGCGCGATCGTGGACCAATAGCGCTGGGTCAGCTCCCAGCGGGTACGCAACGCCTGGGCCAACCGATGCTGGGTCTCGTCCAACAGGCCGAGCTCACCGGTACGCGGCGAGACCAGGTCATTGATGCCGTCCAGCGCGACGATCGTAAAGTAGAGGTAGGGGCGCGGATCGGCGATTCCCGTTTGGCCTCCGATGTTTTCGGTGACGAACTTGACGGGGCTGGCGTCGCGGGCGATCCCCCAGCTCCAGCCGCATTCGAACAGCAGGTTCTCGTCTTCGAGCTCCTTGACCGTCTCTTCCTGGCCAAGGGTGACATCGCTGCGCAGTCGCGCCCTGACCCGCGACAAGCTGCTGCGCACACCCTGGAGCAGGGCATCCTCGGACATGCCGGTCTGATTCAGCATGCCGAGCATCGCTTGTCCCTCAGGGGATTTCGGCCGCACCGTATTGACGACGAAACTACGGACCAGGCCCGTCATGGCGGCGGTGAGTCGCGTGCTCAGCTGGCCGGACAGCTCCTCGATCCGGTCTTTCAGTCGCCCGCGCGCAGTACGCTCGAAGGAGCGCAGGAAACGCAGACCTGCCATGCAGACGGTCAGCGACATCGAATACGAGTCGACAACCTCGATCTTGCGCTGTTCCTCAGTGGGTTCGCGCTTTTCACCGGAACGCAGATAACTACCCGCCGAAAAGTTCGGCTGTCCGTCCTCGCGCGTATTGTGCTCGATGTACTCCTCGAGCAGCGACACTATGAAGGTGCCGATTTGCTTCGGATCGCCCAGCTTGCCGCCGAGGACCGAAACGACGTCTTCCTCCATGCGATCCGGTTCGTCGAGAGCGAAGGTCTCGATCTCGGTTGCGGGATAGAGCAGGCAGAGCAACTGCTCGGAATCGCTGATGGAATTGGCCGGCATCACACCGTCCCAGCGCCAGGACTTCGCATCCCAGCACGCATCGACCAGCGCCCGCCACACATCCAGAATCTGTTGTCTCGGTTGGATTCTCACCTGCCGCCGTCCTCACCCCATGTCGCAGGCGGCGCTCATCCACCTCGCTGCTGCGAACGTCAAAATAACACGGACACCACCGCAATGCGGCCCCACAAAAAGTCCCATTCCGGTATCCCCAAACCAACTGCCCGGTATTTCCGAAATAGAACATCTATTTTCGGAGCACGGGCAACCACGGAGCATTCGGCGGCCCGCAGAGCTTGAAGTGACCGCCGAATCCAATGGCGGTTGTCAGAGCATAGAGCAACCGGTTCGGCACATGGCCGGAATCGGATCACTGGACAGTTGCCAGTGTTCAGTGGTCGTCATAGCATCAGTCGAACCATATCCGCGGTGCGCGCCAACCCCGGAAATGCGTCCGGGGTGGATCGCGGATGCAACGCATGCACTGCAAGCCGAAACATGACCGCGCGCAACAACATCTGCGGCCATTCGGGGAGATCGGACCAGCGCTCGAGCAGACCGTCGTCGGCACCACCCCAGGCGAGTGCGTCGATGACGATGACACCGGCGGCCCATGGCGCCGGTCGCCAGTACGGCGTGATGTCGGTAAGACCGGGAGTGAATACTCCGGCGAACAGAACGGTGCCGAACAGATCCCCGTGGACCAGTTGGGCAGGTGTTCGGACCGGTTTGCGCAGCGTCGCCAATTGGCCGATGAGTTCCAAACTGCGCTGACCGTCCGGCGAGGTCGCAGACGGCGTCCCGCCCGCGTGCAGACCGCGCAGCGGTACCGCCTCCCAGGCGGCGCGGTCGGCGGCTACGAATACATCCACATCCACCCAGGGCGCGGTCGGCGGCTGGACCAGGAAGCGCGGACGTTCGAGTTGGGCGGTGGCCTGATGCAGTCGCAGCGATACCGAGACGACTTCGTCGTGCCGCGGCTCCGGCACACCCTCCAGATATGTGTCTGCGCGCCAACCGGATACGACATAGCGGCCGTCGGTGGCGCGCACGGGGCGGGCCAGGCGTAGACCGTCTACCTTCAGGGTTTCGCGAGTCTTCGCCGACCATGCCGCCCTGGCATGGTCGGCGACCGGGCTCAGCACCACATCACCGAGGCGCCAGCCGCCGTCCCAGTCTCCCAGGGAAACCGGGGTCACTTCGCGCAGACCGAACGTGGCGCGCACGTGCTCGGGGGGTTCCACAGAAGTCACGGCCGTACGGTACCGCTGGGGGTCAATGCGGACAGAGGCGCCGCGCCGAGCAGGCCGGCGCGGTCGGACTCAGTACACCGGCAGTGACTTGTCGACCTGGTTGGCCCAGGCGACGATGCCGCCCTGCACGTGCGTGGCGTCGGAAAAGCCCGCGCTCTTGAGCACCGCGAGCACCTCGGCCGAGCGGATACCCGTCTTGCAGTGCAGGACGATCGGCCGGTTCTGTGGCAGATCCGCGAGCGCCTCACCGGAGAGGAACCGATCCTTCGGGATCAGTTTGGCGCCATCGATATGCACGATGTCCCATTCGACGGGTTCGCGGACGTCGATGAGCTCGATTTCCTTGCCCGCGTCGATGAGCTCCTTGAGTTCGCGCGCGGTGATCGTCGAACCCGCGGCCGCGGCCTGGCCCTCCTCGGAGACCACACCGCAGAACGCCTCGTAGTCGATCAGTTCGGTGATCGGCTGACGCTCCGGATCGCGGCGCAGCTTGATGGTCCGGTAGTTCATATCCAGTGCGTCGTAGACCATCAGACGGCCGAGCAGCGGCTCACCGATGCCGGTGATCAGCTTGATCGCCTCGGTCACCATGATCGAACCGATGGAGGCGCACAGCACGCCGAGTACGCCACCCTCGGCGCAGGAGGGCACCATGCCGGGCGGCGGGGCCTCCGGGTAGAGATCGCGGTAGTTGATGCCGCGGCCGTCGGGTGCGTCCTCCCAGAAGACCGAGACCTGGCCCTCGAAGCGGTAGATGGAGCCCCAGACGTAGGGCTTGCCCGCCAGCACCGCGGCATCGTTGACCAGGTAGCGGGTGGCGAAGTTATCGGTGCCGTCGACGATCAGGTCGTATTCGGCGAACAGTTCGACGGCGTTCTCCGGCTCCAGGCGGATCTTATGCAGCCGGACGTCGATGCCGGAGTTGATCTCCAGGATGGAATCGCGCGCGCTATCGGCCTTCGGGCGGCCGATATCGGATTCGCCGTGGATGATCTGGCGCTGCAGATTGGAGGCGTCGACCTCGTCGAATTCGACAATGCCCAGCGTGCCGACACCGGCGGCCGCAAGGTAGAGCAGTGCGGGGGAGCCGAGGCCGCCAGCACCGATCACCAGCACCTTGGCGTTCTTCAGACGTTTCTGCCCGTCGACGCCCAGATCCGGAATGATCAAATGACGGCTATAGCGCGCGATCTCGTCCTTGGTCAGCTCCGCGGCCGGTTCGACCAGCGGTGGCAGGGACTTCGGTGATGACACGTCCTGGACTCCTCGAATCAATTGGCCGATCGCACTGTGGTGGCTCAGCGCCTACTAATCAACACCGACAACCGGACCGTTCTTCCCGCCTATCGTCTCGTATCGACAACCGAGCCCGGCAACCGCCCCGCTCGCGGCGGCCACCACGCCGAGAGTCTTACGAGAGACCAGTTCGCGGCCCGTCCCAGGTCCGCGCGAAGGCACGGCCATCGACTCAGTCACCGCAAAGGCTCGGCCATCGGCACAGTCACCGCAAAGGCTCGGCCATCGGCACAGTCACGCGAAGGTGCGCCACCAGCACCATTACACGAAAGCACGGCCACCAGCACCATCACACGAAAGCACGGCCACCAGCACCATCACACGAAAGCACGGCCACCAGCACCATCACACGAAGACACGGCCACCAGCACCGTCACACGAAAGCACGGCCACCAGCACCATCACGCAAAGGCACGACCACCAGCACCATCACACGAAGACACGGCCATCGGCTCAGTCACGCAAGGCACGACCATCGGCACAATCACACGAAGCACGGCCGCCAGCACCATCACACGAAAGCACGGCGAACAGACTCACCCGCGGGGATATGGCCAGGGGTTGAACCGACAGCGTTTGCCGTCCATCGGGACCACGCCGTCGGGGTCGAGCGCGGCGATGTCGTTGTTCTTGGTGCCGAAGGTCTGCTGCATCATCACCGGCGCCAGCCCGCCGTCGGTCTCACACGGCTGATGCTGGTGATAGCCGATGGCGTGGCCGACCTCGTGGTTGACCTGGTACTGCCGGTAGGAGCCGATATCGCCCTCGAAGGCCAGCGCACCGCGCACCCAGCGCACCTCCGACAGCACCACCCGGCGCAGGTCGGCATTGAAACAGGAGGAGTCGATCGGAATATCGAAACCGCATGCCTTGCGCGAGGATTCGCGGGAGGCCAGCGAAATGCGGAAGTCCGGTTCGCCGTGATCGATGCGCCGGAAGGCGAATTTGCTGTCGTGCGCCCAGCTCTTCGGATTGTTCAGTGTGCTGTCGACCAGCTTGGCAACGGATTCGTCCCCGCCGAATCCGGAAGTGTCGATGCCGTCCTCGATTTCGACCGTGTACTTGAACTGGGATCCCGATCCGGTGCCCACCTGCACGGTGCTACCCGGCACCACATGCCATGTGCCCGCACCGATTTCGGTGAACGGTCCACCGTCGGGCAGCGCACCGGTCGGCAGGTTGGCCGGGAAGTGGCCGTCGCCGGGCGGTGCGCCGATGATGCCGGCGGAGGCCGTGTGCGGACTGAGCTGCCCGAATCCCGGTGCGCCGCCTGCGATCTTCGCGGGATCGGTGCCGCCGCGCACCGCGTCCACGATCACCAGCACGGTGACCACGAACAGCACGGGCAGGGCGTAGGCACGCCAACCGTAGGTGCGGATGAAGCGACCGAGTGCGCTCTGTTTCTTGGCATCGCGCTCCGGTCTCGGTGGGCGCGAGCGATTCTCGTCGGCGGCGGTGGGATCCCAGCGCGCTCGCAGCGGCTGATAGGAGCGATCGATGGGCGGTTCGTACAGGCCGAGCGGATCGTAGATCTCGACATCGCTCTTATCCCGCTGCGCCGCCCCGAGTCTGGACGACCGGTCGTTGGAGACCTCGACGCGAGCTCGGGCAGCAGCACCATTTCTAGCGGCTGCCCCCGTACGCACCTCGGGGTCCGGCCTTTCCACAGGGCCCGAGACTACGGAACCGAACGCGGTGTAGCCAGCGGGGCGGTGCTCATCTCGCCCGCCGCCGGAGGATCTTTCCGCGCGGTCGGTCACACTGACCAGCGTCTCACAGGGGGCAATACCGCTGAACCGGGCCGGATACGGGCCGGAACGGATGCGACATATCTCACCGAGTGGGCTTGATCTCCGGCCCCGAGCCGCATGTGAGCTACGACCGGGTATCGTTCATTGGATACCCGGTGTACAACCCCATATAACCGGGGCATCGACTGGGAGAGCCGAAATGACTGACCTCGTGGACCGGATGACGTCGCGCAGAACGTCGTCCGACGCCATGGCGCCGACCAAGCGCGGTACCCGGCTTCCGCGCGACGAGCGTCGTCAACAGCTACTCCTGGCGGCCAGTGAGGTCTTCGTGCAACGCGGTTACCACGCCGCTGGCATGGACGAGATCTCGCAGTGCGCCGGAGTCAGCAAGCCGGTGCTGTATCAGCACTTCGCCAGCAAGCTCGAGCTCTACCTGGCGGTGCTACAGAACTACGTCGACATGCTGGTGTCGAGTGTGCGCCAGGCGCTGCGCTCGACCACCGACAACCGTCAGCGCGTCCGTGCCGCCGTGCAGGCCTACTTCGACTTCGTCGACAATGAAATGCAGGGCTTCCGACTGGTTTTCGAATCCGATCTGATCAGCGAGCCGCAGGTGCAGCGCCGGGTCGAGCAGGCCACCGAGGCCTGTGTGGACGCGGTCTTCGATCTGGTCGCCCACGATTCCGGCCTGGATCCCTACCGGGCCCGGATCCTCGCGGTCGGGCTGGTCGGCACCAGCCAGTTCACCGCGCGGTACTGGCTGGAGGCGGACCGACCGATCCCGAAGGAAGAGGCGGTCGACACCACTGTCGCGCTGGCCTGGGGCGGTCTGTCGCACGTGCCGCTGCACCCGATCAACTGAGCCGAGCCGACACCGCGGACGAAAACGACAACAGCCCCTGCACTCGCGTGAGTGCAGGGGCTGTTGGCTGTCGTGCCGCGGTTCGGCTCAGACGGCAGCGAAGCCGACCCGCCCGCCGGTGGCGGCGCCGATCTCGACGTAGGCGACCTTCGAGGCCTGGATCAGGAACTTACGGCCCTTCTCGTCGGTGAGCGCGACGACGCCGCCCTCGCCGCTCAGCGCACCGGACACCAGCGCCTCGACCTCGTCCGGGGTCTGCCCGCTATTGATCACGAGCTCGCGCGGGCTATCCGAAATACCGATCTTGACCTCCACGGCCAACCTCCGAACCTAGAGTCCTGTGTGCTGTCGAAATCAAGGCTAATGCTCCCCCGCCTCCCCGGGTATTCAGCGCCCCACTAGCAGCCGCGAAATCCACGTCGGCGGCCGACGCCTCGGGCAACAATTCAGCTCTGGGCGTTCCCGACGAGTTACCCATGTACCTGCGAAATCAGTGGTCACGTCCGGAATCGACAGCCCGCTCCGCCGAGCGCGCGGGCTGACGTTCGCCTGTCGCGAACGCCGTACCCACTCGGCGGAAATGCCACTACTTGGGCTCGATGAGCTGGATTTCCAACTCGATCTTGACCGTATCGCTGAGCATGCCGGGCAGCGGGCCGCCGACGCCGAAGTCGGTGCGCTTGATGGCGCCGGTCGCGGAGAAACCCGCATGCCGGTCCCCGGTTCCGGCGAATACCTGCACACCGCCCCACTCCACGTCGAGGGTGACCGGCTTGGTGATCCCGCCGAGGGTGGCCTCGCCCTCGACCACGAACGATTCGGCGACCTGCACCGGCTCGACCGCGCGGAAGGTCAGGGTGGGGCGGTTGGCGACATCGAGGAAATCGGCGGTCCGGACGTGGTTGTCGCGGTCGGCATTGCCGGTGTCGAAGGAGTCGAGGTAGATGGTGGCGCCGAGGGTGGCAAAGCCCTTGTCGTCGACGACGAACTCGGTCTCGAACTTGCTGAAACGGCCGCGGACCTTGGAAATGCCGAGGTGGCGGATGGTGAATTGGACCTGGGAGTGCATGGCGTCCAGGGTCCAGGAACCCGGGGCGAGCGCGGTGGCGGTGGTGGATTCGGTAGAAGATGTCATGCGATAAACCATGACCGGACCGTGGTCCGTTAACCAGACCGCCGTTATCCTGGACCCCGCAGGGCGCGGCTAACCATCCCAGGACAGGGCACGATGAAACGCATGGCACCGAACCCCTTCGCGGAGTACCTCGTGGCGCGGCGCGCCCAGTTACGGCCTTCGGATGTGGGTCTCCCGGAGGGCCGCCGCCGCCGGACCCCGGGCCTGCGCCGCGAAGAGGTCGCGGTGCGCGCCGGAGTCAGCGCCGACTATCTGGCCCGGCTGGAGCAGGGCCGCGATACCAACCCCTCGGGCGCGGTCATCGATGCGCTCGCGCAGGCGCTGCTGATCGACGGTAAGGATCGCCATCACTTCGGCTGGCTCGCCGTCACTTCGAGTAACGAATCCCGCTGCCCCACGACCGAATCCGCTGCCGAACATCCGACATCCGCGATGGAGACCATCCTGCGTGCACTGCAGCCGACTCCGGCCTTTGTGCTCGGGCGACGGCTCAATGTGCTCGGCTGGAATCCGGCGTGGGAGGCCATCGCGAAACCCCTTGGGCTGCTCGACGATCCGGAAACCTCGAATCTGGCCTGGTTCACCTTCACCCATCCGCGCGCCAAGCAGGTACTGCGCAACTGGGACGAGGTGGCCGACAGCTTCTCGGCCGCACTGCGCCGGGCAACCGTGCTTTGGCCGGGCGAGGACCGGCTACTCGACCTGATCGCCACCCTGCGCGAATATCCGGAATTCGAAAGCCGTTGGCAGCCACAACATGTCGACGAACTGATCTCCGGCACGCTGCGCTTCGACCATCCCGAGCACGGCCATATCGATATCCCGTTCGAAACGCTCAACGGCGACCGCGATCAGAGCATCGTCGTCTGCCTCACCGATCAGGCGCAGGCGCAATCCCCCGGCCTGCGACTGGTCCGTGCCGTGAACGACTGATCAGATGCCCAGCACGGCCATGCGCTCGGCATGGCTGGCCTGCATGCGCTCGAACAGCGCGGCAATGCCGTTGAGATCACCGGTCGCGCTGAGCACCAGCTCGGTGAGCTCATCGCGCTGGGCCATCACGTACTGCGCCTGGGTGATCGCCTCACCGAGCAGCCGTCGGCCCCACAGGGTCAGCCGGTCGCGCTCGGAGCGGCTCGTCGCGACCGCGCGGCGCACCTCCTCGACCACGAATTCGGAGTGGCTGGTCTCGGCGAGCACATCCCGGACCACGGCGGCGACCTCGGGAGAAAGGGCACCGGCGATCTCGGTGTAGAAGTCGGCGGCGATACCGTCGCCGACGTAGAACTTCACCATCGACTCGAGCCAGGTCGAGGGATCGGTGGAGTCGTGGTAAGCGTCCAGGGCACGCACGAACGGCGCCATCGCGTCGAAGATGTCGACGCCACGTTCGGCCAGTGCGGACTCCAGGGTTTCGAAGTGCCGCATCTCGGCGGCGGCCATCTTCGCGACGGCCACCTTGCCACGCAGCGTCGGCGATAGCTTGGCCTCCTCGGCCAGCCGATAGAACGCGGAGATCTCACCGTAGGCGAGCACCGCGAACAGGTCGACCACGCCGAGATCATCGGCCGCGAAGGACGAGCCGGACAATGAAACCCCCTGCGCGGCAGCTTGCCGTGCTCCTAGCGCTGCGGATGACTGTGCTCCCATATCGAGACAGCCTAGCCCCGGCCCGTTACGTGTCAGCGTCATCCCGGTACATGTCGGAGTCGTGGCGGCGAACGCCCGGAACCGGCGGTGGCTCAGGACAGCTCGGCCAGGAACTTGTCGAGATAGGTCCAAGTGGTATCGCGCGCGGTTTCGCCGGTGAGAATGCCGAGATGACTGCCGGGGGCGGTCTCGTAGCGGACGAACCGCGCACCGGTGAGGGTGCGCTGCCCGGCCGCGACGGCGGCGGCCGGGGTGATGACATCGGTGGGTCCGCCCACGAGCAGCACCGGCGCGGTCACCTCGGCCAATTCGATGCGGCGGTCGCCGAGCCACACGACGCCGCGGCCGATGTCGTTGTTGAGGATCAGGCGGCCCCACAGCTGGCCGTAGAAACGGCCGGGATAGCCGGGCATCTGCGCCATGAAGCGGTCGATGGACTCCATCTTGGCCAGGGTTTCGGTGCGGGCGATATTGCTCGCGACGAACCACGGTCGGGTGAGTTCGCGGTCCCATGCGGTGACCCGGTAGGCGATTCTGGTCAGCGCGGCCGGAATGCCGCCCGCCGCGCGCACCGCGGTCGAGGTCGCGATGCCGCCGGTCAATTTGGCGACCGCGCGCACCTGCGGAATGCCGGTCATCTTGTCGTAGTCCAGCGGCGAGCCGACCGCGGTGATGGAGCGGATCGGCAGTTCGGCGTGCGCCGCCGCGGTCAGCAGCGCCAGAGTGCCACCGATGGACCAGCCGACCAGATCGACGGGTTTACCCTCGCGATCGGCAGAGGTGCGCAGAATCGCCTCCGGCAGGATGTCGTCGATCCAGGTTTCGAAGCCCATCCGCCGGTCGGCGAAGGTGATCTCGCCATAGTCGACGACATAGGGCGTGCGGCCGGTCTCGAGCAGGAATCTGGCCACGCTCTGATCGGGGCGCAGATCGAAGCAACTGGCGGGCGCGGCCAGCGGCGGCACCAGCAGCACCGCCGAATCCGTTGTGGCAGTGGCGGATTCACCCGCCTCGAAGCGGCGAAGCTGCCGATGCGGTTCATCGCACAGCACCGTCGACGGGGCGGGATCCGGTGTTTCGACGCCTTGGCCGAAGGTCAGCGCCCAGGCATTGCGCGCAGCGATGGTGACGGTGTCGGTGAGACTCACATCCAAGAATCTCTCACATCTCGGTACCGGCGGTAACAGGCAAGTTCGTTTTGTGAGCACCACCGCATATTCCGCCGTACGCCACGCCGATTCAGCTCTGCACCATGCCGATCGGGTTGATCGGCGGCACCAGGCTTTCCTGGACGCGCTGCACCAGTGGCGCGAGCGTATCGGTCAACTCGGCGATCGCGTCCTGCGACAGCGCCGACAACGCGCCGTTCCAGGCGGCCTCGTCGGTAGTGGCCTCCACCTGATCGAGCAATTCGGCGCCAGCGCCGGTCAGCGCCGGGCCGGTCGGCTCACCTTCGATCAACCCGCGCGCCCGCAACTCGTCGGCGATATCGGACCATTCCTGCTCCGACCAGCCGCGCGCGGGCCGCATCACCGATTCGGGCGCCTTACCCGCCGCCACCTGTAGTACCAGCGCCTGCGATCCGGTCAGCCCGTGGCTGATCAGCACCGCCACATGTCCGTCACCGCGGTGCTCGCGCAGTGTGGTGGTGAGCTGCCACAGCGCGGCCACCGGATCGGCGGACAGGGGCAATTCCGCATTCGCCGCGTAGAGCGCCCGGCCGGTCGCATCGGCCGCGCGCGCTACCGGTTCGAGCAGATCCACCGCGCGGGCGCATTCGGCGTCACCGGCTCCGGCCCCGCGCAACAGACCGGTCGAATAGTCGAGCCGGGCCGCCAGACATTCCCCCGGCGTCGTCCTGACCCACGCGTCGGGCACCGCCTTGCCGACCATATCGGGATGGAATCCGGCGAAGGTCGCCGATACCGTGCCCGCGCTCACCGCGCCGAGCGGAGCGGCCCGGAACGCGAAGTAGGTCTGCCAGAATCCGCGCAACCCGAGCGCCACTCCGGCCTCCTTGACACCCGCACCGAAATACACCACATCATGTAGCGGTTCGATCGTGGTCCAGATTCGGCGCGCCAAGTGAATTACCATGTGGCGCAGCGTACGTCGAAGAGCGATACGAGGAAACCGGACTTTTGCCCCGGAAATGCGGACCTTTTCCAGCGACCCGTATGCGGCCGCTAACGTGGCTGCAATTCGAGCCGTGCACAATATCACGCTACAATCTCTGCGGACAACGGAAATTTCGTCCCATCGAGGCGCCGATCACCTGGGCGCCAGAGTTCCGGCGGCGAGGTTTTCGACGTTCAGGAATATGTGCGCGCACCAGATCCGCATCACCCTTGCGCCGCGCCGATGTCTCCCGAGGTAGCCGACACGACGACGAGCTCCCGCCGACATCAAGGGCAGTGGCCGAGGTGAGTATCACAGGCGGATACGTGGTCGTCGCGGACCGACCGGTCCGCCCCACGCCTCGTGCGCGCGTGACGCGATAACGAGGAAGGCACGAACCTGAGCAAGATCACTGTCGAACAAGAACCAGGTCTGGCAGATACGCTGCTGACCGCCGAACTGGACGAATCCCACACCGCCCCGACATTCACCGAATTGGGGGTTCGCGATGAAATCGTGCGAGCACTCGGTGAGATCGGAATCGAACGAACTTTCGCAATTCAGGAACTGACCCTGCCGTTGGCACTCGCCGGTGAAGATCTCATCGGTCAGGCCCGCACCGGTATGGGAAAGACCTTCGGATTCGGGGTGCCGCTGCTGCACCGGATCACCACCGCCGACTCCGGGACGACCCCGCTGGACGGCACCCCGCGGGCACTGGTCATCGTGCCGACGCGTGAGCTCTGCATTCAGGTCACCGAGGATCTGGAGAACGCGAGCAAGCACCTGAAGAACCACCAGGGTCAACTGCGCGTGCTCTCGATCTACGGCGGCCGCCCTTACGAATCCCAGATCGCCGCACTGCGCGCGGGCGTCGACGTCGTGGTCGGAACTCCCGGCCGACTCATGGATCTGGCCGATCAGGGCCACCTGATTCTCGGCAAGATCGGCGTACTCGTCCTGGACGAGGCCGATGAAATGCTGGATCTGGGCTTCCTACCCGATATCGAGCGCATTCTCGGCATGGTTCCGGCGCAGCGCCAGACCATGCTGTTCTCGGCCACCATGCCGGGCCCGATCATCACCCTGGCCCGCACCTTCCTTACCCGGCCGACCCATATCCGCGCCGAGGAGCCACACGACTCCGCCGTGCACGACCGCACCGCGCAGTTCGTCTACCGGGCGCACGCACTGGACAAGAGCGAGCTGATCGCCAAGGTGCTGCAGGCCGAGAGCCGCGGCGCGACCATGGTCTTCACCCGGACCAAGCGCACCGCACAGAAGGTCGCCGATGAACTCGCCGAGCGCGGCTTCGCCGTCGGCGCCGTACACGGTGACCTCGGGCAGATCGCCAGGGAGAAGGCGCTCGCCAAATTCCGCAAGGGCACCATCGACGTGCTGGTCGCGACCGATGTCGCCGCGCGCGGCATCGATATCGACGACGTCACCCACGTCATCAACTACCAGTGCCCGGAGGATGAGAAGACCTACGTGCACCGGATCGGGCGCACCGGCCGGGCCGGACGCACCGGTGTCGCGGTGACGCTGATCGACTGGGATGAGCTGAACCGCTGGGCCGCCATCGACACCGCTCTCGGCCTCGGCATCCCGGACCCGGTCGAGACGTATTCACGCTCCCCGCACCTGTTCTCGGACCTGGGCATTCCCGAAGGTGTCACCGGCACGATCCGCAAGGCCAGGCCGGTGCGCGATGAGGACGCCGAAGTGGTCGAGCGCCCCGCCCGCACGCCGCGCAAGCGCAATCGCAGACGCACTCGTGGCGGCCAGCCGATCGACGGCGCGGTCAACGGCACCGACGGCGATGCGCTCGACGACGCCGAAACCGATACCGCCGCAGCGGCATCCGACACCGCGCCGAACGGTGACGCCGACGACACGGCGGATAAGCCCGCCCGTCGCCGCCGCCGTCGCCGCAGGTCCGCCGGAGACACCGAGCCCGGCACCGAGTCGAATGGCAACGGCGACAACGAAAACGGCGCACCCGCCGCGGCGGACACCAGCTCCGACGAGGCCGACACCACCGATCAGCCCGCGCGCCGTCGCCGCCGCCGTCGCAAGCCCGCGGACGAAGTGGCCGCGGATACCGCCCCCGCGACGGTTACCGCATCGGCATAGTTGATACCCGGGCGCGTCCGTCATGGACGGGCGCGCCTGTGGGGGGGCAATCCGGACGAGAGCCGCTCACATCGGTCGGCCGACACGTTGTAGTCTCGCAAACGTGCTCGCACCCGAGCGGCGAACGCGCGCCGACATCATCTCCGCAGTCGCGATCGCCGTGGTCGTGGTGATCGCGGCAGTCGTGGTGTGGGCGCGCAGTGACGCCAGGGGTACCGAGTCGGTGACGGCCGAACATCCGCTTTCCACTCCGGCGGCCGCGGATCAGGTGCCGACCAGTCTGCACGAGCTCTGGCATGCCGCCGACCCCGCGGCGAATCGCGCGCTGGTGGCCGCTGGCACGGTGGTCACCGGCGCGGACGGCACGGTCACCGGTCACGATCCACGCACCGGCGCCGACCTGTGGCACTATCGCCGCGACCTATCCCTGTGCGGCGTCGAATCGCAATTCGGCACGGTGATCGCGGTGTACAAGGATCAGCGCGGCTGCAGCCAGGCCATCCTGCTGGCCGGTGAGGACGGTTCACGGCGAACCGCGCGCAGCAGCTATATGGATCCGGCGGTGCAGCTATCCGTAGACGGCACCTATGTGCTGGCCCAGGGACCGCGGCGGCTGGAAATGTGGCGCTCGGATCTGGTGCGCACCATCGAATACGGCTATGTCGATGCACCGGTCAATGTGAAAACCCAGCCGCGCAAGGGCTGCAAACTGCTCTCGTCGAGTTCGAGCTCCACCCGGCTCGCCGTACTCGAGCGCTGCCCAGAAGACCCCACCGACCGCCTGACCGTCCTCAATCCGGCACCGAAGGACAATACGGTGCCCGAAGAGTACGGCTCGCACATACTCAACGGAACCGGCGCGGACTCCCCCGACGCGCGCGTAATCGCGGTGTCCGACAACCGAATCGTGGTGTACCTACCCGGTGCGGCGGCGACCGCCGGCGCCGAGGCGACCGCGCCGCGACTCGAGGTCTTCGACAGCACCGGGAATGCGCTGGTGGTGCACCAACTCTCCGCACCGCTGAGCGATAAGACGACCACCACCCGGATCAGCTCACTGTTCCTGGTATTCACCGGCAATAGCCTGATCGCCTTGAACGCCAGCACATTCGATCCGATCTGGGCCGCCCCCGGCGCACTCGGCAGCCCGGTCTTCATGGCGGGCCGACTGCTCATGCCGGTGGACGGCGCGATCGCTGTCCTCGACCCCACCTCGGGCACCGAGGTCACCCGGATTCCGGTGGCCCGCCCCGGCTACGACGGCTCCCCCATCTCGCTCGCCGTACTCGGCACGACCGTACTGGAGAAACGCGGAGCCGAGATGTACGCACTGGGCTCGTGATGACTGATTTAGTAAGAACATGGGTAGCTCGTCGGGCACGGCCAAGAATCCGCCCCCACTTGCCGCCGGCCCGGAAGATGACGATCGAGGCACCGACGACCGGCAAAAGATTCGGGGAGGCGGGCTAGCTATGTCCGCACTCGACGACGCCCGGCTGGTCCTGCTCCGGCACGGCGAAACCACCTGGTCGAAGCAGCGGCGCCACACCGGCCGCACCGATCTGCCGCTCACCGAACGCGGTGCGGCGCAGGCCCGCGCCGCGGGCGGACTGCTGAGCGAGCTGAAGCTGCGCGACCCGCTGGTGCTCACCAGTCCACGCGAGCGTGCCGTGCACACCGCGGCGCTCGCCGGACTCACCGATGCCGTCGTCGATGACGATCTGGCCGAATGGGATTACGGCGACTACGAGGGCCGGACCAGCGTCGAGATCCGCGAGCACGATCCAGGATGGACCATCTGGACCGGAACTGTGCCGGGCGGCGAGACCGCCGCGCAGGTCAGCGCCCGCGCCGACCGCGTGCTCGCATCGGTCGAACCCACGCTGCCGGACCGGGATATCGTGCTGGTCGGGCACGGTCATTTCTCCCGGGCACTGATCGCCCGCTGGGCCGAACTCGATATCCGGGAGGGGCGGCGCTTTGCCATGTCCACCGCCGCGATCACCGTCCTCGGGTACGAACACGAGGATCGAACCATCCTGGCGCACAACCTAGTTCCCGCCAACAATGGAGCCGCACTATGACTCACCCCGGCCAGATCCGCCATGCCGTCCCCGCCGATATACCCGCGCTCGTCGGCCTGGTCGAAGACCTCGCCGAATACGAGAAGGCCCGCGACGAGTGCACACTCACCACCGAACAGCTGCACACCGCCCTGTTCGGACCGTCGCCCGCGGTCTTCGCCCACGTCGCCGCGGATGAGACGGGTGTGGTCGGCTGTGCGATCTGGTTCCTGAACTACTCCACCTGGACCGGCGTGCACGGCATCTACCTGGAGGACCTGTACGTCAAGCCGGAGACCCGCGGCAAGGGGTACGGCAAGGCGCTGCTCGCCGCGCTCGCCGAGGAGGCCGCTGCCAATGGCTACAGCCGGGTCGACTGGTCGGTGCTGACCTGGAACGCACCCTCCATCGAGTTCTACAAATCCATCGGCGCCAACCCCCAGGACGAATGGGTCGGCTACCGCCTCACCGGCGCGGCCATCGACAAGCTCGCGGCCGAAGCCTGGTGACCGAATCCGTTCGGTAGTGAATCAGCTTGGCGCAATTCGGATTTCGAGTACAGCGATGAAGGTTGACACACCGGCCGAATGGCCGACCACCGCGGACGATGCGATAGCTGTCCAGGATGCGTTGCGGCCATTGGTGATTGCATCCGACCCGCGCCCACCACGGTTCCGCACCATCGCCGGAGTCGACTCGGCCTATGACGACGAGACCGGCATCGTCGCCACGGCGGTGGTCGTATTGGACAGCGACACACTTGAACCCGTCGAATCCGCGGTGGCGCGCGGTACCGTCACCTTCCCCTACGTGCCGGGTCTGCTCTCCTTCCGCGAGCTGCCGACCACCCTCGCCGCCCTCGAAAAGCTCGACACCACACCGGATCTGCTCATCTGCGATGGCCAGGGACTGGCCCACCCGCGCCGCTTCGGCCTGGCCTGCCATGTCGGAATCCGCACGGGCACACCGACGATCGGCGTCGCCAAGACACCGTGGGGCGACTATCGGCCGCCCGGCCCGGAACGTGGTGCGGCCAGCGATATCACCATGGACGGTCAGCTCGTCGGGCGCGCCCTGCGCACCCAGCGCGCCATCAAACCGGTATTCGTCTCGGTCGGACATCTCATCGACCTCGACACCGCATGCACGCAGGTGCTCGCACTCACCCCGCGCTACCGCCAGCCCGAGACCACCCGGCAGGCCGATCACCTGTGCCGTCGGGCACTGCGCGACGCCACCGTGCGCTGAACCCCTGCTCGCTCGGATCTGCAACCCCCGAATAGGCAGACATCGACCGGGTGAGCGAAGCGGTCCCGGTCACAATCCAGCGTCTGGGGATACCCGACGTAAGCCGGTCAGCTCGGCGGTGTCGGGTATCCCCCCGCCATCCAGCGATTCGACGCGGGCGCGAACAACAGCACCAGTGCGCCGATCACCACAACGCCGAGCAGCGCGCCGAACACCGGCTGATGCGAATCGGTCAGCAGCGACCAGGTCACCGGCAGCAGCAGCACCTGCGCGATCACGGCGATGGCCCGTCCCCACCGGTGTCCGAACACCAGACCGATACCGGCCGCGAGCACCGCACCGCCGAGAATGCCGAACCATGCGGCCGTGCCGTACCCGCTGGCGGCACTCTGATCGTGCCCGAGCAGTCCGCGCACGATCAGCACGATCGCCACGATCACCGCGACCGCACCCTCCAGCGCGACCAACCCGCCGGCACCACGCACCGTCGCCGGCACGCCCTCGGCCCGCGCGCCGCTGTCAACCTCGTCCTTGCCGCTGTCCGCCACGCGCCAAGCCTAGAACGCACTTCCCGGCTTTTCGGACCGGGCCGGCAGCCGATTAGGCTTCCGAAGGTGCGGACGCTGCTGATCGTGAACCCGAATGCCACCTCGACTACACCAGCGACTCGGGATCTGCTCGCGCACGCGTTGGAGAGCCGGACACAGCTGACCGTCGCGCATACCCAGCATCGCGGCCACGCGGCGGAATTGGCGCAGTGGGCATCGACCAACGAGATGGACCTGATCGTGGTACACGGCGGCGATGGGACGGTCAACGAGACCATCAACGGTTTCCTGCCGCTACCCGAACTGAACGACGGACAGGCCTGGCTGCCACGGCTCGGCGTGATCCCCGGCGGCTCGGCGAATGTATTCGCGCGGGCACTGGGCATCTCCCCGGATCCGGTGACCGCGACCAACCAGCTCATCGATCTGCTCACTCTCGACCGCGACCGCAAAATCGGCCTCGGACTGGCCGATGACCGCTGGTTCGGCTTCAGCGCGGGCGTCGGCCTCGACGCCGACGTGTGCGAGGCGATCGACAACAGTCGCGCCAATGGTCATGCGGCCACCCCCGCGCGCTATGTTCGAACAACCGTGCGACAATTCTTCAAAGCGAAGGGTAAGGAACCGACCGTTCGGCTCGAGATTCCGGGATACGAACCCGTCGAGGGCGTCCATTACGCCTTCGTGACGAACGCGACTCCGTGGACCTATCTGAACGACACACCGGTGCACACCAACCCGGGCACGGCCTTCGAAACGGGTCTCGGCGTGTTTGCCGTGCGGTCGATGTCGGTGATCTCCACCCTGCTGCTCGCCCGCCAGCTGTTGGCTACCGGCGGAAATCCCAAGTCCCGCAACCTCTTTCGCGAGGACGATGTACCGACGGTGCGAATCGTGGCCAGCGAACCCATCGGTTTGCAAATCGATGGCGACTTTATCGGAAAACGCAACATGGTGGATTTCACAGCTGTGCCGAACGTGCTCGAGGTCGTCGCTCCGCGTCCGGAATGAGCGCGAAACGCGCGAAAAATCCGGGTGTTGTGCTGCGAAAACCAGGTAGAGCGAGTACAAAGGACCGGGCAGGTTCCCCGTAGGGGGACTTTGAGAGCGTGAGCTTCCCCACGGTGCACCAGATACCTATTGACATCTACGGTGTTCGTGAAAGCATTCACAAGCAACCGTGCGGAAACATTCGAGTCGCACAAGTGAACGATCCACAAACCATCGGCGCCCTTTGCGGCGCCCAGCAAAGGAGCAGAGGAATGGACTGGCGCCACAAGGCCATCTGTCGCGACGAGGACCCCGAGCTGTTCTTCCCGGTGGGTAACAGCGGTCCTGCGCTCGCGCAGATTGCCGATGCCAAGCTGGTCTGCGCTCGCTGCCCCGTTACCGCCGATTGCCTGTCCTGGGCCCTGAAGTCCGGGCAGGATGCGGGCGTGTGGGGTGGAATGAGCGAGGACGAGCGTCGCGCGCTCAAGCGTCGCAACGCTCGCACGCGGACCCGCACCGTCGTCTAGTAGGACGACAAGCGTTACCGGACCTTCCAGCCCGGCCCGGTAACGCAGTCAAGCCCGGCACCAAGGTGCCGGGCTATTTTGTGCCCGTATCCGATTTGCCGCGCCCGCGGCGCGGCCTCCTGGTGGAATCTGAATCCTATTGGCTACCAGCCAAGTTCGTGATTGCCGCCAAGTTCGTGATTGTCTCAGCGCCCCGAGCGGCGCCCCAGAGGGACGCGCAACACCGCGTCGGTACCGATATCGGCGCCAGGGTGTAAACCGATGGAGCCGCCGAGTTCGGCGGTCACCAGGGTGCGCACGATCTGCAGGCCGAGGCGGTCGGAGGATTCCAGGCTGAAACCCGGCGGCAGGCCGCGACCGTCGTCACTGATGATCACGTCCAGCCAGCGTGCCGAACGCTCGGAACGGATTGTCACAGTGCCGTTTTCGCCGGAATCGAAGGCGTGCTCGATGGCGTTCTGCACCAATTCGGTCAGCACCATCACCAGCGGGGTGGCGCGTTCGGCGGAGAAGACGCCGAGCGAACCTGCACGGCGCACTTTGATTCGGGCGGTGTGCACGGTCGCCACATCGGCCATGATCGGCAGCAGCCGGTCCACGACCTCGTCGAGATCGACCTCTTCGTCCACCGACATCGACAGCATCTCGTGTACCGAGGCGATGGAGGTGACTCTGCGCACCGATTCGGTCAGCGCGACCTGCGCCTCCTCGTTCTCGGTGCGCCGCGCCTGCAGCCGCAGCAGCGCGGCGACGGTCTGCAGATTGTTCTTCACCCGGTGGTGGATCTCCCGGATGGTCGCGTCCTTGCTGAGCAGCGCGCGATCGCGGCGCTTGACCTCGGTGACGTCACGGACCAGCACCGCCGCCCCCGCCAGTTCGCCGTGCGGGCGCAGCACCAGGGTGCGCAGCAGCACGGTGGCACCGCGCGCCTCGACCTCCATCCGGCGTCCGGTGCGTCCGGCCAGCGCGGCCTGGATATCCCCGACGACCTCCTGCGCGTCGAACGGATCGGTGATCAGCGAGCGAGTGGTGACGGCCAGATCCTGGCCCGCAAGATCGGACTGCAGCCCCATCCGGTGGTACGCGGACAGCGCATTCGGACTGGCGTAGACGACGATGCCATCGGTATCGAGGCGGATGAAGCCGTCGCCAGCGCGCGGGCTGGAATGTGTCGCGGCGCGGTCCTCGGTGGTCGGGAAGGTGCCGTCGGCGATCATCTGACACAGATCGTCGGCACAGGCCACATAGGCGACCTCCAGCGCGCTGCGCACCCGCGAACGCTGCAGATCGGTATCGCGGCTGAGCACGGCGATCACATCGTCACCGCAGCGCACCGGAATGGCCTCACGGATCGCGTGCACCGGATGCGGATGGTAGACGCCCTGGGCCTCGACCTCGCTATCCGCACGCACGATCCTGCCGGTCATCAGCGCATCGAAAACCTGCGGGTGATCGGCCTGCGAGGCGATGCCACCCACCCGGTCCTCGGGATGAACAGTGGGCGCCGTCGTCGGGCGGCACTGCGCGACGCAGACGATATCCGCGCCGTCGGCAATGGGGCCAGCGCCGACCCACAGCAGCAGATCCGCGAAGGACAGATCGGCGAGCAGTTGCCAATCTCCGACCACCCGCTGCAGATGGTCAACAGCGACACCGGGCAGGTCGGTGTGTTCGGCCAGCAGCTCACTCAGTGTCGCCATATTCGGTCTACCCGCTCTAGATACTCGCTCCAGATACTAAGAGATGACAGCGATTAGGTGCCCGGCCTTGATCGCGTCGCCCGCTTTGACGCCGATCGAGGTCACCGTGCCATCGCTCTCGGCCAGCACCGGGATCTCCATCTTCATCGACTCGAGGATCACCAGCGTGTCACCCTCACGCACCTCGTCACCCTCGGCAACGACGATCTCCTGCACAACCGACACCAGCTCCGAGAGCACTTCCTCAGCCATGACACCCCATCCGTTGGTTCGCTTGTATCCGCTGAAGGTACAGCCAACCACACATGGAACAATGACCTTCGATCAGAGTGCTCCCCGCGGACGCGGGGGTGATCCGCAGAAGGGAGACTACCGATGGGTAAGCGTGGTCGTAAGAAGCGCAGCCGCAAGGGAAGCGCAGCCAACCACGGCAAGCGTCCTAACGCCTGAGCCGTAACGAATACGAAAAACACCGAGGGCCAGCAACTTCCACCAGGAAGAACGTGGCGCTCGGTGTTTTTTGTGTCGCGGAGCTGTTTCTGTGTCCAGGGCGATGAGCACAACCAGGAGGGACTACTCGGTGGTCTCGACTCGCGTCACCGTGACGGAACGACGGATCTCCACGCTCAGCCGATCGCGCAGCGTATCCGGTGCCCGGTCGCCACCGCATTTGCGACTCAGCAGGCTCTTGATCTTCTCCTCGATGCCGTAGGCCTCGATGCACGGCGAGCAGTGCTCCATGTGGTGCTGCAGCCGCTCGCGCGTGGCCTGGTCGCACTCGTTATCGAGCAACAGCCAGACATCGGCCAGTACCGCCGTGCAGTCCAACTCCATATCGGGGTCACGCTCTGTACTCACTGCTTGACCTCCTGGCGTTCCGCGCCGTTGCGGTTGAATCCACGTTCGCGCGCCACATCGGCGAGCAAACCCTTGAGCTGCTTGCGGCCGCGATGCAGCCGGGACATCACCGTACCGATGGGAGTGCCCATGATGTCGGCGATTTCCTTGTACGGGAAGCCCTCGACATCGGCGTAGTAAACCGCCATCCGGAACTCCTCCGGCAGCTCCTGCAGCGCGGCCTTGATGTCATCGTCGGGCAGCGCGTCCAGCGCCTCGACCTCGGCCGAACGCAGGCCGGTCGAGGTGTGCTCGGCGGTGGCCGCGAGCTGCCAGTCGGTGATCTCGTCGGTCGGGTACTGCGCGGGCTGGCGCTGCTTCTTGCGGTAGGAGTTGATGTAGGTGTTGGTCAGGATCCGGTAGAGCCAGGCACGCAGATTGGTGCCCTCTTTGAAGGATTTGAAGCCCTGGAACGCCTTGACGTAGGTTTCCTGAACCAGATCCTCGGCATCGGCCGGATTCCGGGTCATGCGCAGCGCGGCACCGTAGAGCTGGTCGAGCAACGGGAGCGCATCGCGCTCGAACCGCTGCACCAGCTCGGTATCGTCGACCGCGGCGCCGACCGCACCGTCGGTCACCACGTCATCGTCGCTCGTCACACCAATCCCTTCGATCGCCGTACCTGCCAAATCTACAGGCGCGGTCGGATCGAGTGGGAACCGAGCGTCCCCCGCGGCACCATCGACGTGCCCGAAGGCGGCAGCGGAGCGCGCTGACGCCGGGGGCCGAATGTGTCGCATATCCAGCACAGCTGACGCCACCGGGCGCTCTTCGAGCAGAACGGGCACCGACCTCTCCTTCACGTCGTACTGCTGTTCGGGGTTTCTGTATTCGCATGCAACATGCGGGTGCCCGACTGTGTTCCCACAGCGAACTCTGCGCACCGAAAACGGTTTGCCGAACGGGGTTACCGCGCCGCTAGGGTGACCGCATGGCAGGAGCCTCGACCCCGGCGATCCGCACCCTGGCCAAGGCCGGTGTCGCCCATCGCGTGCACAGCTACAAACACGATCCGCGCGCCGAATCCTATGGCGCGGAGGCCGTCGACGCCCTCGCCGCCGAGGTCGGCGTGACGGCGGCGCAGATCTTCAAGACGCTGGTGCTCGAATTGTCGACCGGCGCACTCGCGGTCGCGGTGCTGCCGGTGCCGAATACCTTGTCGCTCAAGGCGGCCGCCGCCGCGCTCGGCGCGCCCAAGGCAGCGATGGCAGATAAGGCGAAGGCCGAGCGAATCACCGGTTACGTGCTCGGCGGCATCTCCCCGCTCGGCCAGCGCAAGCTGCTACCGACCGTCGTCGATGCCTCGGCGCTGGCCTGGGACCGCATGTTGTGCAGTGCGGGACGGCGCGGATTGGAGATCGAATTGGCGCCAGCGGATCTGGTCCGACTCACCGACGCGGTCACCGCACCGGTCATATCGGGATAAACGGAATAAAGCAGCACCGAGCCAGCAACATTTGTGCGTTACTGAACGGGCCAAGATCGTCCGACTCGAGGATGGGATGCGAAATGTCCGCGCGCCAGCGATTGTGCACCGTGATCGTCACCCTGTTCGGAGTTCTCTTACTCGCCCTCGGCCCGGCCGCGCTGTCCGCGCCGACGGCCACCGCCACACCGGGCGGTCCCCTGGTGATCGACGTCAACGACTTCCCGTTCAACGAGCATGTCGTTGACGACGCACCGAAGAAGGACGGCCCCCCGAAGAAGGATGAGCGGGCCGACAAGGCCGAGAAGCTGGGCGGTGGGGTCGCTAGCAAGGTCATCGACATGGCCGGCGGTATGGCCGTCCTGGCCGGCAATATCGTCAAGTGCGCGCTCAATATCGTGACGAACAGCGTGAAGTGCCAGCTCTGAGTCGATGAACGGTGGGCCGGGCGATCACAGCAAGCTGATCTGCCCGGCCTTTTCCGTACCCGCCTGAATGTCCAAGGGCGCCAGCAACTCCGGGCCGTTATTGCGCACGCTGTTGACCAGCGACGAAACCGGACGCGCCACAATGCCCGCCACCGACTCGACGCTCGGCGTCTCGAGCAGCGCGGCCGGTGCCGGATGGTCCGGATCCAGCCAGGCAGCCCACTGCTCGCGCGGCATCGGCAGCGGCATCCGGTCATGGATGTGGGTGAGCTCGCCGACGGCGTCGGTGGTCAGGATGGTGCAGGACAGCAGCGGTTCGCTCGCCTGCAGCGAGCGGTCCCGCCATACCGACCACAGCCCGGCCATATACAGCCGCGATCCATCGGCATTCGCCATGAAATAGGGATGTTTGGCGACCTTGCCCTTGGCTGCGGCATCCGGTTCGACCAGCCACTCGTACCAGCCGTCCATCGGCACCAGGCAGCGGCGGTATTTCACCGCATCTCGGAACGACGCCGTGGTCGTGGCCTTATCGGCGCGGGCGTTGAACAGCGGCTTCCCCTTCACCGGCACCCCGGGTTCAGCGGCCTTGGTCCACACCGGGATCAGGCCCCAGCGCATCCGCCGGATGCGCAGCTTGGCCGCATCGTCCGGATGGCCGTGTTCGTGCCGCTCGACCACAGTGAGCACCTGGGTGGTCGGCGCGACGTTGTAGTTGGTGAACCCGCCGCCGTTGCCGGTAGGAGTCTCGTCGATGGCATCGAGCTCGACGGCGAGCCGACCGGGATCGGTAGTTGTCGCGTATCTGCCACACATATCTCGATACTTCCACTAGGTGCCGACAGACTCGGGAAGAATTGATTGTAGGTGGTGACCTGGTGAGAGTTGTGACATAGCATCATCTCAAGGGAATGGCCGTTAACTTATCTCGGCAAGAGGAGAGACCCACCGTGACAACCATCGAGACCACCCCAGCGGCACCGGAGACGGCGCTGAAATCGGTCGATCCGGCCACCGGAGAGGTGATCGGCACGCACACCATCGCCGATGCCGACGCGGTGCGCGCGGCCGTCGCCAAGGCCCGCAGTGCCGCCGCGACCTGGGATGGACTGGGCTTCGATGAGCGGCGCAAACATCTGCTGCGCTGGTCGAGCCAGCTGGTCGCGGACTCCGAGGAATTCACCGCGCTGATCCACCGGGAGAACGGCAAACCGCTCGACGACGCGTTCCTGGAGTTGCTGCTCGCACTCGAGCACATCGCCTGGGCGGCCAAGAATGCCAAGAAAGTTCTCGCGCCCAAGAAGATCGCGCCCGGGGCGTTCATGGCGAACTTCTCGGCCCGGCTGGAGCAGCGCCCGCTCGGCGTCATCGGCGTGATCGGCCCGTGGAACTATCCGGTCTACACCCCGAACGGCTCCATTGCCTACGCGCTCGCCGCGGGCAACGCCGTGGTCTTCAAGCCGAGCGAATTCTCCACCAGTATCGGCAATTTCCTCTCCGACGCGTTCAAGAAGGCCAATCCGGAGCTGCCGGAAGGGATCTTCGAAACCATCAACGGCTACGGCGCGACCGGCGCCGAGCTGGTCAAGTCCGGCGTGGACAAGATCGCGTTCACCGGTTCGACCGCGACCGGTAAGAAGATCATGGCCGCGGCCGCCGAATCACTGACCCCGATACTGCTGGAATGCGGCGGCAAGGACGCGGTGATCGTCGCGGGCGATGCCGATATCAAGGCCGCCGCCGACGCGGTCGCCTGGGGCGCCACCGCCAATAGCGGCCAGACCTGCGCCGGAGTGGAGCGGGTGTACGTGGATCGCTCGGTTCGCGATGACTTCGTGGCCGAGGTCAAGCGCATCCTGATCGACATCAAGCCGGGCTCGGGCTCCGATGCCGCCTACGGACCGATGACCATGCCCAGCCAGATCGATATCGTGCGCCGCCATATCGACGATGCGCTGAAGAGCGGTGGCACCGCGGTGCTCGGCGGGCCGGAGTCGGTCAAGGGACCGTTCATCGAGCCGGTCGTGCTCGTCGATGTGGACGAGAGCTCCGAGGCGGTCGCCGAGGAGACCTTCGGCCCGACCGTCACCATCCGGACGGTGGACAGCGTCGACGAGGCGGTCGAGCTGGCGAACAAGTCCAAGTACGGCCTGTCCTCGGCGGTCTACTCGAAGAAGAACGGCCTGGATATCGCCCGTCGACTGCGCGTCGGCGCCACCTCGGTGAACTCCGTGCTCGCCTTCGCCGCCATCGCGGGCCTGCCCTTCGGCGGCGTCGGCGATTCCGGTATCGGCCGCATCCACGGCGAGCCGGGCCTGCGCGAATTCGCCCGTCCGCATTCGATCGCGGTGCAGCGCTTCGCGATTCCCGGCATGGCGCTGCTCAGCTACTCGCGGACCAAGTCCACGATGAAACTCCTGCGCCGCCTGGTCCCCATCCTGCACGGACGCCACAAGTAGGTGTGCCCTGGGGCCGCATCGCCGAAGGCGCTGGCATCAAACACAGCCCAGTCCGTGTGTCCAGGTTCGCGATGGGCGAAGATGGACGGGTGAGTTTCTGGCCAGCGCCCCATGTCGATGTACCCGTGCACGCGACCGTGACCCTGCCCGGATCGAAATCGATCACGAACCGGGCCTTGATCCTGGCCTCGCTCGCCGAGGGCCCTTCGACCATCTCCGGCGCGCTGCGCAGCCGCGATACCGAACTCATGATCGGCGCGCTGCGGGCATTGGGTGCACGGATCGAAGGCGACGGGGACACACTGACCGTGACGCCAGCGCCGCTGCACGGCGGCACCGTCGACTGCGGGTTGGCGGGCACCGTCATGCGGTTCCTGCCGCCGGTCGCGGCCCTGGCCACCGGCGATGTCGCCTTCGACGGTGACGAGCAGGCCCGGGTCCGCCCGCTGGCCACCATCCTGGACGCACTGCGTCGGATCGGCGCGGATATCGAGGGCAACGCACTGCCGTTCACCGTGCATGGCGAGGGTGCCCTGCGCGGCGGCGCGGTCACCATCGATGCCTCCGGATCGTCGCAGTTCGTCTCCGGTCTGCTGTTGTCGGCGGCCCGCTTCGACGAGGGCATCGTGGTGCACCACGACGGCAAGGCATTGCCCTCCATGCCGCATATCGAGATGACGGTGGAGATGTTGCGGCGCGCCGAGGTCGCCGTCGAGGCACCCATCGATAGCCGCAAGGCTCAGACCTGGACCGTCGCACCCGGCCCGATCCGCGCGGTGAACTGGGATGTGGAGCCGGATCTGTCCAATGCCACGCCCTTCCTCGCGGCGGCCGCCATCACCGGCGGCGAGGTCCGCATTCCGCATTGGCCGCGGCTGACCACCCAGCCCGGTGACGTGATCCGGGAGATCCTGGTGCGCATGGGCGCCGAGGTGACCCGCTTCGACGGCCTGCTGACCGTGCGCGGCCCGGAACGGCTCGCCGGTATCGACATCGATCTGCACGATGTGGGCGAGCTGACCCCGACCGTGGCCACCCTTGCGGCACTTGCGGATTCGCCGTCCCGGCTGCGCGGCATTGCGCACCTGCGCGGGCACGAGACCGATCGGCTCGCGGCCCTTTCCACCGAGATCAACCGGCTCGGCGGCAATGTCACCGAGACCGAGGACGGACTGGAGATCACCCCGGCCCCGCTGCACGGCGGCAACTGGCATTCCTACGCCGACCACCGAATGGCAACCGCCGGTGCGATTCTCGGACTGAAGGTGCCGGGTGTGGCGATCGAGGATATCGGCACCACGGCCAAGACGCTGCCCGGATTCGTCGGCCTGTGGGAGCAGATGCTCGATCCGACGCTCTCGAATCAGGGAGCGGCCCGCTGAGAAAACGCGAGTACGACGAATCGGATGTCCGGGTACGCCCGGGCAGATCGTCGCGTCCACGCACGAAAACCCGTCCGCAGCACAATGATGCGGAATCGGCCATGGTCGTTTCGGTGGACCGCGGCCGTTGGGGTTGTGTGCTCGACGGCGATCCGGACAAGCTGATCGTCGCCATGCGGGCCAGGGAACTCGGCCGCACCCCGATCGTCGTCGGCGACCAGGTCGATGTGGTCGGCGATCTCTCCGGAAGACCCGATACGCTCGCGCGCATCGTCCGCGTCGCCGAACGCCGAACGGTATTGCGCCGCACCGCCGATGACACCGATCCCTTCGAACGGATCGTCGTCGGCAATGCCGAACAACTCTTCATCGTCGTCGCCCTCGCCGACCCGCCGCCGCGCACCGGATTCGTCGAACGGGCCATGGTCGCCGCATATGCCGGTGGGCTGCAACCGATTCTGTGTCTCACCAAACACGATCTAGCGGCCGAATCCGAATTCGCCGCCGCCTTCGACGATCTCGATCTCACCATTATCTACGGCGGCATCGACGACCCACTCGAACCGGTCCTCGAGCTGCTCACCGACCGTCTCACCGCCTTCATCGGCCACTCCGGCGTCGGCAAGTCGACACTGGTCAATCGCCTTGTCCCCGATGCGGATCGAGCCGTCGGCGAGGTCTCCGGCGTTGGCAAGGGCAAGCACACCTCGACCCAATCCGTCGCCCTGCCACTCCCCGGGGGCGGCTGGGTCATCGACACGCCCGGTGTCCGCTCCTTCGGCCTGGCCCATATCACCCCAGACGATGTCATCGCCGCCTTCACCGATCTGGCCGCCGCCATCGAGGACTGTCCGCGCGGCTGTACCCACCTCGGTCCGCCCACGGATCCGGAATGCGCATTGGATGCATTGCCCGGCAAGGAACGTCGCGTTGCGGCCATCCGGCTTCTGCTGACCGCCCTGAACTCCAACGATCTCTGGTAACCCGGCCGCCGCCGAGGCAGGCGAGCCGAGTGGTGTACACATTGCGGTGTACACTCACAATATGGAAGACCAGCTCAGCATTCGTGAGGCCCGAGCCCAGCTCCCTGCCGTCGTCAACGCCGCGGTTCAGGACGGGCATGTGACCGTCATTACGCGTGCCGGGGAACCCGCAGCCGCGGTCATCCCGCTGTTCATGCTCGCAAAGCTCGAAGAGTGGGAAGACGAGCAGCTCGGACGCATGGCCGACGAAGCGCTCGCCGAAGGTGGTGAACCGGAAAATATCACCCTCGGCCAGATGATGGATGACATCCTCGGCGCCGGACATAACGGTGCCGCGTGAAATACGAATTCTGTTGGACCCCAGCCGCTCGTCGTGTATTGCGAAATATTCCGCATCCCGATGCCATGCGCTTATTGATCGCGCTCACGCTGCTGGGCGACGACCCATACCGACGCGATGGGGTGGATGTCCGAGCTCTTGCCGGCCGACCAGGATTCCGGCTACGAGTTGGCAACTACCGCTTGGTTTACGAGGTCGATGACGGCAAGCTGACCATCCTCGTAGTTACCGCCGGACACCGTCGCGATATCTACGAGCGCTAGACGCAGGGGCGGAGCTGATGAACGCGCCCATGAATGTTCATGGGCGCGTTCGTCATTCGAAATCAGTGCCGACGACGCGACTTCGGTGCGCGCTTCCCCTTCGATTCGGCGCGGGCGGCCTCGCGGCGTTCGCGGCGGGTGCCACCACCGAATTCGCCGTCGCCGTACTCCTCGGCGTCGTCGTGCACGGCGGCGTGCCCGCCCTCGTCCGGGCCCGAGTAGCTGAAGCCGCGCGAGCCGCGTTCGTCGATGCCCTTGGCGCGCAATGCCGCCGGAGCCCCGTTGGCCATGGGAGCGGCTTCCTGGGTGGGCAGCGGACGCGGCGCGGACATCGCGCCGACCGGGGAACGCAGGCCCTGGTCGACCGAAACGCCCTCCGGCTGCGGCTGCTGCACCTCGACCTGCAGGTTGAACAGGAAGCCGACCGACTCCTCCTTCAGACCCTCGAGCATCGCGGCGAACATGTCGAAGCCCTCGCGCTGGTACTCGACCAGCGGATCGCGCTGCGCCATGGCACGCAGGCCGATGCCCTCCTTGAGGTAGTCCATCTCGTAGAGGTGCTCGCGCCACTTGCGGTCCAGCACGGAAAGCAGTACCTGGCGTTCGAGATTGCGCATCGAACCATCGCCCGCCAGACCGTCGATCTGCTGCTCACGCTTGTCGTAGGCGTCATGTGCATCGTCGAGCAGCGCATCGACCAGTTCGTCCTTGGTCAGGTCGCCCGCCTCGCCGACACCGGTCTCGCCGGTCAGATCCCGGTAGTCCAGGCTCACCGGGTACAGCGTCTTCAGCGCCGTCCACAGCTTGTCCAGATCCCAGTCCTCGACATAGCCCTCTGCGGTGGCGCCATCGGCATAGGCGGTGATCACATCGGTGATCATCTCCTGTACCTGGCCCTCCATATCCTCACCGCGCAGGATCCGGTTGCGCTCGCCGTAGATGACGGTGCGCTGCTGGTTCATCACCTCGTCGTACTTGAGCACGTTCTTGCGGATCTCGAAGTTCTGCTGCTCGACCTGGGTCTGGGCGCTCTTGATGGCCTTGGAGACCATCTTCGCCTCGATCGGCACGTCATCGGGCAGATTCAGCCTGGTCATGATCGCTTCCAGCGCGGCGCCATTGAAGCGCCGCATCAGCTCATCACCCAGCGACAGGTAGAACCGGGACTCACCCGGGTCACCCTGACGACCGGAACGACCGCGCAGCTGGTTGTCGATGCGCCGCGACTCGTGCCGCTCGGTGCCCAGCACATACAGGCCACCGGCGTCGCGCACCGCGTCGGCGTCCTCAGCGGTCTGCTCCTTGACCCGCTCCAGCGTCGGCAGCCAGGCAGCCTGGTACTCCTCCGGCGTCTCCACCGGATCCAGCCCCTCCTTGCGCAGGATGATGTCGGTGATGATGTCCGGGTTGCCGCCGAGCACGACGTCGGTACCACGACCGGCCATATTCGTCGCCACGGTGACCGCACCCGGTCGGCCCGCCTCGGCGATGATCTCGGCTTCCTTCTCGTGGAACTTCGCGTTGAGCACGTTGTGCGCGATACCGCGCTTGGTGAACTGCTTGGACAGGTACTCCGAGCGCTCGACGCTGGTGGTACCGATCAGCACCGGCTGACCCTTTTCGTGCCGTTCGACGACATCGTCGACCACGGCCGAGAACTTGGCCTCTTCGGTCTTGTAGATCAGGTCGGACTGGTCCGCGCGGACCATCGGCCTATTGGTCGGGATCGGCACAACGCCCAGGCTGTAGATCTGGTGCAGCTCGGCGGCCTCGGTCTCGGCGGTACCGGTCATACCGGAGAGCTTGTTGTAGAGGCGGAAGTAGTTCTGCAGCGTGATCGTGGCCAGGGTCTGGTTCTCCGGCTGGATCTCGACGCCTTCCTTGGCCTCGATCGCCTGGTGCATGCCCTCGTTGTAGCGGCGTCCGACCAGGATGCGGCCGGTGAACTCGTCGACGATGATCACCTCGCCGTCGCGGACGATGTAGTCCTTGTCCCGGTTGTAGAGCTCCTTGGCCTTGACGGCGTTGTTCAGGTAGCTGACCAGCGGCGAGTTGGCGGCCTCATAGAGGTTGTCGATGCCGAGCTGATCCTCGACGTACTCCACGCCCGCCTCGTGCACGCCGATGGTGCGCTTCTTGATATCGACCTCGTAGTGCAGGTCCTTCTTGAGCAGCGGTGCGATGCGCGCGAATTCGGCGTACCACTTCGAAGAGGCGTCGGCCGGACCCGAGATGATCAGCGGGGTGCGGGCCTCGTCGATGAGGATGGAGTCGACCTCGTCGACCACGGCGAAGTTGTGCCCGCGCTGAACCAGATCGTCGAGCGAGTGGGTCATATTGTCGCGCAGGTAGTCGAAGCCGAATTCGTTGTTCGTGCCGTAGGTGATGTCGGAGTTGTAGGACTCGCGACGCTCGGCCGGGGTCATACCGGACAGGATCACGCCGACACTGAGCCCGAGGAAGCGGTGCACACGGCCCATCCACTCCGCGTCGCGCTTGGCCAGGTAGTCATTGACCGTGACCACGTGCACGCCGTCGCCGGAGATGGCGTTGAGGTAGGCAGGCAGCACACAGGTCAGGGTCTTGCCCTCACCGGTCTTCATCTCGGAAATGTTGCCGAGGTGCAGCGCCGCGCCACCCATGATCTGCACCTTGTAGTGCTTCTGGTTCAGCACGCGCCAGGACGCCTCACGGGCCACCGCGAAGGCCTCGAGGAGCAGATCGTCCAGCGATTCGCCGTCCGCGTAGCGCTCCTTGAACTCGTCGGTCTTGGCACGCAGCTCGGCATCGGTGAGCAGCTCGTACTCGGGCCCGAGCGCGAGGACCTCGTCCGCGAGGTGGGCGAGCCGCTTGACCGTGCGTCCCTCACCAATCCGTAGCAACCTCGTCAGTGTCAGCGCAGGCACGGGTCTCGTCAGTCCTCTGGTCGGTGTGTCAAATGTTCGGCCGTCACCCGGGTCGGGCAGTGTGCTCAGGGCCCCCGCCCAGCATGGCGGAATCCGCTGCACCGTTCATGGTAATGCGGCCACCATGCTAGTTCCGTAGCGACTGCTTGCAGGTCGCTCGTAAGAGCCAGCCGGTAACCAGCGCCCCGGCGCCGCACCCGCCGCTACCACCGAGGCGGCAGCCGTTTCTTCTCACCGTACCCGTCTGTCGCGCGCGGGAGCGGGCCGGAAATGGCAGCTCGCGGTCTCCGATAGCGCAGACCGATGCGAACTTCGGTCGATCGAATTGGAGTCGAACCTGTTTCACTGTCGGTGTCATACGATGTATGTCGTCCGTGGTGCCGACTGTATCGACCCCATTTGCTGAGGTCGGACGGCATGCGATGACGTAGGGGCAGCGCGGCTCTTGGGCATGTCCCGCGCGGTACCCCCGCTCGCTGTGGTCGAATCGAGTACCCCGGAACCGAACCGATGAACCCTCCCACGGATCGCGGGTTCGGGTAAGGGGTGCGCGGATATCGCTGGATTTGCCACAGGAGGCAGAACGGACCGTTGTGGGCGACCACAATAGGCGATGCAGACGGCTCGGGTGGGAGCCACATCGGAAGGAGCACCGGGCAGCGTGATCACGAGATTGACGCCGCAGGACGCGTCGTTCTATCGGCTCGAGTCGAGTAGCAATCCGATCCACATCGGCTCTCTCGCGATCGTCCGAGGTAGCGACACCACACAGGGGGAACCGGCACTGGACTACGACCGGCTGGTCGACCTGGTGGAGAGCAGGCTCTCCCTGGTCCCCCGCTACCGCAGAAAGGTGCGCGAGATCCCCTTCGCGCTCGGCCGTCCGGTCTGGGTCGAGGACAGCCAATTCGATATCACCTATCACATCCGCCGCTCCGCACTGCCCGCTCCGGGTAGCGACTCCCAGCTACACGATCTGGTGGCCCGGCTGGCGTCGCGTCCGCTCGATCAGAGCCGCCCGCTGTGGGAGATGTATCTGATCGAGGGACTCACCGAGGGCCGGTCCGCGATCTTCACCAAGACCCATTCGGCACTCGTCGACGGGGATACCGCGCTCGAGATCGGGCACGTGATCCTCGACAACAGCCCCTCCCCGCGCGACATCGCCGACGACTCGTGGGTCGCGCCACGCGAACCCAATGAGGCGGAGCTGCTGGTCGGCGCGCTCACCCATTTGGCCGGGCAGCCGCGCGAGGTGCTCGAGGTCGCCCGCGACGCCAGCGCACACGCGTTCTCGGTGGTCGAGGCCGCAGGCAAGGCGGTGGACTCGGTGGTCTCGGCCGTGCGCGCGGCGGCCATCGGCGCACCCGACAGCCCGCTGAACGCCAAGACCTCGCGCAATCGCCGCTTCGACGTGGTGCGCACGGATCTGGAGGACTACCGCAAGATCCGCAAGCGCTTCAACTGCTCGATCAACGACGCGATCCTGGCCGTCGTCACCGGCGCGCTGCGCAACTGGCTGCTCTCACGGGGTGAGGCGCTCACCGAATCGGCCGTGCTGCGCGCGGTGGTGCCGATGTCGGTTTATGTGGAGGGCATCGACGACCAGCTGAAACCGGTCAGCGAGGTGTCCTCGTTCCTGATCGATCTGCCGGTGGGTGAACCGAATCCGGTGATGCGGCTCTCGCATATCTCCCACGCCACCGAGGCCAATAGCAAACACCGGCGCGGGGTTCGGGCACGCACCCTGGTGCACCTGGCCGGGTTCGCTCCGGCGAGCCTGCATGCAATGAGTGTGCGGGCGGCGAGTACGTTCGCAGAGCACACGTTCAATCTGGTGATCACCAACGCACCGGGTCCGCAGACCCCGATGTATATCGGCGGCGCGCGGATGCTGGAGATGTATCCGGTGTCGCCGCTGCTGCGCAACCAGGCCTCGAGCATCGGGATCACGTCCTATGACGGACGCGTCTTCTACGGACTCAACGCCGACCGCGACGCGATGGCCGATATCGGCGTGCTGGCCGCGTCGGTGCACGAGTCCATGGAGGAGATGCTCGGTGCCTGCGTCTGATCAGAACACTCTGCGGGTCTACATACCCGCCACCGTCCCGATGCTGCGTGAGCTCGTCGCGAACCGGGAACTGCGCGCGGTCGGCGGCACCGCCTTCGCGGTCACCCCGACCCTGCGCGAGGCCTACGCCTCCGGTGACGACGACGAGTTGGCCGAGGTCGCGATGGCCGAGGCCGCGCGGGCCTCGCTGCGGCTACTGGCCGCCGAGCGCGAGGAGGCGGCCGAGGACCGCGTCGACGATGACGATTCCGAGGACGCCGGCGGTCCCGTCACCTACCACAGTCCGGTCTACCGGCGCGCGGTCATCGCCGCCGATGTGACGGGTGCGAAGCTGCGCCCCGACCTCGACGACGCGGTGGTCCGGCTGGCCGGACCGATCGGCTACGACCGGATCGCGTCGGTGCATGTCGATCTGGCCGAGGCCGAACCCGAGGTGGCCAAGGCAGTCGATGTGGTGGACGCGGCCGATCTCGGCGATACCGATGCCGAATTCGTGCTCGGCGACGCCGAGGACCATCAGCTCGCCTGGTACGCCGCCCAGGAACTGCCGTTCCTGCTCGAATTGCTGTGATCCGGGCCGAATCACGGTGAGCCAGCACCTGCGCATCCCGCGCAAACCTACGATGCCGTAACCTGACAGCGAGGCGGCTCCGCTGGTGGCCGCACGACAGGGAGACGAACTGCGGCAATGGTCTTGAAAAAAGCGGCATCCTCGGTGCGCACGGTCCGGGAGTGGCTGGAGGCTCCGGCGGCCGAGGTCGCCGAGCGCGGCGGACGGCTGAACGTATTGCGCGGCGCCGTCGCCCGCGTGACCACACCACTGCTGCCCGACGACTATCTGCACCTGGCGAATCCGCTGTGGTCCGCGCGGGAGCTGCGCGGCCGAATTGTCGAAGTGCGCAAGGAAACCGCCGATTCGGCCACCCTGGTCATCAGGCCGGGCTGGGGCTTCGACTGGAAATACGAACCGGGTCAGTACATCGGCATCGGCATCCTGGTCGACGGCCGTTGGCACTGGCGCTCGTACTCACTGACCTGCCCGCCGAACTGGACCGATCCGGAACACCGCGGCAAGCGCACCATCTCGATCGCGGTGAAGGCGATGCCGGAGGGCTTCCTGTCGAGCCATCTTGTCAGCGGTGTCGCCGCGGGCACCATCGTCCGGCTGGCCGCGCCGCAGGGCGGTTTCGTGCTGCCGTCGCCGCCGCCGGAGAAGGTGCTGTTCCTGACCGCGGGCAGCGGTATCACCCCGGTCATGGCCATGCTGCGGGCGCTGGATCGCCGCGATGTGGTCACCGATGTGGTGCATGTGCACTCCGCGCGCAGCCTCGACGATGTGATGTTCGGCGCCGAACTGCGCGACCTGCACGACCGGCACCCCAGCTTTTCCTCGCACCTGCACCTCACCGACGAACAGGGCCGGTTCTCCCTCACCGCACTCGATGATCGGTTCCCGGATTGGCGTCAGCGCCAGACCTGGGCCTGCGGCCCGGCCGCCATGTTGGACGAGATCGAGCAGCACTGGCGCGAGGCGGGCGTGAGCGATCGCCTGAATATCGAGCGATTCGAGATCGAACGCTCCGCCATCGGCGAGGGCGGCACCGTCACCTTCGCCAGGACCGGGCGCACCGCGCAGGTCGACGGCGCGACCAGTCTGCTGGAGGCGGGCGAAGCCGCCGGTGTGCAGATGCCGTTCGGCTGCCGGATGGGCATCTGCCAAACCTGTGTCGTGACACTGGCTTCCGGACATACCCGCGATCTGCGCAACGGTGACGAGCGCCGCGAGGGCGACAAGGTGCAGACCTGTATCTCGGCCGCGGCGGGCGACTGCACGCTCGACGTCTGAGACAGCTAGCACTCAGCCCACCCGCCGGGAGGATCCGGCAGGTACCCTCGAGGTACATCCAGTCAGTGAAAGGACCCCGGTGGCCATCACCGATATCAAGGCGTTCGCTCATCTCACGGCGGGCGACATCGAAACACTGGGGCAGGAACTCGATTCCATTCGCCGCTCCGTCGAGCTGTCCCGCGGCGAGCGTGACGCGAAGTACATCCGGCGCACCATCGCCGCACAGCGTGGCCTCGAGGTGCTCGCACGCGCGGTGCTGTTCGGCAGCCGCAACCGCTGGGCCTGGCTGACCGGTACGGCACTGCTGTCGGTCGCCAAGATCATCGAGAATATGGAGCTCGGGCACAACATCAGCCACGGGCAATGGGACTGGATGAACGATCCGGAGATCCACTCCAGCACCTGGGAGTGGGATATGACCGGGCCGTCGGCGCAGTGGCGCCGAGCGCACAACTACTCCCACCACACCTATACCAATGTGCTCGGCAAGGACGAGGACCTCGGCTTCGGCATCCTGCGGATGACCCGCGACGAGCAGTGGCGGCCGATCCACCTGGTCCAGCCGCTGGCCAATATCCTGCTCGCAGCCACCTTCGAATGGGGTATCGCGCTGCACGACTGGAGCATCGAGAAGGAACTGTCCGGCGTACCGCCCAAGGAGCTGATGTCGGAGCCGAACAAGGAGTTCGCCCGCAAGATCACCCGCCAGGTAGCCAAGGACTTCGTGTTCTACCCCGCGCTAACCGGACCCGCCTTCATGTCGACGCTCAAGGCGAACGCGACCGCCAACCTGGTGCGCAACCTGTGGGCCTATGCGGTGATCTTCTGCGGCCACTTCCCCGATGGCGCCGAGAAATTCACCATCGAACAGCTCGAGGGCGAGACCAGCGGCGAATGGTATCTGCGTCAGATGCTCGGCAGCGCCAACTTCAAGGCCGGGCCCGCCATGGCCTTCATGAGCGGCAACCTCTGCTACCAGATCGAACATCACCTGTTCCCCGATCTGCCGAGCAACCGCTATCCGGAGATCGCGGCCCGGGTCCGCGAACTGTGCGATAAGTACGACCTGCCCTACACCACCGGCTCACTCGGCAAGCAGTATCTGCTCGCCTTCCGGACCATCCACAAGCTGGCGCTGCCGGACCGCTTCCTCAAGCGCACCGCCGATGATGCGCCGGAGACCTCCTCGGAGCGCAAGTTCGCCGGCATCTCGATGCCGGCGATGCCCAATGCCGAGCGCTGGGCCGACAAATGGAACGAGACGCATTGGCTGCCCGTCGACCCGGAGACCGGTAAGCGCCGCGGGCTGCGTTCGGCGCTGACCGAGGCCAAGGTGGTGCTGCGGGAGAAGGCACGGCACGAGAAGGAAGTGCTGCGCGAGGCGAAGCTGGCGCTGCAGGAGAAGGCACGTCAGGAAAAGGCGACATTGCAGCGGAAAGCCGCGCGTGAGCGGGCGATTCGTCGGATCCGACGCCGCAAAATGAGTTAGCATCCGCCGTTCCCATTTGCAATGGGGGATTTACCACATCTCGGAGATGGTCCCCGCAACCTACGGTCTCGTAACTTACGGTACTGTAACCGCCATGGCGATCTCGGATGTCAAGGAATACGCGCACCTCACAGAGGCCGATGTGGAGGCACTAGGCGCGGAATTCGACGCGATCCGCCGTGATGTCGAGGCCTCGCGTGGTGCTCGTGACGCGCGGTACATCCGCAATGTCATCCGACTACAGCGCGTGCTCGAGATCAGCGGCCGCGCGGTGCTGTTCGCCAGCTTCCTGCCGCCCGCCTGGTTCACCGGTGTCGCCCTGCTCAGTGCCGCCAAGATCATCGAGAACATGGAGATCGGGCACAACGTCATGCACGGGCAGTGGGATTGGATGAACGATCCCGAGGTCCACTCCAGCTCCTGGGAATGGGATAACACCGGCCCGTCCAAGCACTGGAAGCACACGCACAACTACCTGCACCACAAGTACACCAATGTGCTCGGCATGGACGACGACATCGGCTACGGCCTGCTGCGCGTCACCCGCGACCAGCGCTGGAAGCCGTTCAATATCGGCAACCCCGTCTACAACCTGCTGCTGCAGATGTTCTTCGAATTCGGCGTCGCGGTGCAGCATCTCGAGCTGGGCAAGGTCGGCCGGTACCAGCCGGATTCCGCCGAGCGGGCCGAATTCGAGGTCAAGCGCAAGGAAGTGCTGGTCAAGATCGGCAAGCAGATCGGCAAGGACTACCTGCTGTTCCCGCTGCTGACCGGGCCCGCCTTCGTCTCGACGCTCACCGCGAACCTCACCGCCAATATCATCCGGAATGTCTGGACCAATGCGGTGATCTTCTGCGGCCACTTTCCGGACGGTGCGGAGAAGTTCACCAGGGCCGATATCGACAGCGAATCCAAAGGCCAGTGGTATCTGCGCCAGATGCTGGGCAGCGCCAATATCTCCGGCGGTCCGCTCATGCACTTCATGACCGGCAACCTGAGCCACCAGATCGAACACCACCTGTTCCCGGACCTACCGAGCAACCGCTACGCCGAGGTCGCGGTGCGGGTGCGCCAGCTGGCCGACAAATACGACCTGCCCTACACCACCGGCTCGCTTCCGGTGCAGTACTTCAAATCCTGGCGCACCATTCTGAAGCTGTCGCTGCCGAACAAGTACCTGCGCGCGACCACCGACGATGCCCCCGAAACCGCCTCGGAGCGCAAGTTCGCGGGTGACACCGCCCCCAGCTTCGACCCGGTGACCGGTAAGCGTCGCGGGCTGCGCACGGCACTGAAGCAGGGCCGTCGCCGGATCGCGCGGCGGGCCGTGCCGATCGGCTGACGCGCAGTCGCAACGAAGGCGCCCACGGAAGTCCGTGGGCGCCTTCGTTTTTCGATGGACATATCGGCTCGCGGCCAGTGCGCTCACAGTATCCCCTGGGCCTCGACGGGAGCGCGGGTTGCGGCTGGTTGACTGATGGGCGTGGGTGCGGAAGATCTGAGCGTTTACGAGGCCATCCGGATGCGGCGGGATGTGCGGGCCGAATTCACCGGTGACCTCGTCGATGATGCGACGCTGTGGCGGATACTCGATGCCGCACATCGCGCGCCCAGTGTCGGCAATTCGCAGCCGTGGGACTTTGTGGTGGTGCGCGAGGGTGCGACGCTGCGGAAGTTCGCGGAGCATGTCGCGCAGAAGCGGATCGAATTCCGGGATGCACTTGCGCCGGAGCGGGCGGCGACCTTCGAACCGATCAAGATCGAGGGCATTACCGAGAGCGGCACCGGCATCGTGGTCACCTACGACCACGACCGGGGCGGCCCGCAGGTCCTCGGCCGCGCCACCGTCCCCGAAACCGGCATCTACTCGGCGGTTCTAGCCATTCAGAACCTCTGGCTCGCCGCGACCGCGGAGCAGATCGGCGTCGGCTGGGTCTCGTTCTACGACACCGAATTCCTTTCCGACCTGGTCGCCCTCCCCGAAGGCATCCGCCCCGTCGCTTGGCTGTGCATAGGCCCCGTTCACCAATTCCAGCCCATACCCGACCTCCAACGCTTCGGCTGGCGCACCGGCCGCCCCCTCACCGACGCCGTTCACCAAGAAACCTACTCACCCGCCTCTCCGCGCCTTTAGGCCATACAAGTTGGGTGCCACGCCCGTTGCGTTCGGGTCTGACGTCGAGTGCCAAGTGAGTTTTGGGCGTTCCCGACAGTACTCACGAAATCAGTTGTCACTGATCACACACGCGGTGATCAGACGCGCTCCAGCACCGCCGATGCGCCGATTCCGCCTGCGGCGCAGATGCCGAGGAGAGCGGCGGTTCTGCCGGTGCGGGCCAATTCGTTGGCCATTGTGGTGACCATGCGGGCGCCGGTGGCACCGAAGGGATGACCTAGGGCGACCGAGCCGCCGTGCACATTGAGTTTGTCGATATCGACCTCGCCGACCGCGGTGTCGCGATCGAGACGGGTCTTGGCCCACTCGTCGCTGTTCAGTGCGGCGAGCACGGACAGCGTCTGGGCGGCGAAGGCCTCGTGGATATCGACGAAATCGATATCGCCCAGTGACATTCCGGCCTTATCGAGGGCGCGCGGCATGGAGATGGCCGGGCCGATCAGCACCTGATCGGTCGGGTCCACGCTGACATAGCTCCACGAGCGGAACGCCGCCAGCGGCCGATAGCCGAGGGCATGCGCGGTCTCCTCGCTCATCAGCAGCACCGCTGACGCACCGTCGGTCAACGGGCTGGCATTGCCCGCGGTCACGCTGCCGTCGCGGGCGAAGACCGGCTGCAACCGCGCCAACTTCTCGACGCTGGTACCCGCGCGCACCAGTCCATCGCGGGTGATATCCGCGCCGTCCGGCGTGCGCACCCGCAGCACCTCGTCATCGAAGCGCCCCGAATCGATGGCTGCGGCGGCACGGTGATGCGAACGTGCCGCGAATTCATCCTGATCCGCACGGCTGATCCCGTGGATGCGGGCCATCTTCTCCGCCGACTCCCCCATCACCTCACCGGTGGTGCGTTCGGCGATCTTCGGTCGACTCGGCAGCAGATCGGTGAACGGCGCGAGCTGACGCGCTGCCATGAGATAGTCCTTCGGCTTCGGCTTGCCCAGCGCCAGCGGCGCTCCGGCGTGCACCAGCTTCTGTGGCAACTTCACCTCGGCATTGCTCGTCGAATCACTGCCTCCGGCGATCATGATGTCGTATTCGCCGCGCTCGATCGCCGCGACGGCCGAGGTGATCGCCTGCAGTCCGGAGGCGCATGCCCGCGTCACCGTGTACCCCTCACACCCGGCGTCGAGACCGAGATCCAACGCGATCTCGCGCGCGATATTCGGCGCCGCACTCGGCAGGATCACCCCGCCCCACACAATGGCCTGCACCTGTGCACCGGGCAGCCCGGTCCGCTCCAGCAGCCCGCGCACCGCGGCATCGGCCAACGCGATCGAATCCATCCGCGTGTAGTCGGTGAACGCCTTGATGAACGGCGTGCGCGCACCGGAGACGATGACGGCACGGCGAGCAGCATTGGTAGCCATGGGGTTTGTCCTCCTCGAGAGACCTATTCCACAAACTTACTCGGAAGTAAGTTAAAGGTCCAGGCCGGCATACCCGGCTCAGCGATCCCCTCCATCTGCCGCTGAGCCGAGACGCCGCACACCCGAAACGAGCCTGCGCCCAGCCGGTCCCGGCCTGCGGCGCGCCGTTGCGCAGCAGACCGGGGGCGCCCGTCCCGGCGAACGCCCCTGCTCGTTCCGGAACCCGCAAGGCCGACGTCGACACCCTTCCGGCGCAAGGAAACGATAGCAATCTTTCCATTCGTTTTTCAAATCTTTTCTATGAAGTTGTCTTTTAACCCAAAAGAGCTCTAGCATGAGCCTCACTATGCAAAGCCCTTCGGAGCTGTCGCGACATAAGCGCTTCGGCCGAATCATCAAGGAGCGCCGTGACGAACTCGGCCTGACACAGATGCAGATCGGCGATCTGGGAGGGCCCTCGGCGCCGACGATCCGCAAAATCGAAGACGGCGACGCGGCGATCAGCACGCACACCCTGAACAAGCTCGACGCACCGCTGCGCTGGCTGCCCGGCAGTGCGGCACGCACCTACGCGGGCGGCGACCCTACCGCGCGCGAGGGCGCGGCGCCTGCCGCGAGCACCGACGAGTCGATCGTCTCCGGACCCGATTCGATCCGCTTCGAAATCTCGGATCTGACCGGGCTGCTCGCGGCATCCGGTCGGCTCAACGACGCGGTCGAACGCGTCCGGACCACCGAACCCCGACTGCTGTCGGCCATTTCGGAGCTGAACGACGTCGTCTCTCGACTGTCCGCGCGCTATGCCACCGCGATGCTGGAACGCAACGGCGGCCCGGGCCGACCCCTGCACCCTTTGGTCGCCATGGCGTTCTCCCATCTGCTGGACGTGCCAGCCGAATCGAACGATCCCGCCGAACTACTGGAACGCCGCTATCGTCGCTGGCTGGCCGGGCGGGTGGAGGATGTGGACGCCGTCACCGAGGCCAGATTCCGCGCGCGCTGGCTGGCGGCCAATCCGGGTGCGACATCGATTCGAAACGGCAAGAAGTAGAGGGCGACGCAGATGACCGACGAGGCGACGAACCGAGCGCGACTGACGCTCAGCCACAAGGTGAATCGACTTTTCGCGACCGTGCACCCGCGTTCGGAGCCCGAGCGCACGACCGCCTCGGTCGCCGAACAGGTCGGCACACAGTTGGGCCGCACCGTCTCGGCGGATCAGCTCGACCGGTTGCGTCGAGGCGAATTCGACTCCGCACCAGTCGGATCCGACCTGCTCGCCGCGATCGCCCACTGTTTCGGGGTGAGCGCGAACTATCTGACCACCACCGGCGCCGCAGCGGCCGCGATCGATCGCGAACTCGAACTGCTGGCCACCATGCGTGACGCCAATGTTGCCAGTATCGCGTTGCGCGGGTCCGATATCGATCTCGCGGCGTTGACCACACTCATCGAAAGTACGGACCACCCCATGCGGTGACCGCGAATCGGGCAGTTTCCAACGGCTGGGTAGCATCGTGAGCTACCCGCAGCGCTGTAGGAGATCGCCACGAATGCCCGGTATGGAGAACCGGTTCCGGGAGGTATCCCGGGACGTACCGATACCGTCCCCCTGGAATCTGAGCACCTACCTCGACGCCGTCGCCGAGCATCGAGGCCGCACCATCACCCTGCAACCGGTGGACACCGCACTGCTCGCCGGCACCGGCTGCGGCACCGGCAGCGGGCTGTGGATTGCCAAGCGCGACAGCGACATCATCGTCTACGGCGCCGATACGACCGAATGGCATGCCGAGCACATCATCGTGCACGAACTGGGCCACATGCTGCTCGGCCACGGACCGGAATCGGCGACCGAGCCATCGGCGCCGACCCCGCGACCGCTGTCGGCCATCGCCGAACTGCTGCCATCGATCTCCCCGGAGTCCATCGCATACGTGCTGGGGCGCAGCGATTATGAATCCGCGCGCGAACGCGATGCGGAGACCTTCGCCGACCTGGTCATGCTGGCGGCCATGCGCCCGCAACGCCGAGATTCCTTGCTGCACAGAACCTTTTTCCGAGACCGACGGCGCTGATCGCCCACGCGACAACCGCATCGGAAAGCCGATCCGGACAGCAGGTCCCGCAACACAAAATCTCCGGGCACCCAGCTGATCGGCTGAATGCCCGGAGAAGCAGGGGGAGCCTACGCGAGCCGGATCAGGCCGTAGTCGAATGCATGGCGACGGTAGACGACCGACGGTCGGTCGGTCTCTTTGTCCTGGAATAGGAAGAAGTCGTGGCCGACGAGCTCCATCTGGTAGAGCGCATCGTCGACCGACATCGGGGTCGCACTATGGACCTTGGTCCGCACGATATGGCCGGGACCGGCCGCGTAATCCTCAGGTTCGGTTTCGGCGGGCCTACGGCCCTCGACCTCGGGATGATCGTGCGCTGCCGCTGTCTCGTTCAGCGGCGCGAACAGCGAATCGTCGATCAGATCGGCGGTAGCCTCCGCGACCGATACGGGCGTCTTGTCCCCGTAGTGCACTCGGCGCCGGTCCTTCGTGCGGCGCAATCGGCTCTCCAGCTTGCCGGTTACCGATTCGAGGGCAGCGTAGAAGCTGTCCGCACAGGCCTCCGCCCGGACGACCGGGCCCTTGCCGCGCGCGGTGATCTCGACGCGCTGGCAGGCTTTGCGCTGACGACGGTTGCGCTCGTGGAACAACTCCACATCGAAGAGGAAGATCGACGGATCGAAGCGCTCGAGACGGGAGAGTTTCTCCGCGACGTAAATTCGAAAATGGTCGGGAACCTCGACATTGCGGCCCTTCACCACGACATCGCCGCGAGGCGCTCGAGGTCGGTCCGCTGCGGGTTCGGCTGTCTCCTCCAAGGTGCTGTCAGCCAGCACCGAGGACTGGGCCTCTTTAACAGAGGGGGCAACTTTCACTGAAGGTCGTGAAGAAGTCGTCACGCGTACCTCCCGGATATGGCCGCACAGACCAACGTGCGTGCGGCGGGATTAGCCGTGCCGATAGACACTCTCTCGGCACATGATGTCCGAGGCGCCACCTCCAAACTCCCGGTTCGGGTGTGTGATCGCGACGCTAGTACGCCAACGAGCGGTCCGCCAGTGTTCACGCAAATTTCCCGGAGTCAAGCCGAACACGTCACCAACACGGCACATACCGGCACGGGTATCCGGCCGAGCGCGCGGACCGATTCGCGGGCCGTCGCCCCGGTCGTCAGCACATCGTCGACCAGCACGACCTCCGCATTCCCCGGGATCTCCGGTACGGCACCGGCACCTGGCGCGGCCACTACGTGACCGCGCATATTGTGTTGGCGCTCACTGACTGTCAAGCCCACCGAATCCCGCACACCCCACCACACCCGCAACATCGGTACCACCCGGCAATCCGGCAGCCATCCCGCCGCCGCCCGCGCCGTCCGGACCACTGGATCCCCGCCGCGGCGTCGTGCGGCCGCCCGCCTACTCGGCGCCGGGATCAGCACCAGTGGCCGTGCATCGCCGCGCAGCCGCATCAGACCGGCAGCCAGCGCCAGCCCCAACGGCTCCGCGAGATCGCGTCGCCCGCGCTCCTTCACCGCGAGCACCGCCCGTCGCGCCGGACCCGTGTACGGACCGAGCGCCCAGCACGGCACACCGGGATCGGTGCGCGGTCGCACCCGCATCGGCGGCCGGGCCAGCGTCGCCGCACATTCCGCACACCAGCCGACCCCGACCGCACCGCATCCGGCGCAGTCCGTGGGCAGGATCAGATCGAGCAGTGTCCGCATCGCACGAGTCTGCGCCCACCCACCGACAGGTTTACTCCGGCCGAATGTCCTGTCTCAGTACCCGTTCCGCCGCCACCGGTCAGCCGGGCAGTACCGGAACCGAGTTCTCGCCATTGAGGCCGGGTACCTCGCGCCAGAAGCGGTCCGCGGTCTGGTCGCTGTACTGGAGTTGGAGCACCGCGCGCGAATCTCCGACATACTCGGCTTCGGGCGAGGCACTGACCACCCGAACGGGCGCGGTCAGATTCTGGCTGATCTGCGGGGTCGGCTGCGATCCGTCGATCGAAACAGTTGTCAGCGGATCGACGTTGCCCTCCCTCGCGATGACGATGGTTTCCGCGGTAAGCCAGCTCAACGACACCGCCCGGGTGCTGAGTGTCAGTGCTAGCTGCAGCGGCGAGGTGAGCGCGTATTTGCCGTCCGGGCGCCGTTCGACCACCGCGACATAGACCTTGCCGTCGGCGATGAGCGCGGCGCGCACGCCGGTGCGGGAGATCCGCAATTCGGTAATCGGCAGTCGCAGCGACGCCCCCTGTGTCGAGGCCATCAGCGCCGAGATATCGACCTCCTGCACCGAGACCGTCCCGGTGCCGCGATCAGTGACCGCCCGGATGACCCGCTCGCCATCGATGACGGCCCAGGCCGCGGTGCCATCGACATTCCACGACGGTCGGCTGATCGTCGAACCCTCGGCGACCGGGAAGGCATTGCCGCCGTAGCTGCCGACCATCAGTGTGCGCGGCGGTCCCGGCGGGGGACGCCCGGCGTCGGCGACCGCGGCGACCAGTTGTCCGTCCGGCGAAAGCGCGACCGACTGCAGATTGTTCACCGCACCGAAGTAACCGGGCGGGGTGATCATGCCGCTGTCGGTGACCTGTACCAGCGAACCGTTACGCAGGGCGTGCAGCCCGATCTGGTTGCGCCCGAGCACGGCGGGGCTGAACTGTTCGACGTCGGCGACCGACCATCCATTGGCGGCGAAGCGGTCATCGAACGGTTTGCCGTCGGCGAGCAGCATGTACGGGCCGAGGATTTCGGCACCCGCCAGCGTGAGCACCACCTGTCCGGCCAACAGCTCCTTATCGCGTGGGGACAGTCCGGAGGCGTTCGCGAAATCGATGCGCACCCCGCCGAGTCCCACACCGACGTCGGTGTTGTCGTTATTGGGCTTGGTGATCGGTCCGCGCAAGGTCACCGGGGGTGCGAGTTCATTGCGCACCACCGAGGCGAGTGCGGGCTGCGTGCCGTCGCTGAGCAGGCTGAGCAGCCGCTGGGCCAGCTGGTTCTTGGCCACCGAAATCCAGCGCAGATCCGGGACGAGCGCGGCGCCGGACGGGTCCACGAAGTACAGCACGTAGCGGCGGTAGGACTTGGCGAACGCGGTCTGCTCCATCACCACGCCGTCGGGCAGCTCATCGATGCGCCATTCGCCGTCGACTTTGGTCATCTCGATCTTGTTTTCCAGTGGCGCGTCGATCGCGCGGTAAGCACCGTCGGCGGCCAACTCGCCGACCTTGTGCGCCCGGATCACATAGGTCGCCTTATCGCCGGAGCGTGATTCGCGCAGCGTATCGGCCTTGTCCACGATCAAGGTGCCCGCGGAGTCGTCCCACTGCGCCGACGCCGACGGTGTCATGTACTGCCTTGCGGCCAGGTGCCGATTGACCGGATCGGCGGTGGCCTGCAGGAAGTCGCGCAGCAATAGGTCCGGATCGCGACCGGCGATGGGCGGCGGCGGGCCGTCGGACGTGGGCTGGCGATTGATGGTGCCGAGTGCCTGGGGTGCGGAGGATTCCGGCAGGCTCGCGCATCCGGTGAGTACCAGCGACGCCGCGACCGCCGCCGCGCCGAGCGCGGACAGCCGCAGCGAAGTGCGCCTCGGATACCAGCTACGCATCCTCATGACTGTACGTCCCCGCCATCACCGGGCACGCTGCGCCCGGCCTGCCGTGATTCTGCGCTGTCGGCGTCGAATGCCGCCTCGTCGGCCACTGATCCCGCGCCGTTGCTGGCGCTCGGCGTGCCGCCGTTCGAGTCCGAATCGGCGTCCATGGAGTCTTGGGCGGCGATCGGGGGCGCGTCGGCGCCGTTCGTCTCGGCTCGGTGCACCGAAGCCAGCTCCGTGACGGTGCCCTCGGCGGCCGGTACCGGACCGGCCGGTTCGGTACCGGCCCGCGCCCCGGGCAATGCCTTGCGCGTTACCGGTTCCAGCGGCAGCGGGCTCGCGCCCATCTTCTTACCGCGCACCAGCGGCAACGTCAGCCGGAAACTCGCGCCGATGCCGATTTCGCCCCATGCCTCGAGCTTGCCCTCGTGCAGATTCGCATCCTCGACGCTGATCGACAGACCGAGTCCGGTGCCGCCGGAACGCCGCATCCGCGACGGGTCCGAACGCCAGAACCGGTTGAAGACCAGCTTCTCCTCACCGGGCCGCAGGCCGACGCCCTGGTCGCGCACGATCACCGCGACCGCATTGGCCTCGACATCGCCACGCATCCGGATCAGCACCGGCTTGCCCTCACTGTGGTCGATCGCATTGGCGAGCAGATTGCGCAGCACCCGTTCCACCCGACGCGGATCGACCTCGGCGACCAGCGGCTCCTCCGGCATATCGATGACGACCTCGACACCGGACTCCCTGGCCAGATGGCGCACGGTGGAGATCGCGGCCCGCGCGCACATCCGCACGTCGAGCGATTCGACCTGCAATTCGGCGACACCGGCGTCGTGGCGACTGATCTCGAGCAGATCGTTGAGCAGACCCTCGAACCGGTCGAGTTCGGTGACCAGCAGTTCGGAGCTGCGCGCCAGGGCCGGATCCAGATCGTCGCTGCTGCCGTGGATGAGGTCGGCAGCCATGCGGACGGTGGTCAGCGGGGTACGCAGTTCATGGCTGACGTCGGAGGTGAAGCGACGCTGCAGATTTCCGAACTCCGCCAGCTCACTGATCTGGTTGGACAGACTCTCCGCCATCTCGTTGAAGGCCTGGGCCAGCCGCGCCATATCGTCCTCGCCGCGCACCAGCATGCGTTCCTTGAGCCTGCCGTCGGCGAAGCGGCCCGCGATCCGCGCAGCCGAACGGATCGGCAGCACCACCTGCCGGGTGACCAGCGCCGTGATCGCCGCCAACAGCACCAGCAGCACGATGCCACCGATCATCATGGTGCCGCGCATCAGCGATAGGCTGCGCTCCTCATTGGCCAGCGGGAAGATCAGATAGATCTGCAGCGTCGGAATCTCCGCGCTCGGGCTGCCGATGATCAGCGACCGGCCGTGATAGCCGTCCGGATCCGAGACCGTGGCGAACTGGTAGCTGACCTGGTTGCGCGCGACGAATCGGCGCAACTCCTCGGGCACCTCCTGGATCGGCCCGGTCGAGATCAGCTGCTGCGGAGTGCCGCCGACCAGGCTCAGCGCCGAGTCGAAACTGCCTGCGACACCGGTGGATTGGCCGGTCCCGCCGCGGTTGGACAGCGCATTGCGCGCATCGATGAGACGCTGCTGCTGGGTGCCGATATCGTGCACACCGGCCAGCTGGCTCTCCACCGTATTGCGGGCGCGATCCATCTCCTCGACCGCGCCGTTGATCTTCGCGTCGATCAGTCGGTCGGTGATCTGACTGGTCAGCACCACGCCGAGGATCGTGATGACGATCAGCGACAGCGTGAGTGTGGACACGATGACGCGCAACTGCAGCGAACGCCGCCAAACATGGCCGAGTGCGCTGCCGACTTCCTTGAGCCAAGCCACCACCGGCGCGAGGGATCGTTCGATGCGCTGCACCACTGTGGGCGGGGCGGTCGAACGATCCGCGTCGCCTCCGATCACGGGGGTCCGGCCTTGTAACCGACGCCGCGGACGGTCAGCACGATCTCCGGGTTTTCGGGATCCTTCTCGACCTTCGCCCGCAGCCGCTGCACATGGACGTTCACCAACCGGGTGTCGGCGGCGTGCCGGTAGCCCCAGACCTGCTCGAGCAGCACCTCACGGGTGAAGACCTGGCGCGGCTTGCGGGCCAGCGCCACGAGCAGATCGAACTCCAGCGGCGTCAGTGAGATCTGCGCGCCACCGCGGGTCACCTTGTGTGCAGGCACATCGATGACAATATCGGCGATGGAGAGCAGTTCGGCGGGCTCCTCCTCGGTGCGGCGCAGGCGGGCACGCACGCGGGCGACGAGCTCCTTGGGCTTGAAGGGCTTGACGATGTAATCGTCGGCCCCGGACTCCAGACCGAGCACGACGTCGACCGTATCGGTCTTCGCCGTCAGCATGACGATCGGAACTCCCGAGTCGGCCCGCAGCACACGGCATACGTCGATGCCGTTCATGCCGGGCAGCATCAGGTCCAGCAGCACCAGATCGGGGCGGAGTTCACGAACCGCCGCCAGCGCCTGCGTGCCGTCGCCGACCACATGCGGGTCGAACCCTTCCCCGCGCAAGACGATCGTGAGCATCTCAGCGAGTGCCATATCGTCGTCGACGACCAGAATCTTCGGCTTCATAACTACTATGTTGTCATCTCTCGCGCTCGGAACGGGCCGCCACGCCAACACTGGTGCAATCCCGCCGCACATCCAACCTTATCCGGCAACAAATTCGGCCACTCGAGCAGCCAGCGTCGCCGGATCGTCACCGGATCGGTATCTCCACCACGGCCCGTACCAGTCCCGTTCGGCCAGCTCACGGTACACCTCGCCGGTGCGCCGCTGTAGACCGCCGTCGCGTTCGTAGGCATCGAGGGCACGGGTCCGGTCGAGTTCGCCACGCAGCCGGGCACGCTCGGCCGCAACCTCGGTCGGCACGTCCAGCAACAGCTGCAGCATCGGCACCGGCAAATCGAAGCGACCGAACTCCAATTCACCCACCCAGCGCACGATTTCACCGTCGGCCGACTGCTGCATTCGCGCGGCCGAATACGCGGCGTTGGAGGCCACGTAGCGGTCCAGGATCACGATGTCATTGTCGGCCAACAGCTTCGACAACTCATCACGCGCGCCCGCCCGATCCAGCGCGAACATCAGCGCCATCCCGTGTACCGAATCGGCGAGATCGCCATGCCCACCACGCAATGCCTCGGCCGCGAGATCCGCGTGGATCGAGCGCCCGTAGCGTGGAAAGGCGAGCGTTTCCACGCGCAGGCCCTTGGCGCGCAGCTCCGCGGCAACGCCATCGATCAGCGTCCGCTTCCCGGCGCCGTCGAGACCCTCCACCGCAATCAGCACGAATCCTCCGCCAAATCAATTGCCGCCTCGGCCCGTCGGCCCATATCGGGCCGACGGGTAACCCTGCTCAGTAGCGGTAGTGGTCGGGCTTGTACGGACCCTCGACATCGACGCCGATGTACTCGGCCTGATCCTTGGTGAGCTTGGTCAGCGTGCCGCCCAGTGCCTCGACGTGGATGCGCGCGACCTTCTCGTCCAAGTGCTTGGGCAGGCGGTAGACCTCGTTATCGTATTCGTCCGGCTTGGTCCACAGCTCGATCTGGGCGATCACCTGGTTGGAGAAGCTGTTCGACATCACGAACGACGGATGTCCGGTCGCATTGCCGAGATTCAGCAGCCGCCCCTCGGACAGCACGATGATCGACTTGCCGGACTCCTTGAAGGTCCACAGGTCGACCTGCGGCTTGATATTCAATTTCGTTGCACCGGAACGCTCCAGCGCCGCCATATCGATCTCGTTGTCGAAGTGACCGATATTGCCGAGGATGGCCTGGTCCTTCATCGCCTTCATGTGGTCGAGGGTGATGATGTCCTTATTGCCGGTCGAGGTGATGACGATATCGGCCTGGCCGATCGCCTGCTCGACGGTGACCACGTCGTAGCCGTCCATCAGCGCCTGCAAGGCGTTGATCGGATCGATCTCGGTGACCTGCACCCGGGCGCCCTGTCCCGCAAGCGATTCCGCGCAGCCCTTGCCGACATCGCCGTAGCCGCAGATCAATACCTTCTTGCCGCCGATCAGCACATCGGTGCCCCGGTTGATGCCGTCGATGAGCGAGTGGCGGGTGCCGTACTTGTTGTCGAACTTGGACTTGGTGACCGAGTCGTTGACATTGATCGCCGGGAACACCAGCTCACCCGCCGCCGCGAACTGGTACAGCCGCAGCACGCCGGTGGTGGTCTCCTCGGTGACGCCCTGCACCGATTCGGCGATCTTGCCCCATTTGGTCTTATCGGTTTCGAAGCGCTCGCGCAGCAGGTTCAGGAAGACCTTGTACTCGGCCGAGTGGTCCTCGTCCTCCGGCGGCACCACACCCGCCTTCTCGAACTGCGCACCGCGCAGCACGAGCATAGTGGCGTCACCGCCGTCGTCGAGGATCATGTTCGCGGGCTCACCCGGCCAGGTCAGCATCTGCTCGGCGGCCCACCAGTACTCCTCCAGGGTCTCGCCCTTCCAGGCGAAGACCGGGGTGCCCTTGGGCTCGTCCACGGTGCCGTGCGGGCCCACGACGACGGCCGCCGCGGCGTGGTCCTGGGTGGAGAAGATGTTGCACGAGGCCCAGCGGACCTCGGCGCCGAGCGCGGTCAGGGTCTCGATCAGCACCGCGGTCTGGATGGTCATATGCAGCGAACCGGAGATGCGCGCACCCTTGAGCGGCAGCACCTCTGCGTACTCGCGGCGCAGGGCCATCAGGCCGGGCATCTCGTGTTCGGCGAGGCGGATCTCCTTGCGGCCGAATTCAGCCAGCGACAGGTCCGCCACCTTGTATTCGATGCCGTTGCGGACATCGGCGGTCAGGGACGTGCGTGCGGGAAGTTCTGAGGTCGTCATCTGCCTCTATCAGCCTCTCCTGGTTCGTCAGTACCGACACAAGGCTAGTCGCTGCCGGACCAGGTGAACTACGCGGTCACGCCGTAAGTCATCAGGATCCGGCGGCGCTTACGCGGCTGAATATTCGCCAGGGTGATGTCGCCGCCGTAATGGGCCAGTACGCGGTGATCCATGATGGCGCGCCAGAGCGGCGGAACGGCCGCGAACACGATCATGGACAGGTATCCCGCGGGCAGCTGCGGCGCCTGCATCGAACTGCGCAGGGTCTGGTAGCGGCGCCCCGGATTGGCGTGGTGGTCGCTGTGCCGCTGCAGGTGGAACAGGAAGATATTGGTGACCAGGTGGTCACTGTTCCAGCTGTCGCGCGGCGAGCAGCGCACATAGAGGCCATTGGGGCGGCGGGCCCGCAGCAATCCGTAGTGCTCGATGTAGTTCACCGTCTCCAGCAGCATGACGCCGATCACCGCCTGCAGCGCCAGGTACGGCAGCACGCGCCAGCCGAAGACCGCGAGCAGCGCGCCGAACAGCACCACACTCATCGCCCACGCCTGCAGGATGTGGTTGTTCGGACTGAACCAGCGTTTGCCCTTGCGAGTGAGGCGCTCGCGTTCGAGCCGGATGGCGGAGCGGTATCCGCCGGAAATGCTGCGCGGCAAGAACTCCCAGAGCGATTCGCCCAGCCTGGCGCTTGCTGGATCCTCCGGCGTCGCCACCCGCGCGTGATGGCCGCGGTTGTGCTCGACGAAGAAGTGTCCGTATCCGGACTGCGCGAGCGAGATCTTGGCCAGCCAGCGCTCCAGATTTTCGACCCGATGCCCGAGTTCATGCGCCGCATTGATGCCGATACCGCTGACGAACCCGAGAGTCATTGCGAGCCCGAGCTTGTCGACCACGGACAGATCGTCGCCCGCCCACATATAGGCGGCGATGAGTAGGCCGATCAACTGGACCGGCAGGAATAGATAGGTGCACCATCGGTAGTACCGGTCGTTGGACAGCAACTCGTAATCCTCATCGCGCGGATTGCTGCCATCCTCACCGACGGCCCAGTCCAGCACGGGGATCACGATCAGCACGATGATCGGCCCGATCCACCAGAAGACCGGCGCGCCAGTATGCAAGACCAACTGTGATGGCAGCAATGCGATCGAAGGAGCGACCAGTCCGAGAACCCACAGATGGCGTTTGGGGTCGGGAGACCCCGCCGGTTTGCCAACCGTTTGCACGTTTGCCCCGCTAAGTAAGTACCCTAACTCCGACGCATGACAATACATACAGACTTTACGACCGTTACACAGCGGCTCGCCGTTGAAAGGTGTCAGCAGTTAGATGCCTTCCGGTTGGTTTTTAAGCACCTTCACATGCGACCACAATCACGGCACACTTACCGCAAACCGTCAACTTCCCAATGATGGGATCAGCGCTGTTCTTGCGACGCAAGAATAGCCTCGACGTACGGACTGAAAACCGCACTCAATTCGGCGGGTGCGTTGCGCCCGGGCGCGGGCGGCGTCGGGATATAACTCAGCGCGATCCGCACCAAAGCCTGGGCCAGCACATCGGATTCGGTTGCCGTCGCCTGCACCCAGCTGTGCTGGAAGGCGATGGACAGCCGCGCGGTGGCGTGTTCGAGCAACGGCTCGGCATCAAGGGTGATGAGCCGCAATAGATCCAGCTTCACCTCACCGGCGACCAGCGACTGCACCAGCGGATCGGCGGCGGCCGCCTGGAAGAAATCGCGCAGCCCCTCCTCGAACGCAGCGCGCGCGTCGTGAATATTGCCGTCGATCGCGGAGCCGACATGATCGACCAGATCGTCGGCCAGGCGCAGCGCGTAGGACTGCGCCAGCCCGGCGCGCGAACCGAATTCGTTGTAGAGGGTCTGCCTGCTGACTCCGGCCCGAGTGGCCACATCGCCCAGGGTGATCTTCGACCAGTCCCGCTCGGTCAGCAGTTCGCGCATCGAATCCAGGACAGAGGTGCGCAGGAGTTCCCGCGCCGCCTCCTGATAGGAAACCCTCGGTCCGGTGCGCGGCATACCCGCGAGGTTGTCACGGGTGGTTGCCGCAGTCAAAATTCACGACCGTTCGATCTCGACCATGTAGAAGTCGGCCTTGGCCGCACCACAGTCCGGGCAGGTCCAGTCGTCCGGAATATCGTCCCAGCGGGTGCCCGGTTCGATTCCGTCCTCCGGCCAGCCCTTGGCCTCGTCGTATTCGAAACCGCACTGGATGCACTGGAACAGCTTGTATTCGGGCCCGCCCGCCACCCGGCCACCACCCCTCACTGAATCGCTACGCGATGCTGTACTCATTTCGGAACTCCCAGAGGTTCGAAGTCGATCTTCTCGCGCACACCACAATCAGGGCAGCACCAGTCGTCGGGAACCGTCTCCCACGGCGTGCCCGCCGGGAACCCTTCGTGCGGTGCACCTTTCAGCTCGTCGTAGACGTAATCGCAGACGGGACAACGAAATCTGCTCATGATCACGCCGCCGCGCCGGGCGTACCGTAGCGCGCGATCACCTTGTCCCGCTTGCCCGGATGGATATTGGCACGGCTGATATCGCCGCCGTAGTGCGCGATCACCCGCTTGTCCATCACGCGCCGCCACAGCGGCGGGAAGTAGGCGAGCAGGATCATGCTGGCGTAGCCGCTCGGCAGATTCGGCGCACCGTCCCAACTGCGCAGCGTCTGATAGCGCCGGGTCGGATACGCGTGATGATCGCTGTGCCGCTGCAGGTGGTACAGGAAGATATTGGTGACGATGTGGTCGCTGTTCCAGCTGTGCACCGGGGCGGGCCGCTCGTACCGGCCGGATGCGGTGCGCTGGCGGACCAGGCCGTAGTGCTCGAGATAGTTGACCGCCTCCAGCAGGCTGAAGCCGACGACCGCCTGCAGGATCAGATATGGCAGCAGACCGATTCCGAATACCGCGAGCAGCACCGCGTACAGCACCACCGACATCAGCCAGGCGCTGAGCACTTCGTTCTGCAGGCTCCACGGCTTCTTGCCGAGGCGCTCGAGCCGGGTCCGCTCCAAGCGCCACGACGAGGTCAGGCCGCCCCAGACCGTGCGCGGCCAGAAGGCCCAGAATGTTTCGCCCACCCGGGAACTCGCCGGATCCTCCGGCGTCGCGACGCGCACGTGATGGCCGCGGTTGTGCTCGATGTAGAAGTGGCCATAGCACGACTGGGCCAGGGCGATCCGCGACAGCCAGCGCTCCAGATGGACCTTCTTGTGGCCGAGTTCGTGCGCGGTATTGATGCCGATGCCGCCGATCATGCCGACGGTGATGGCCAGGCCGATCTTGTCGACGATGTGCAGTCCGCCGTCGATGCCGAGCCAGCTGAGGTGGTCCGCCGTGATCAGGTAGGCGCCCATGATCAGCGTCGCGTACTGGAACGGCAGGTAGAGGTAGGTGAGGTAGCGGTAGTACTTGTCGTTCTCCAGGTACTCCATCACCTCATCGGGCGGGTTGTCGCCGTCCGGACCGAAGAAGATATCGGCCAGCGGGATCACCACATAGACCAGCACCGGGCCCAGCCAGAACGGCACCTGGGCCAGCCTGTGCCAGCCGAATTCATTGAACGCCCAGATCAGCGGCAGGCCGATGGTGAAGAGGCCGGTCGGCGCGAACAGCCCCCACAGCCACAGATAGCGCTTGCGGTCGCGCCAGTCGGTCGCCTCGACCCGAGGGCCGGACGCATGAGTTTCCGTGGACATCGTTGTCTCCTCATCAAAGCGGCACATCACATGTGATGTGCAGTACCACTTACTCTTGACAATAGAGATCAATCTGTCTCTCGTCTAGACAAATCAGGCAATTTGTAAAGACTGGCCGAAACGGCAAATCGGACACCGATGTGAGCGCGGCATGCCCGAAATGACAATCGCCGCGTCACCCCGGCGAATGCGGGATCACGCGGCGATCGTGCGCGGTATCTGTGGCGGTTCGGCCGATCAGCGCAGCAGGACGTCGGCGTTGTCGGGCAGTGCGTCGACCGGCCACCAGCGCAGGTCGGTGGATTCGTGGCTGCGGATCGGGACGGCACCGGCCGGGGCCACGATGCGGAACAGCAGGTCGAGATGCCTGGTCGGGCGGCCGAGCGAACAGGTGATCGGATGTGCTTGCGCGCCGTACAGTTCCGGATCCATGCGCAGGTCCGGCATACCGGACTCCTCGGTGGCCTCGCGCAGCGCGGCGGCGGCCACCGTCTCGTCACCTTCCTCGCAGTGCCCGCCGAGTTGGATCCAGCGGCCGACGCGCGGGTGCAGGGTCAGCAGGACCGCACGCTCATCATGGGAGAAGACCACGGCCGAGGCCGTGATGTGGCCGGGTGCGTGCTCACGCAGACATCCGCGCGGTGCGGACCCGAGGAATGCCAGCATCGCCTCCCGCAGCGATGCATCGGTGCCCGTCGCGGGCCGCCACGATTCGAGCAGCGTCGTCGCCGAGGCGTGCAGCGAACCGGCGCTCACTCGTCTACTCCGGTAGCGAATTCCCGGACGCTCACAGCTCGACCAGACCGGGGCCGGGGCCGAAGACCGGGCGGGGGGTCAGTTCCTCCAGGGGATGACCGATGGCGATGGCGCCGAGGGGATTCCAGTCGTCGGCGAGGCCGAGTACGTCGCGGGTGATTTCCGGCGCGAAGATGGTCGAGCCGATCCAGCAGCTGCCGATGCCCTCGGTGGCCAGCGCGACGAGCAGGCCTTGCACGGCCGCGCCCACCGCGACGGTGAACATGGTCCGTTCGTTACCGCGCCGCCGCTCATCCGGATAGTCGTGCGCACCGTCGGGCACGCAGAACGGGATGATCACTTCGGGTGCGTCGTAAAGGATTCGGCCGCGGGCGATTCGGCGTTCCACCCGCTCCGGGTCGAGCCCGTCGGCGGTCAGATCGGCCCGCCACCGCGCGGCCATGGCCTCCAGCAGTTGGCCGCGCAGGCCGGGTTTGCGGACCCAGACGAAGCGCACCGGGCGGGTGTGATGGGGTGCGGGCGCGGTGAGCGCCTTTGCGACCGCGGCGCGGATGCTTTCGGGATCGACCGGAGTGTCGGCGAATTGGCGAACCGAGCGACGCAGCAGCAGCGCCTCGCTGCGTCCGCGCTCGATCGCCTCGGCCGTACCGAGCCAGAACAGGTCATCGATGCCGCCGCGCAACAGGTCCGCCGCCGACGATCCGTCATCGGTGACCGGCAGCCCGCGCACCACCGCGACCGGGACGCCGCCGAGTTTGCCCTTCACCAGATCTGCGGCGGCCGCCAGTTCGTCGGCCACCGCGACCTGGGTGACGTGCAGTTCATTGCCCTGTCCGTCGACCGCGCCCGCGTAGTCGTACAGCACCCGCAGCCCCGACGCGCCGATGGCGGTATCGGTCTGACCGTTGCGCCAGGCCCGGCCCATGGTGTCGGTGATGACCACCGCGACCTGCACGCCGAGCCGCTCCGCCAGCGCGGTCCGCAGCGCCTTGGCACTCCCGTCCGGATCGGCGGGCAGCAGGACGAGTTCACCCTGCTCGACATTGGATCCGTCCACCCCGGAGGCGGCCTGCACGATGCCGAGCTTGTTCTCGGTGATCAGCGTGCGGCCCTTGCGCGCGAGCACGCGCACCGCCTCCTGTTCGACCAGGGCGCGGCGGGCGCTGTCGCGCTCCTCCGGATCCAGCGGCGCCTCGACGATGCGCCCTTCCGACTTGGCGATGATCTTGCTCGTGACGACCAGAATGTCGCCATCGACCAGCCACGGCGCACAGGCCGCGATCTGCTCACCGACGTCGTCGCCCGGCCGGAACTCCGGCAGTCCGGTGACCGGCAGGATGCGCAACTCCCCCGCCGCGTGGTCGACCGGTCCGTTCGCGTCGACGGTCCGCTCGGACATCGCGTCACCTCCCTGACTCACGGCTTGACTCCCGCCAGATCCAATGCCTCCCGGACCATTTCAGCGGTGGTCGGAGGATCGGTCATCAGCAATGGCACGCTGCGCACCTCCACACCGGGCACATCCGCGGTATCGGTGGTGTGGATCAGCCACCCGTCCAGGATGCCGGTGGCCGAGCGCGCGCCATAGTAGCGCCCGATCGCCTCGGCGGTGGTCTCGACGCCGATCACCGAAAGGCATTCATCGGCCATGCCGCGCAACGGCTTCCCGTCGATCACACCGGAGATGCCGATCACCTTGGCCTCGGTGGTGCGCAGCGCACCGCGAATACCGGGCACCGCGAGGATGGCGCCGATGCTCACGACGGGGTTGGACGGGGCCAATAGCACAGCGTCGGCCTCGGCTATGATCTGCGTCACATTTGGTGCCGGTTTGGCCTCATCTGCCCCAATTGTGGCGAATCCGTGTGTCTCGATGTCCGCGCGGTAGCGAACCCACCACTCTTGGAAATGGATCGCGCGGCGTTCGCCAGGGTTGTCGGGGTCGCTGACAACAACGTGGGTTTCGCAGCGATCGTCGGTAGCCGGGATGAGTTTTACGCCCGGTTGCCATCGGTTGCACAACGCCTCGGTGACCGCGGAGAGCGGGTACCCGGCGCGCAACATTTCGGTCCGAACCAAGTGCGTGGCGATATCGCGATCCCCCAACCCGAACCAATCCGGCTGGGCATGATATTTGGCGAGTTCTTCCTTGGCATGCCAGGTCTCTGCGACCCGGCCCCAGCCACGTTCGGTATCAATGCCACCACCGAGGGTGTACATGCAGGTATCGAGGTCGGGGCAGATCCGGAGGCCGTGCATCCAGACGTCGTCACCGACATTGACGATGGCGGAAACGTCGGCATCGGGCAGCAGTTCCCGGACACCCTGAAGGAAGCGCGCGCCGCCGACCCCGCCCACCAGGACGGCAATCTTGGGACCACTGGCGGGTGCGGTGTCCGCTTGTTGTGGAGTCACATCGACACAGCCTATGCGCTGCCGAAGCGGCCGCGACTCATCCCGTATTTGCTGCTCATTTGCTGTTCCGCGTTCAAGATCAGCTATGGAATGCGGTTGCGGATAGTAACGGAATTGCGACGGCGGCTTGACCATCGACACGTCCGGCGTGTCTAATCACAGTCATGTCATTTCGGGTTCGCGCGAGAGTTCAAGGCGCGGACGGTTTTTCGAACAGGTGTTCGCACCGGGGTGGCAAGCTCGGGGATGTCCGCGGGACAACGTCGCGGGGTACGGCCGTCGGTGTGCGTGTTGGTCCGACGGAAAGAATCAATCTGCGCTAACACACAGTGAGGAGGCGGAGCGATGGCCAATGAGCTGGCCCCTTCGGGCATGCCGGGCGGCGTATCGCAAACCGATTCCACAGCAGGCGCAGCACGTGGCGTCTGCGCAGAGATCGGTCGGATCGAACCGGATCAGATCGAGCCCGAGATGATCGACGGAGTGACAGCACCCCGGCTCAGCTTGGTCGTGACGGGCTTCGATGAGATGTTCGAATCCATCGAGGAGCAGTGGCAGGAACGTGCCCTGTGCGCACAGACCGATCCGGAGGCGTTCTTCCCCGAGAAGGGCGGCTCGACCCGTGAGGCCAAACGGATCTGCATGGGCTGCGAGGTACGCGACGAGTGCCTGGAATACGCACTCGCACACGATGAACGCTTCGGCATCTGGGGCGGCCTCTCCGAACGAGAGCGGCGCCGCCTGAAGCGCGGCATCGGCTAGAGACCTGGGGCATGCCCCGGAGTTGCCCGCGAGCACAGCGCGTCGCCGACGCGACAACTGCTTCGCTGGCGGATGGGTGACTCCGGGGGCACGCCCAGCAGTCGACCCCCGTACCGCGCCGTCGGCCGCCAACGCGCCAGCGGGGCGGCGAAGGTACGGGGCGGCGAATTGGCCTAAGTTTTAGTCATGGCCCGTTCACGTAACCGTCGTCCACCGACCGCACGTTCGGTGATCCGCCGTGGGCGCGGGGTGCGCGGGCCGATGCTCCCGCCGACCGTGCCCGCGTGGCGCACCAGGGGGCAGCAATTCGACCGGCTGGTCCTCGAGGCCTTCGCACCGCTGGACACCCGCTGGCACGATCGGCTGACCAAACTCGATATCGCGGTCGACGATGTGCCGAAAATCCGTCCGCTGCACCCGGATTCGGTTACCTGGCCGGATGAGGTGGTGGCCGACGGACCGGTGCCGCTGTCGCGGCTCATACCGGCCGGTGTGGACCGACACGGCGTGGCCACCCGGGCCCGAATCGTGTTGTTCCGCAAGCCACTCGAACTGCGCGCGGGCGATCCGGACGATCTCGTCGATCTCCTGCGCGAGGTGCTCGTCCAGCAGATCGCCACCTATCTCGGCGTCGATCCGGACATTATCGACCCCGAGGGCGAGTGAGCGAACGCCGCGGGCGAACCAACGGCACAGTCCCGACGGGTGATTTCGCGCCCGAAAACCCCGAATCCTTAGCGTGTCTGAGCACATCGCGGCCTCGAGGGGGTTACTCTCATCGGCGTGATCCCCATGCGTCGTTGCTGCCGACCAGGTTGCAAGAATCCCGCTGTTGCGACGCTCACCTACGTGTACTCCGATTCGACCGCGGTAGTCGGGCCACTGGCGACGGTGGCCGAACCGCATTCTTGGGATCTGTGTGAAACACATGCTTCCCGCATCACCGCGCCGAAGGGTTGGGAGATGGTGCGCCACGAGGGCGGATTCTCTTCCAACACACCGGATGACGACGATCTGACGGCATTGGCCGAAGCGGTCCGCGAGGCCGGATTGCGCCGCCGTCCCCCGGAGCACGATCGGCGTGGCTACTCCGACTACGCACCGCCTCCGCCGCGCGCCACCCGCACCGGCCGTCGCGGACACCTTCGAGTGCTGCCGGACCCGCCCAACTGAGGTCGGGGCGGGACCGTGTCAGCGGCGTCGGTGGGAGCCACTAGGGTGGTCACCATGACAGTGGCCCGCTCTGCCGAATTCGTGAACGCGGTGATCAAGGCGTATGACGTCCGCGGTGTCGTCGGTGAACAAATCGACGGGGAATTCGTCAAGGATGTCGGTGCCGCGTTCGCGCGGTTGATGCGCGCCGAGGGTGCGACCCGCGTGGTCATCGGACACGACATGCGTGAATCCTCACCGGAACTCGCCGCCGCCTTTGCCGACGGCGCACTCGGCCAGGGCCTGGATGTGGTGCATATCGGCCTCGCCTCGACCGATCAGCTGTACTTCGCCTCCGGTCACCTGGACTGTCCTGGCGCGATGTTCACCGCCAGCCACAATCCGGCCCGCTACAACGGCATCAAGCTGTGCCGCGCGAAGGCGCTTCCGGTGGGCCAGGACACCGGCCTGGCGACCATCAAGGACGAGGTGATCAATGGCGTCCCCGGCTACGACGGCACGCCGGGCAGCGCCACCGAGATCGACCTGCTGACCGACTACGCGAAGTACCTGCGCGGGCTGGTCGATCTCGACGATGTCCGTCCGCTCACCATCGCGGTGGACGCGGGCAACGGCATGGGCGGGCACACCGTGCCCGAGGTGCTCGGCACCGTTGCGCAGTTGAAGGTGGTGCCGCTCTACTTCGAACTGGACGGCTCGTTCCCCAACCACGAGGCCAATCCGCTCGATCCGAAGAATCTGGTCGATCTGCAGGATCTGGTCCGCAAGTCCGGCGCCGATATCGGCCTGGCCTTCGACGGCGACGCCGACCGCTGCTTCGTGGTCGACGAGAACGGCGACCCGATTTCGCCATCGGCGATCACCGCACTGGTCGCCGAGCGGGAACTGGCCAAGGAGCCCGGCGCGGTCATCATCCACAACCTCATCACCTCGCACGCGGTCCCCGAACTCGTGCACGAACTCGGTGGCACTCCGGTGCGCACCCGGGTCGGGCACTCGTTCATCAAGCAGGAAATGGCGGCCACCGGCGCGGTATTCGGCGGTGAGCACTCCGCGCACTACTACTTCCGCGATTTCTGGGGCGCCGACTCCGGCATGCTCGCGGCATTGCATGTGCTGGCCGCGCTCGGCGAGAAGGATCGGCCGATCTCGGAGCTCATGTCGTCGTACCAAACGTATGCGGCGTCCGGAGAGATCAACTCGACGGTGGCGGACGCGAAGGAGCGAACGATGGCTGTGGTGGAGGCATTCGGGGATCGGGCCGTCTCGGTGGACCGGTTGGACGGGGTCACTGTTCAGCTCGCCGATGATGCCTGGTTCAATCTGCGCGCGTCGAATACCGAACCGTTGCTGCGACTGAACGTCGAGGCGCGGTCAACAGAGGAAGTAGACGCACTCGTAACCGAGATCCTGAGCATCGTCCGCTCCTGACTGGGATAGTGGAATTACGGCGGAATGGAATCACATGCTCAGGATTCGACGACTAGGGAAGTAGACGACTCAGCCCGATGCCGAGATCCTGAGCATCGTGCGCTCCTGACTGGAATAGTGGAATCACAGACGTTGGATTCGCCCGACCTGGGCGCCCGTGTCGATAGCTCAGAGTCGACAGCCCGGGTGGGAGCAGGGCGGGACCGCACACAGCGCGATGAGGGGAGGTGGGACGCCCGATGATCGCTGGAACACCGGTGCTCGACCTCGACGATGCCGCTTCACTCGAGGCGGCCGATGTCGGCGGCGCCCTGCGCTCCGCCGCATCCGGTGGCGCGCAGGTGCGCGCGACCGCGGCGGCCGTCGGTGAGGACGCGCTCGCGCGCCTCGTCGATCTGCGGCCACGCAGCGTGGTGCTGGTCTCCGGCGCCGGCCGGGCCGCACGCGCCGCCAGCCTTATCGTCGCCGCGCTCGGCGACCGCGCGGGCCTACCCGTGGTGCCCGTCGCCGCTCTCCCACCGTGGGTCGGACCGTTGGATGTGGTGCTCGTCGCGGGCGATGACGCCGGTGATCCCCGGCTGATCGACGCGGTCGACCGCGCGCAGCGCCGGGGCGCCGAGGTGGTGGTCGCCGCGCCACACGAAGGACCGCTGCGTGCCGCCGCAGCCGGGCGTACGTCGCTGCTGGAGCCACGAATTCCGGTGCTCGACCACAACCGCCTGCTGCGCTTCCTCGCGGCCTGTATCGCGGTGCTGCGCATCGTTGATCCGGCCCGTTCGGGTGCGGTCGTACCCGATCTGACCGAACTGGCCGACGTGCTCGATGCCGAGGCGTTGCGCGATGGTCCGCACAACGAGGTCTTCCACAATCCGGCCAAGACGCTGGCCGCGCGCATGCACCAGCGCGGCATCGTGCTGGTCGGAGACTCCCCGGCCACCAACGAACTGGCCGAGCACGGTGCCGAGGTGCTGTTGCAGTCGGCGGGCAAGGTGGCCAGCGCGGTGACGCTGGCCGAGGCCGTCGCCGCCAATGCGCGCATGGTCGAGGCCGCCGGACAAACCGCGCCGAACTACGATCCGCTGTTCCACGACGAGGAACTCGACGGACCCGCACCGGTGGAGCGGATCCGGATATTCGTGCTCAGTGCGGATCTCGATCGGGCGGCGGCGCGGCGCCGGCTGGCCGTCTTCGGCAGTGCCGGATCGGGTCTGGTCGACGCCGATCTGGTGAGCGCGGATGTCGAGGTGCTGCACACTTCGCTCAGCGATCCCGCCGCGCCCGCACCGGCCAGGGTGGACGAATCGGGCGCACCTCTGCCCGGCACCATCGGCCATGCCAGTGAACTCGAACAACTCGCGGTGCTCGCGCTGCGCCTGGAGATGGCCGCGGCCTATCTGCGGCTGATCGGCGCGCGCGGCGATGCGAACCCGACCACGCAACAGCTCGACGGGGGACGCTACTAGTGCACGAACTCGTTGGTGCGCTGCGTTCCTATGCCTGGGGTTCTCGCACCGCACTCGCTCGGTTGTGCGGCCGACCGGTCCCCTCGGCGCATCCTGAGGCGGAACTGTGGTTCGGCGCCCACCCCGCCGATCCGGCACATGTCCGCATCGAGAACAGCACCCGTTCCCTGCTGGAGTTGGTCGCGGCCGATCCGGAGCGCGAACTCGGCGCCGCCGCACCGGAATTCGGCGGGCGGCTACCGTTCCTGTTGAAAATCCTCGCCGCCGAGGAACCGCTGTCGCTACAGGCGCATCCGAGTTCGGCGCAGGCGCGTGCCGGATTCGAGCTGGAGAACCGCGCGCGGGTGCCGCTGGATTCACCGATGCGCAACTACCGCGACGAGAATCACAAACCGGAATTGGTGGTGGCGCTGGACCGGTTCGAGGCGCTGGCCGGATTCCGGGATCCGCGCCGCACAGTCGAACTGCTGCGCGCACTGGATGTGCCCGGGCTGCGCTCCTACGCGGACCTGCTTGCCGCCCAACCCGATTCGGCCGGACTGCGGACCCTGTTCACCACCTGGATCACGTTGCCGCAGCATGTGCTGGCCACGCTGCTGCCCCAAGTGCTCGACGGCTGCGTGCGCTACCTGTCGGTCAAGGGCAGCCGCGAGTTCACCGCCGAGGCGCGCACCGCGCTCGAACTCGCCGAGGCCTATCCGGGCGATGCCGGGGTGCTGGCCGCGCTGCTGCTCAACCGACTGACCTTGGAGCCGGGACAGGGGCTGTTCCTGGCCGCGGGCAATCTGCACGCGTATCTGCGCGGGCTCGGTGTGGAGATCATGGCCAACTCCGACAATGTGCTGCGCGGCGGGCTGACACCCAAGCACGTCGATGTGCCAGAGCTCTTGCGGGTGCTGGATTTCGAACCGATCGATCTGCCGGTGGTATTGCCGGAACCGGCGGGCGACGGGTCGGTGCGCTATCGGACACCCGCGCCGGAATTCGCGCTGCGGCGGTTCGATCTGACCGCCGGATCCGGACAGGTGCCGCTGACCTCGGCGGGTCCCGGAATTGTGCTGTGCACGGCGGGGACGGCGCGGCTGCTGCAGGGCGGAACCTCGCTGGTGTTGGGGCGCGGTGCGGCGGCGTGGATATCGGCTGCCGACAGTGAGATTCGCGCGCAGGCGGTGGAGGGCGATGCGCAGTTGTTCTGCGCGTGTGTAGGTGGCGCCGCCTGACCTCGCCCGACCACCACCCCGCAGCGAATCGCTACGCGATGCTGAATACTCGGGGCCGTGAACACGCAGCGCCGCAGGCGCTGCAAATCGAACACAGGAGGAAGTCCACACATGTCGGCTGGTGGTGGCAAGAAGGCGATTCTGGCCGCGTTGTCGGCGAATGCGGGGATCGCGGCGGCCAAGTTCGTCGGCGCGTTCATCACCGGTTCGGGATCCATGCTGGCCGAGGCGGTGCACTCGGTCGCCGATACCGCCAACCAGGGTCTGCTGCTGCTCGGTCAGCGCCGCGCCGCGCAGGACGCCGACGAACTGCATCCGTTCGGATACGGGCGCAATCGCTACTTCTACTCGTTCATCGTGGCACTGGTGCTGTTCACACTCGGCTCGATCTACGCCATCTACGAGGGCGTGCACAAGATCCAGCATCCAGAGGAGCTGAGCAATCCGATAGTCGCGATCGTCATCCTGTTCATCGCCATCTGCCTGGAGAGCTACAGCTTCACCACGGCGATGCGAGAATCCATCCCGCTCAAGGGAAATGCGAGCTGGTGGCGGTTCATCCGCAACTCACGCAGTCCCGAACTGCCGGTGGTGCTGCTCGAGGACACCGGCGCCCTGATCGGTCTGGTCTTCGCATTCGCCGCGGTCGGGCTGACCATGCTCACCGATGATCCGGTCTGGGATGGCATCGGCACGCTGGCCATCGGCGGACTGCTCGGCATCATCGCGGTGATCCTGATCGTGGAGATGCAGAGCCTGCTTATCGGTGAGGGCGCGACTCCGGAGGAGGACAGGGCGATCCGCGCCAATCTGGTCGACGGCAAGCGCATCGATCGGGTGATCCACCTCAAGACGCAGTACCTCGGTCCCGAGGAGATCCTGGTCGCGGCGAAGATCTCGATCGTGCCCGATCTGGATATCGCCGAGATCGCGGCGGCCATCGACGATGCCGAGGCGCGGGTCCGGGCCGCCGTACCCGCCGCACGGGTGATGTATCTCGAGCCGGACCTCTACCGCAGGCAGACTGTCTGACGAGCAGTTCCCGCAGCCGTGCAGTGCTGGGCGGCTATCGCGTTTCGCCCAGCTTCGAAGTACTGGTAAGTCCGCTCAGGCCGGTTTCGGTGTGCGCAGCAGATCCAGTGGGTCGGTATGTATTCCGAACTCCCGACGCAGCACATGCCGAGCGGCGTGCAATCCCGACATTCCGTGTACGCCCGGACCGGGCGGGGTCGAGGCGGAGCAGAGGTAGACGCCGGGTAGCGGTGTGGCGTACGGGTTCCAGCGCGGGACGGGGCGGAAGGCGAACTGGCGCAGGGTCATCGCGCCCGCCGAGATATCGCCGCCGATGTAGTTGGCATTGTGGGAGGGCATTTCGGCACCGGTGACGACATTCTTGGCCAGGATCAAGTCACGGAAACCGGGCGCGAATCGTTCCACCTGCGCGATCACCTCGTCGCTGATATCGCGGGTGGATCCGTTCGGAACATGCGCGTAGGTGTAGAGCGTGTGGCCGCCCGCCGGAGCCCGGGTCTCGTCGACAACGCCGGGCTGGATGGCGAGTACATACGGACGGTCCGCGTGTTGTCCTGCGGCGATGGTCCTTTCGGCCGCCATCGCCTCGGCACGGGTTCCGACCAGATGCAAGGTCCCCGCGAGCGCGCAGCCCTCCGCCTGCCACGGCACCGGTCCGGACAGCGCGAAGTCGACTTTGCAGGCCGCGCCGCCATAACGGAAGCGGCGCAGCCCCTTCGCATAGTGCGCTGGCAGCCGGTCCCCCGCCATACGGAGCAGTTCGGCGGGCGCGGTATCCAGCATGATCGCTCGCGCACCAGCGAATTCGTCGAGTGTGTCGACTCGGTGTCCGGTGCTGACCTTGCCGCCGAGACGTTCGAGTTCGGCGCTCAGCGCATCGGGAATGGCCTGACTGCCGCCCCGTGGCAGCACCCAACCGCCGACATGGGCGAGGGTGCCGAGCAGCATGCCAGCGCCCGCGGCGGGGATGGCGCGCGGCGGCGTAATCGCGTGCGTGGCAACACCGGTCAGCAGTGCGGGGGCGGTGTCATCCCGAAAGCGCACATTCCACAGGGGCGATCCCTGTTCCAGTACCCGCAGCCCGAAGCGCAGTCCGCTCAGCGGATCCCCGGGCAGGCGGCGCAGATCCGACATGGCGAAGTCGACAACCGACTGCCAATGCCGGACCATCGGCCCGAACAGCGATCGCCAGGTCGCGCCGTCGCGGCCGAGACCGGCCACCGTGCGGTCGAGATCCCGCCAAGCCAGTCCGGCTCTGCCGCCGTCGAGCGGGTGGGCGTAGGACACCTCGGGGGCCAGCAGGTCGACACCGTGCGCAGCCAGGTCGAAGGCACGAAAGACGGGCGAGGCCAAGGCCATCGGATGCGCTCCGGCGCAGCAATCGTGCCGGTATCCGGGCAGCGTCAGCTCGAGCGTGCGAGATCCACCGCCCGCGGTGCTCTCCGCCTCGTGCACCTCGACGTCGAGTCCGGCACGGGCCAGGATCACCGCCGCGGCGAGACCGTTGGGACCGGAACCGACCACGACGACATCTGGCATACCTCGATTCTGCCGCGCCGACCCGGGTCATGCCGTCACTCCAGAGAGGTATCGATCACCCATTCGTGCCCTGCTGCGTCCATTGGCCGAGCAGCACCCGAATGCGCTCTTCGCGCAGGTCATCGACCAGTCGACCGCTGCGATCCAGGGTGGCTATCCCGTGCATCGTGCTCCAGAGCACCTCGGTGCCCGCCTGCAGATCGAACTCGCCCGCGAATGGCGCGTAGGCGCTCTGGATCTCGCCGAACGCGTCCTTCAGCGCCTGCGGGGCATCGTTGCCGAAGGTGAGTTCGGTATTGAGGACGAACATCGCGTCGTAGCGGGCCGGATTCTCGGTCGCGAAGTCCAGGTAGCCGCGCACCATGGCCTCTAGCGCCTCGACCGGCGTTTTCGCCCGGGCCCGCCGCTTGCGCAGGTGTGCGGTGAGATCGACGATGCCTTCTTCGGCGACGGCCGAGACGATCGCCGCCTTGCCCGCGAAGTGGCTGTAGAGCACCGGCTGGCTGTATTCGATCTTCTCGGCGAGGCGGCGCACGGTCACCGCCTCCCAGCCCGAGGTTTCGGCGAGCTCGCGGGCGGTGTCGATGATGCGCTGATGGCGTTCGGCGCGTTCGCGCTCTTTGCGGTTCTGCGTGGTCATACAAAAATTCTAGCAGCGCTAGACAAACTAACGAAGCTCCACTATCGTTGCTCTTATACCTAGCAACGCTAGCAATCAGAGCAGCACAAGCACCACATCGAGGAGCACGCCATGACCATCTCGCGCATCGCCACCGCCTTTTCCCTCATCGGCGCGGCCTTCATCCTCTACATCGGCATCAGCTACCTGATCACCCCGGAAACCATCGCCACCGGGTTCGGTCTGCCGGAATGGCCCTCGGGTGACGCGGTCGCGTTCATGAACCTCAAGGGTGTGCGCGATACCGTCTCCGGACTGATCATCCTGGTGCTGCTCGCCACCAAGCAGCGCTACGCCCTCGGCATCGTGACCCTGGTGATCGCGCTGGTTCCGATCGGCGATATGTTCACCGTCCTCAGCTGGCACGGTTCCACCGCCACCGCACTGCTGGTGCACGGCCTGACGGCGGCCTTCGTCATCGCGACCGGCATCCTGCTGCTCCGCGAGCGCAGCGTGACCACCCGCCCGGCCGCCGTCGCGGTCAACGCCTGAATCGGACCGGTCGATTCCAGCGCAACGACAGTCCAGACCGTTCGCGCAGCACGAAGGGGCCCGCAGATCCTGCGGGCCCCTTTGTGCTGCCGGTCACGACCCGAGGAACAGGCGTTCACACGGCAGGCGCGGTAGCAGTCGGCGGTCGTCGACGGTTTCGCGAATCAATTCGATTGTGCACCAGCGCTTTCGCCGCCAGTCGTGGAGCAGATTGCGGACCGCCGCCGCGGTGGCGGTGTAGTCGAAAGCCACACCGGCCACCGAGATCCGAAGGTGCAGATCACCTTCGGTCGGGAACCATCGTTCGGCGGTCACGGCTTATCTCCTCGTCCGGACAGGGCCTTACACCTTCACCATGTCGACGGCGTCCGGCTCCTGCGGTGTCCGCGGCCCGTGATCATCGTCGACCATGGTCCGCTCGTCGAAGGGCAGTTTGCGGTCGAGGACCGAGTGGACCCCCTCCATATCGATGGTCTTGGTCCAGGTGCCGACCAGCACGGTGGCGACGGCATTGCCCGAGAAGTTGGTCAGCGCACGGGCTTCGGACATGAACCGGTCGATGCCGACGATCAGGCCGACGCCGTCGAGCAGTTCGGGGCGATGGCTCTGCAGTCCGCCCGCCAGCGTGGCCAGACCCGCGCCGGTCACCCCGGCCGCACCCTTGGACGCGACGATCATGAACAGCAGCAGGCCGATCTGCTCACCGATACTGAGCGGTTTGCCCATCGCGTCGGCGATGAACAGCGACGCCATGGTCAGGTAGATGGCGGTGCCGTCCAGGTTGAACGAGTATCCGGTTGGCACGACGACACCCACGGTGGTGCGTTCGACGCCGAGATGCTCCATCTTCGCGATCAGCCGCGGCAGCGCGGACTCCGAGGACGAGGTGCCCAGGATCAGCAGATACTCGCGCGCCAGGTAGCGGACCAGCTTGAAGATCGACACCCTCGATACCGCCCACAGCAGCACGCCGAGCACACCGAAGATGAAGACCAGACAGGTCAGGTAGAACGCGACCATCAACAGCGCCAACTGCTTCACCGCGTCCAGGCCGGTCTTGCCGACCACATTCGCGATCGCGCCGAACGCGCCGATCGGGGCCAGCCACAGAATCATCGAAAGGATCCGGAACACCAACTTCTGCAGCGAGGCGACACCGCGCAGGATCGGCTCACCGGTCGCACCCATGGCCTGCAGCGCGAATCCGACCAGCAGTGCGATGAACAGCGCCTGCAGCACGCTGCCGGTGGTCAGCGAGGAGACCAGCGTGGTCGGGATGATGCTCTGGATGAAGTCCCAGGTGCCGCCCGCGGCATGGGCCTGATCGGCCAGTTTCGCGCCCTGTTTGGCGGTCTTGGCGATATTCATGCCAGAGCCCGGCTCGAGCAGGTTGCCGACGACCAGTCCGATGGCGAGCGCCACCGTCGACATGACCAGGAAGTACCCGAGCGCGAGCCCGCCGACCTTGCCGACATTGGCCGCCGAGCGCACCGATCCGATGCCGAGCACGATCGTGCAGAAGATGACCGGCGCGATCATCATCTTGATCAGATTGACGAACATGGTGCCCAGCGGCGCCACGTCCTGACCGAATTCGGGCGCCAGCCAGCCGACCAGAATTCCCGCGATTACGGCGACGATCACGCCGAGATACAGCCAATGGGTACGGTCGCGCGGCTGCCGTTTCTGCACATCGCTCATAGCGGGAAAAGTCCTCTTCATTGGTACCGGGGTGAGGTGGCTCACGCCATCACGTGCACAATGTTGGCTCTGGAGGTGACGGCGGTCACGCTTTGGTGCATTACGTTCAATGGCTCGAGGAAAGACAGTGTTGCGCGGTGAGAAGTACGGGGGACGTGGTCGGCTATCGCTGGCCGGACAGGCCTTCGTACTCCAGCTCGTGGTGCTCGGGCTGGTCATCGGTATCGGGGCAGTGCTCGCGGTGCTCGACGCCCGGCACAACAGCGATGTCACCACCTCGCGGGAAGTCACCGATGTGGCGGTGACCGTCGCGCAGGCGCCCTCCACCGTCGAGGCGCTGCACACCCCCAACCCCACCGCGCTGCTGCAGCCGGTGACCGAGCGGACCCGCCTCGAGACCGGCATGGACTTCATCGTGGTGATGGCACCGGACCGGACCAGGTACACCCACACCATGCCCGAGCGCATCGGGCAGCCGTTCAGCGGCAATATCGACCGCGCACTGGCCGGGCAGACCTTCACCGAGACCTTCACCGGCACGCTCGGTCCCTCGATCCGGGCGGTTACTCCGGTCTATGACAACGGGCGCATCATCGCGTTGGTCTCGGCGGGCGTCACCCGGGCACGGATCGGCGATCAGGTCGGCACGCAGCTGCCGTTGATCCTCGGTGTCGCCGCCGCTGGCCTCGCGGTCGCGGCGGCGGGTTCGTTTCTGTTGAGCCGCCGGATCCGCCGCCAGACGCACGGTCTCGCGCCCGATGAGCTGCGCACGCTGTACGAGCAGCACGATGCGGTGCTGCATTCGATCCACGAGGGGCTGGTGGTTTTCGGACCGACCGGTGAGCGCGCGGAGGTGGTCAACGATGAGGCGCGTAGGTTGCTCGATCTGCCCGACGGTATGGTCGTGCGCGGCGATCTGCCGATTTCGATGCAGCGCATGAGCTGGGGTGTGGTCCGTGATGAGATGCACGTGACCACGGATCGGATTCTGCTGGTCAATCAGGATGTCGTCACCTGGGAGCGGCGACCGATCGGCACCGTGATCACCATTCGCGACCACACCGAACTGCGGACTGTGATGGGCGAACTCGATTCGGTGCGCGGTTTCGCGGAATCGCTGCGCGCGCAGGCGCACGAATCGGCCAATCGGCTGCACACCGTGATCACCATGGTGGAGCTCGGCCGCTACCGGGAGGCGGTGGAGTTCGCGACCGCGGAACTGCAACTGTCCCAAGCCCTTATCGATCGGCTGCTGACCGCGGTAGGCGACCCGGCCTTGGCGGCGCTGCTGCTCGGTAAGGTGAACCAGGCCGCCGAACGCGGCATCGAGCTGACGATCACCGAGGATACGGCGCTCGATTCGACCGCGCCGCTGTCGGCACAGGAGACGGTGACGCTGGTGGGCAATCTGATCGACAATGCCATCGACGCGGCTGCCGAGGGCGCCGATGGATGGGTGGAAGTTACTGTGCGCCAACAGGATTCGAACCTTGCCTGCGATCCGGCGGGGGCCGATCCGGCGCTCGCGATCGAGTCGGCCGCGGCGTTCGATACGGTGCGATCGGCGAACGGGGATTCGGCGCTGTTCGTCCGGGTTGCCGACAGTGGACCCGGAATGTCCGCCGAGACCTTCGCCCGCGCCGCCGAACGCGGCTATTCCACCAAAGCCGACCACCATGGCCTCGGCCTGGCACTGGTACACCGACTGGTCGACCGTCACGACGGTGTGATCGGTACCGAACGAGATCCGGAAAGCGCCGTGACCGTGACGATTCCGCGAAAGGACGCGCGATGATCCGAGTGTTGATCGTCGAGGACGAGCCATTGATCGCCGAGGCGCACCGCGCGTACGTCGAGCGCATTCCCGGCTTCGCCGCGGTGGCCGTGGCGCACACCGGCCGCGAGGCGATGCGTGCCGCCGCCGATGCCGCCGCCGATAATGCGCCGATCGATCTGGTGCTCATGGATATCGGCCTGCCCGACGCCAGCGGCCTCGACGTCGCCGCCGCGCTTACTGGCCTCGCGCCGCGCCCCGACGTCATCGCCATCACCTCGGCCCGAGACCTGGCCATGGTGCGCACCGCCGTCTCCTACGGCGTGGTGCTGTATCTCCTCAAGCCGTTCACCTTCGCCGCCTTCCGCGACAAACTCGAACGCTACCTCGAATTCCGCACCGCCCTCCCCGCGGGCGAAACCGCCGTCTCCCAACAGGACATCGACCGCGCCCTCAGCGCGCTACGCACCTCCGACCAACGCGCCACCGCCCCTAAGGGCGTTGCCCCACAAACGCTCGACGAAATCTCCCGCACCGTCCGCGACGCCCCCGGCGGAATCACCGCCGCCGACACCGCAACCACCGTCGGCGTCTCCCGCATCACCGCCTGGCGCTACCTCGAAAAGCTCGCCGATGACGGCCTGGTCGACCGTAAATCCGACTACGGCCGAGCAGGCCGCCCCAAAACCCGCTACATCTGGAAAATCCGCCCGGAGTAAGACGCCCGGAGTAAGACGTAAGCGCTCAGACGTCGGTAGAGAAGCGGATGCCGCCGTCGGGGATTTGGACGCCGGGCCAGACTCGAGCGCCGCGTAGTAGTTCGCACCGGGCGCCGATATTGGCGCCGTCGCCGATGACGGCGTCGCGGACGAGGGCGCGGGGGCCGATGCGGGCGCCGAAGCCGATGATGGAGCGCTCTACGGTGGCACCGGCTTCGATGCGGGCGCCGTCGAACAGGACCGCGCCATCGAGGCGAGCTCCGGCACCGACCTCCGCGCCGCGGCCAACGACGGTGCCGCCGATCAGTACGGCGCCGGGGGCCACACCGGCACCCTCGTGGACCAGGGATTCGCCGCGCTGACCGGGCAGGGCCGGGGAGGGGGCGATACCGCGGACCAGGTCGGCGGAGCCGCGGACGAAGTCCTCGGGGGTGCCCATATCGCGCCAGTAGGACGAATCGACATGGGCTTGGACGCGGGCGCCCTCGGCGAGCAGTGCCGGGAAGACCTCGCGCTCCACCGAGACGGGGCGGCCCACCGGGATCTTCTCGATGTATTCGCGGCGGAAGACGTAACAACCGGCATTGATCTGGTCGGTCGGCGGATCCTGGGTCTTCTCCAGGAAGGCGGTGACCCGACCGTCCTCGTCGGTCGGCACACAGCCGAACGCGCGCGGATCGCTCACCCGGACCAGGTGCAGTGTCACATCCGCATTGGTGGACTCGTGGGTGTCGAGGATCGCACCGAGATCGGTACCGCCGAGCACATCACCGTTGAACACCATGATGTTGTCCGCGCGCAGCCTGGGCAGCACATTGCGAATCCCACCGCCGGTACCCAGCGGCTCGGTCTCGGTCACGTACTCGAGCTCCAGACCGAGTTCGGCGCCATCGCCGAAATGCTCCTCGAAGACCTCCGCCTTGAACGAGGTACCGAGCACCACATGGCTGATACCGGCATCGGCAATGCGGGCCAGCAGGTGGGTAAGGAACGGCAGCCCGGCCGTGGGCAGCATCGGCTTGGGCGCCGACAGGGTCAGCGGACGTAACCGCGTGCCCTGACCGCCGACCAGAATCACGGCGTCGGTGCCTGCATTTCCTGCCATCATGCTCCCCTGTTCACAGTGGATCGTCCTCGCTGGTGCACTCGACATCTGCGACACCAGTTCAGTGCCCGGCGACACGCGCCGGGCACCATCGCGCCGTAGTTGTGACGCTAGCCCTGAGCTTCCTGCGCCTGTTGACGCAGCGCAGATCGAACCGCAATTCGGGAACGGATCGCAAGTCCGGCCCGCAATGCCAGCCGCAACGGCGCCTGCCACCAGTGCGGATGTCGATCGGCCTGGAATCGGTACGCGCTCGCGTGATGGGCGGGCAGCATGATCTCGGGATGGCGTGCGGCCGCATGTCCCTTGGCATGGGTGACCTCGGCATCGGGCACGAAGACGTTGTGCCAGCCCGCCTTGCCCATCCGGTCGCCGAAGTCCACATCCTCCATGTACATGAAGTAGCGGGAGTCGAAACCGTCGATCGAATCGAAGGCCGCGCGCCGCACCAGCAGGCACGAACCGGACAGCCAGCCGACGGCCCGCTCGGAGATCTCCTCATTGTCCTGGCGGTAGCGCAGCGTCCACGGGTTCGACGGCCACACCGTGCCGAGAATGGCATGACCGGCGCCGTCGAGCAGACCCGGGACCGAGCGCGCCGAGGGGTAGACGCTGCCGTCGGGTTCGCGCACCATCGGTCCGAGCGCACCCGCGCGCGGCCAGCGCTTGGCGGCGGCGAGCAGTTTGTCGATCGAATCGGCACCCCAGCGGATATCCGGATTGGCGATGACGATGAATTCGACGCTCGGATCGATCTCCGCGACCGCCCGGTTGATGGCGCCGCCATAGCCGATATTGCCGCCGGTCCGCAGCAGTCGCACGTGCGAGTTCGCCTCCGCCGCCAGCTCCGGCGTCCCGTCCACCGACCCATTGTCGGCAAGAATCACCTGTGGCTTGTCGCTGGTGGCAGCGGCCAGGGTGGTGATGAAGTGCTCGAGGTGCTCGCCAGGTGAATAGGTCACCGTGACGACGACAAGCCCGCCTGGGGCCACAGAATCGCTCACGACTGCGCCTCGCTGACGCTCGGCTCCGTCGTGCGCGAAGGCGCGCTGTGTCTTTGGTTCACTCGCTGACGCTCATTCACGAGCGCCCAGCCTAGCGGGACAACCCCGATAGCGCGTCCCCGAGTGCGGCCTCCCACGACCGCAGCGGAGTCAGTCCGGCATCGGCCCACGAGCGATTGGACAACACCGAATATGCCGGGCGCCGTGCGGGTCTCGGAAATGCGGTCGAGTCACACGGACGGACCCGAGTCGGGTCCGCGCCGATTCCGGCGAATACCGCCCGGGCGAAGTCGAACCAGCTGGCCTGGCCGGAGTTGGTCGCGTGCAGCACCCGGGGCGCATCCGGCCGGCCGGCCAATTCCAGCAGTCCCTCGGCCAGATCGGCGGCGTAGGTCGGGGAGCCGAGCTGATCGCTGACCACGTCGACGGTGTCGCGTTCGCGTTCCAGCCGCACCATGGTGGCCACGAAATCGCTTCCGCGCCCGGTGTATACCCACGCCGTGCGCACCACATGCGCGAGTGGCGCCAGTTCCAGCACGGCCTGCTCGCCCGCCGATTTGGATCGGCCGTAGACGGTCGCGGGATCGGTCGGGTCATCGGTTTCGTACGGCTTGTCGCTGGTACCTGCGAACACGTAGTCGGTCGAAATATGGATCAGTCGGGCGCCCACCCGCGCACAGGCCGCGGCGAGTACGGCGGGTCCGGTCGCGTTACCGGCGAAGGCGGCCTCGGCATCGGATTCGGCCTGGTCGACGGCGGTGTAGGCGGCGCAGTTCAGCACCACATCCCCCGGCTCGAGCACGGCACCCACGGCATCGGCATCAGTGATGTCCAACTCACCGCGACCGAAGGCACGGGCGGCGGGTGCGCGGCGCAGGAGTTCGCGGCCCAACTGCCCGCCCGCCCCGGTCACGACGAGGCGCGCGGTTACGGTCGAGGAGGGCGATATCGCGGTCACGGGCACGAGTCTGGCACGCCGGGGCACCAGCGGTTGAGGTCCGCTCGGATAACCGTTGGTTAGCCTTGAGGCAACGGAGACGGGGGTACCGGGGGCGGGGCGGTCGAAGTCAGCAACCCATCGACTGCGATGAAACCGGCGCTGCGCAGGCAGAAGATCAGCTGGGAGCGCTCGGCGAGCACAGCTCAGGATTGATACCCGGGTTCGGCGAGAGGATGCAGTGGTGCGGCAGATGCACAGAGCGACAGCGCCGTCGCAACTATCCGGGGCCGAGGGCGGCTTCGGGCCGCTGCGCGCGTTCATCGCGATCGGGGCGGTGTTGATCCTGCTCATCACCGGATTCGCCTGGCACAGCGTGGACTCGCTGATCTCGAATATCGAACGCATCGGCGGCCTCGGGCTCGGCGGTGGCCGCGACGGCGCCGTCGACATCCTGCTGGTCGGCGTGGACAGCCGCACCGACGCGCACGGCAATCCGCTCAGCAATAACGAGCGCGCCTTACTGCACGCGGGTGATGAGGTGGGTACCAATACCGACACCATCGTGCTGATCCGCGTTCCGAACGACGGCCGCTCCGCCACCGCGATTTCCATTCCACGCGACTCCTATGTCGACATTCCCAGCATGGGCAAGGGCAAGATCAACTCGGCCTACGGCGCGACCAAGGAGGCCCAGCGGCTGAAGCTGATCAAGCAGGGCGTCTCGGAGGCAGACGCGGAAAAGCAGTCCACGCAGGCAGGCCGGCAGGCGCTGATCAAGACCGTCGCCAATCTCACCGGCATCACCGTCGACCATTACGCCGAGGTCAGTCTGCTCGGCTTCGTGCTGCTGACCGATGCGGTCGGCGGGGTCGACGTGTGTCTGAACAATCCCGTCGACGAATGGATGTCCGGCGCCGACTTCCGCGCGGGCCGCCAGAAGCTCGACGGCCCAGAGGCTTTGAGCTTCGTGCGTCAGCGCCACGATCTCCCGCGCGGCGATCTGGACCGGATCGTGCGCCAGCAGGTCTTCATGGCGCAGTTGGTCGGCCAGGTGCTCAGCGCCAAAACGCTCGGCAATCCTGTCAAATTGAAGAATCTCAGTGATGCGGTCGGGCGCACCGTTGTGCTGGACGATGGTTGGGATGTGCTGGCGTTCCTGCATCAGCTGAAGGATCTGACGGGCGGTCAGGTCAGTTTCGAGACGGTGCCGGTCGCCGATCTCAATGACACGACCAGCGACGGTGAATCGGTCGTCCGGGTCGATCCGAAGCCGGTCGCGGCGTATGTGGCGGGGTTGGTCGACGGCAAGTCCACCGATCATGGCGAGCCAACGACCGATCCGACCTCGGTGAGCGTCAATGTGTTCAATGCGAGCGGGGTCGGCGGACTTGCCGGTCAGGTGGCACAGGCTCTGCGGGCCAAGGGATTTCAGGAGGGACTGGTCGGTAACTACACCGGGCCCGCCGTCACCGGCAGCCGAGTTCTCGCGGTGAGTACCTCGAATCCGAAGGCCAAGGCGGTCGCGCAGGCACTCGGCGGGCTGACTATTGTCTCCGATGCCTCGATGTCGCCCGATTCGGTCAGCGTCGTACTGGCAAGCGACTATTCTGGTCCGGGCTCGGCCGCGGGCCGCATGTTCGACTTCTCCGGAACGTCGAGCACCGCAACGCCCGTGCCGCCCGCCCCACCGATCGACGCAGGCCAGAATGGACCGAAATGCGTGAATTGACCATGCGTGATTTGACCGATGCGTGACCAAGACCAGAAACTGACCCTCACCGAGGCGGTGCTGGATCCGATCCTCGAACGCGATCCAGCGGGACCACGCGTCACCTACTACGACGATGCCACCGGCGCCCGGATCGAGCTTTCCGGGCTGACGCTGGCGAACTGGGCGGCCAAGACCGCCAATCTGATTCGCGACGAATTCGGGTTGAGCCCGGGTGCCAGGGTCGCGGTGCTGCTGCCAGCACACTGGCAGACCGCCGCGGTGCTGCTCGGCTGCTGGTGGGCCGGGACCGAGGTGGTGCTTGGGCCCGATCCGGACGCCGATCTGGCGCTGACCACCGCCGAACGGCTGGCCGAGACCGACGGCACCGCCGAGGTCGCCGCACTCTCGCTGGACGCCTTCGGGCTGCCGGTGCGCGATCTGCCGATCGGCATCACCGATTTCGCCACATCCGTTCGGGTACACGGGGACCACTTCCTGCCGCGCGGCACCGGGGTGGCGCTGGATGGTATGCCGGTCTCCGAGGTGCTGGCCGAGGCCAGGAAATCCGCATTGCGGCAGGGGTTCGGTGAGGGCGACCGGGTGCTGTCGAGCACGTCCTGGGATACCGCCGCCGAACTGATCGACGGATTCGTCTCGGTACTGGTCGCGGGGGCCGCGCTGGTCCAGGTGGTCAATCCCGATCCGGCCCTGCGCGAGCGGCGCATCGAATCCGAGCGGGTCACCGCGGAGCGCGGCTGAGCTCCTACTCCGGTATAGGTGGGCGTCCGACCATAGGACGTTCCACGCACGCCGGTCGGTTAGTACGGTGGAGCTATCGCACAACGATGGGGTGGTGAGATGAAGCCGCAATATTGGTTCCGCTGGTTGTCGACGCAGGGTGCGCCTCGCTTGGCCCTGCGCACGCAGGCGCGGCGTGGTGATCCGTTCGCCCAGCTGATGGGCGGACCGGACGGCCTGGCCGATCCCTACCCGCTGATCGAGCGGCTGCGTGGGCAGGGTCGGCTGCTGCGCACCCCGATCGCGTGGGCCAGCTTCGACTACGATCTGTGCCGAAGTGTGCTGCGGGACAGCCGGTTCGGTGTACGCACCACCGATACCTTCAATATTCCGAAGCCGCTGCAACTGCTCGCCGAACGGCTTCCGTTGCCGCCCAATCCGGTCGAACCGCCGTCGATGCTGGTCATCAACCCGCCGGAGCATACGCGGATGCGCAAGCCGGTCGCCTCGGCCTTCACCCCGCGGGCGGTCGGCAGATTGCGGGATCGAGTCGAAACGGTCACCGAAGAACTGCTCGACGCGCTGCCATCGGGCGGCTCGGCCGATCTGATCGAGTCGTATGCCACGCAGGTGCCGATCGCCATCATCTCGGAAATGCTCGGCTTCCCGGAAAAGGACCGAAAGGTATTTCTGGACTGGGGCGATCGCATGACCCCGCTGCTCGATGTCGGGATCTCCTGGCGGGCGTTCCGGCGGGCGCTCGGGGCGATGGAGGTGATGAACCATTACCTCGACGGGCATATCGCGCGACTGCGCCGCGAACCCGGGGACGATATCCTCAGCAGCCTGGTCACCGCCGGTGAACTCGATGACTTCGCGCTGAAGGCGAGCGCGAGTCTGCTGATGGGTGCCGGATTCGAGACGACGGTCAACCTGATCGGCAATGGTGTCGCCCAATTGGTCGCGCACCCCGAACAATTGGATCGGTTGCGCGCCGAACCGGACCTCTGGCCGAATGCGGTCGAAGAGGTACTGCGCATCGACGCCCCGGTGCAGACGACCGCGCGAATCGCATCGACCGACTTCGAATTCGAAGGTATCCAGTTACACAAGGGCAGCACGGTCGTGCTGTCGCTGGCGGGCGCGAATCGAGACCCCGCGATCTTCGCCGATCCCGATGTCTTCGACGTCGGCCGCGCGAATGCCAAGGAGCACTTGACCTTCAGCAGCGGCATACACGTGTGTCTCGGCGCCAGCCTGGCCCGCATGGAAGCCACCTTCGCGCTGCAGTCGCTGTTCGAGCGCTTCCCCGACCTGCAGCTGGACGGGACGCCGCAACGCCGAAAGTTGTTCACGCTGCACGGATATGAGCGGATGCCGGTCCGCCTCGGCCACCGCGCGGCCACCCCCGAACCGACTGCGGTCTGACTTCCGCCGGGTGGCCGATGCCGCGGGCAGCGGACGCTTTGTACAGCGTTGCAGCACAACAAGCCGGGGCGACGAGCGCCGACTGCCACGTCGCACCACTTCGGGCTCCGACCGAGACCCGGTAGGCGATGACGGCCTACCGGGAGTCATCG